>VGOG01000101.1 GCA_016875995.1 Chloroflexota bacterium
CAACGATCCCAAGATCGAGAAGCTGAGACAACTCAAAGGAGAAGCCAAACTGGGCGGCGGCCAAAAGCGCATTGATGGCCAGCACGCTAAGGGCAAGCTCACCGCCCTCGAGCGCCTCGACCTCCTCCTGGACGAGGGCAGCTTCCAGGAGCTGGACACGTTCGTCACTCATCGTTGTACCGACTTTGGGATGGAGAAGACCAGGCCACTGGGAGACAGCGTGGTCACAGGCTGGGGGACTATTGACGAACGATTGGTCTACGTCTTTGCCCAGGATTTCACCGTGTTCGGCGGCTCGGTGAGCAAGGTGCACGGCGAGAAGGTTTGCAAGGTGATGGACCTGGCGATGCGGAATGGCGCGCCCCTCATCGGTATCAACGACTCAGGAGGGGCGCGCATCCAGGAGGGAGTGGATTCCCTGTGGGCCTACGGGGAGATCTTCACCCGCAACACCCTGGCGTCGGGCGTGATCCCCCAGATTTCGGTCATCATGGGACCATGCGCCGGTGGCGCGGTCTATTCCCCGGCCATCACCGACTTCATCTTCATGGTGCAGGAGACCAGTCACATGTTTATCACCGGGCCGGACGTCATTCGGGCGGTGACCCGGGAGGACGTGACCCACGAAGCCCTGGGCGGGGCCGCAGCTCACAGCATCAAGAGCGGGGTGGCCCATTTCATGGGGGCCGACGAGCCGCAGACGCTAGCCATGGTGCGGCGGCTGCTCTCCTTCCTGCCGCCCAACAACATGGAGGACCCACCCCGGCTGGAGCCAACCGACGATCCAAACCGCGTGGACGAGACGCTGGACACCATCGTGCCCGACGATCCCACCAAGCCCTACGACATGAGGGAGATCATCCTGCGAGTGGCAGACGGCGGCGACTTCATGGAAGTACACCAGCACTACGCCATCAACCTCATCGTGGGCTTCGCTCGCCTGGACGGGCGGCCGGTGGGCATCGTCGCCCAGCAGCCGAGGATCCTGGCCGGCGTGATTGACATCAACGCTTCCGACAAGGGAGCACGCTTTATTAGATTCTGCGATTGCTTCAACGTCCCGCTGATCACCTTCTGTGACACCCCCGGCTTCATGCCTGGCGTAGCCCAGGAGCATGGGGGCATCATCAGGCATGGGGCCAAGATGCTCTACGCCTACGCCGAGGCCACGGTGCCCAAGGTGGCCGTCATCACCCGCAAGGCCTACGGTGGGGCCTACATCGTGATGAGCTCCAAGCATCTGCGCGGGGACATCAACTACGCCTGGCCCGGCGCCGAGATCGCGGTGATGGGGCCCGAGGGGGCGGTGAACATCATCGCCCGCCAGGAGATCCAGGAGGCCGAAGCCCCAGAGGTCAGGCGGGCGGAGCTGATAGAGGACTACAGGGACAAATTCGCCAACCCCTACGTTGCCGCTTCTAAGGGCTACATTGACGATGTCATCGAGCCCCGCCAGACCCGTCCCCGCCTCATCAAAGCCCTAACGATGCTACAGAACAAACAGGATACCATCCCGCCGAAGAAGCATGGGAACATACCCCTTTAGAACTTCAAACTTCAAACTCCAAACTTCAAAATTGTTCACCCGTTGTGAGGCAGTTGTACTGCCGAACGGGGGTCCTCGCCATCAGTTGTGATGTAAATGAAATTGCGGAGAGGAAAAGTGTATGGCCACAATGCAAGGCGTATATATAACAGTGCTGGGGATGGCGATCCTCTTCGCGGCTTTGCTGATCCTCATGCTGGCCGCGATGGGGCTGGAAAGGCTATTCAGACCCAAGGAGCTTGAAGAGGAGACGACCTCGGAAAGAGAAAAAGAGCTGGTGGCCGCCATCGCAGTAGCCATTGCTCTAAAACTCAAAGCTCAAAGTCCAAAGCGGAGATCGGAAATCGAAAATCGAAAATCGAAAATCGAGTGGAGCGCCTGGAAGTCCTGGGGGCGTTACAGGCAACTGATGGGTTCACGGGAGGTGAAGGGGCACCGAGGATGAAGAAATTCAAGATCAGCGTCAACGGCCATTGGTACGAGGTGGAGATAAAGGACCTGAACGAGTCGCCCGTCTCGGTGCTGGTGGATGGGGAGCTCTATAAGGTTGAATTGGGTCCTGAGATTCCGGAAACCGAGGCTGTAGCAAGGGTTAGAGAAGAGCCTGAGCTTTTGGCTTTAGAACCCGCCACGGAGGTGGGTAGGCCAGTGACTTTGGAGGGAGAAGTGATAGCCCCCATGCCCGGCAAGATTCTGGCGGTTAATGTGAAAGCCGGCGATGCGGTGCAATACAAGGATGTGCTCTGTATCCTCGAGGCCATGAAGATGGAAAACGAGATCATGGCCCCTGTCGAAGGCATCGTCAAAGAGGTTGGGGTAGCCGCGGGGCAGGATGTCCTGTACGGCGACGTTTTGCTGGTCATAGAATGAGGTGTGGGGGGTGGACTGGACAAAGTTGCTCCAACTCCTGAGTGGCTTCCTCAACTTGACCCTGGGCAACGCGGTCATGATGATAGTGGGGGGCATCCTCATCTATCTGGCCATTGCCAGGAAGTACGAGCCAGCCCTGCTGCTTCCTATAGGCCTGGGGGCAGTCCTGGTTAACATCCCAGCCACCGGCATGACCGAAGAGGGCGGACTTTTCACCGTGCTTTATGACATGGGGGTCGCCAACGAGCTCTTCCCGCTGCTGATCTTCATCGGCATCGGAGCGATGACCGATTTCGGGCCCCTGCTGGGAAACCCTATCACCGTTCTCCTGGGAGCAGCAGCCCAGTTCGGCATCTTCGGCACCCTCCTGGCAGCCACGCTGATGGGCTTCGACATCAAAGAGGCGGCTTCCATCGGCATCATCGGTTCGGCCGATGGGCCTACTTCCATCTACGTGTCATCAAAGCTCGCTCCTCAACTGTTGGGCCCCATCGCCGTGGCCGCCTATTCCTACATGTCGTTGGTGCCCATCATCCAGCCACCCATCATGAAGCTGATGACCACCAGGGAGGAGAGGCTCATCAGGATGCCCTACACCTCTCGGCCCGTCTCTAAGCTCACCCGCATCCTCTTCCCCATCGTCACCACCCTGATCTGTGGGTTGCTGGTGCCCATGGCCACTCCCCTCATCGGGATGCTGATGTTTGGCAACCTGATGCGAGAGTGTGGGGTGGTGGACAGACTGTCCAAGGGGGCTCAGAACGAACTGGTGAACATCGTGACCATCTTGCTGGGGATCACCATTGGCTCGACGATGATGGCGGAGAGCTTTCTTAATCTGAGAACGATCCTGATCGTGGCCATGGGGCTATTGGCCTTCAGCCTGGATACTGCCGCCGGCTTGCTGCTGGGCAAAATCCTATGTGTCATATCCGGCAGGAGGATCAACCCCTTGATCGGCGCCTCGGGGATTTCGGCCTTCCCCATGTCGGCGCGGGTGGTGCAAAGGGTGGGGCACGAGGAGGACTTCACCAACTTCTTGTTGATGCACGCCATGGGCTCGAACACCGCTGGCCAGATCGCCTCCGTGATGGCCGGTGGGGTATTGCTGGCGTTGCTAGCTGGAAGTTAGAAGTTGGAAGTTGGAGCTTTCCAGAGAGAAACCGTGATAATTCGTGTAATTCGTGGCAAATTTGAACTTTGGACTTTGAACTTTGGACTTTGGATCGTCCTCCTGGTCGCGCTTTTCCTGCGAGTCTACGAGCTGGATAGCATCCCCCCCGGCCTGCACTACGACGAGGCGGCCAATGTTATCCTGGCCGCCGACATCGCTGCGGGCAAGTCCCACCCTATCTTCATCGAAGCCTACACCGGCAAGGAGGTGCTCTTTTTCTACCTGGCTGGCGTCGCCATGCGCCTCCTGGGGGCCTCTGTGTTCTCCCTGCGCCTGACCTCAGCCCTGATCGGCACGCTTACCGTGCTCATCACTTACCAACTGGCCAGGGAGATGTTCGCTCACCGGGGAGCCGAGGACGCACGCTGGCTGGCCCTGTTCAGCGCAGCCTTGCTCGCTACCTCGTACTGGCACGTCACCCTGAGCCGATACGGCTTCAGAGCGATAAGCCAACCTCTCCTGCAAGCCCTGACCCTGTGGTGTCTGTGGCGAGGGCTGTGGTGGGGAAGCAACATTTGGCTGGCCCTGAGCGGGCTGTTCTTTGGGGCGACGGCGTACACCTACCTGGCCAGCAGGGTTTTCCCTGTGATTTTGCTGCTTGTTTTCCTGGCACTGTTTATCTTCGATAAGCGAAACCTCAAGCGACGGCTCTCCCAAATCACCCTGTTCGCTGTTCCCGCTGTAGTCGTCTTCGCTCCGCTGGGATTCTACTTCCTGACCCATCCCCAGGCCTTCTCGGTACGCATCGGCCAGGTGTCACTCTTCAACCCGGAGTTGAACCAGGGGGATGTGCTGGGCACCTTCTGGCGGGCGGCCCGATTGGCCTTCGGCATGATCGGCCTGCGGGGCGAACCTCTCTGGCGTTTCAACCTACCGGGCAAGCCCGTCTTCGGTTGGCCGCTGACGATTTTCCTCCTGCTGGGTCTGGCTCTCAGTCTGGTCAAGCTGGTGCGCGGCCGAGATAAACTGGAGCGAACATCCCACTTTCTCCTGCTCATCTGGCTGCCCGTGATGCTCCTCCCCAGCATCCTGGCCGTCAAAGAGGTGCCCAGCGCGCTGCGTTCGGTGGGGCTTATTCCCCTGCTTTTCTTGTTGCCTGCTCAGGGCTTATGGATGGTTACGAAATCCAAAATCCAAAGCTCAAAGCTCAAAATTCTCTTGCTCCTTCTGGTGCTCGGCCTCTGTGGGATCATCACCTTTCGAGACTATTTCGTCCTCTGGGCCAAAGCCGCACCGGTCTACTACGATAACGACGGCGACCTGGTTGACGTGGCCAGGTATCTTAACCCACTGGACACCGCTGACCAGGAGATCTTCGTCTCCTCCATCCACTACCGCCATCCCACCCTGGCCTTCCTGGCCCACTCGTACGATAAGATCAAGTGGCTGGTGGGTCAGCAAACCGTAGTCTTCCCCAAAGGGACCAACAAGAACGCCCTCTACCTTTTCCCGCACTCAGCCCGGTTGGACGAAACTCTACTACAGGAATTCCTCCCCCCAACCGCTCTGGCCGAAGAAAAACCAGGCCCTGACGGCAAGCCCGCCTTCACCGCTTATCTATTCCAGCCGCACCAACTGCCCGAAATCTCGCCTCAAGAGCCCGCGTCCATCAACCTCGGCCACACCCTGGAGTTCCTGGGCTATGACGTTTCACGCATCACGTATCACGTTTTACGTTTTACATTTTACTGGCGCGTCCTGCAACCCGCCGACCGCGACGACTACAGCATCTTCGTCCACCTGCTCGATCAATGGAGTTTCAGGTGGGGGGAGGTGGGCTTCTTCGATTACCCTTCGGCTCAATGGAGCCCAGGTGACATCATTGTCAACAGGAAAGAGATCGCTGTGGAGCCAGGGGCACCGCCGGGAGAATACGAGGTGCTAGTGGGCGTCTATTCGGCCTCCCTGGATAGCCGCCTGCCCAGGCTGGACGACGAGGGCAAGGTCGTCGGCACCACCATCACTCTGGGGCCGGTGATGGTGAGCAAGCCCGAAGAGCCGCCAGCGGTTGAGTCGCTCACCATCCAGAATCCGCGGCAAGAAGACCTGGGCGGCAAAATCGCCTTCCTGGGCTACGACAAGGATCGTGACGCAGTCAGGCCGGGAGAGGGCATCTACCTGTCCCTCTACTGGCGGGTCCGGCAGGACCTGGACGAGGATTACAACGTAGTCATCGGGCTGCGGGGAGAGCGAGGCGATATATGGCCCCTGTGGGCCGACCGCCCGGTGCACGGCACCTACTCCACTGCCAACTGGACGGCAGGCGAGGTTGTCAAGGATCGGTATGGCCTGACCATGGGCCAGGACGTACCAGCCGGCGATTACGAGCTGGAGCTGATGCTGCTCAATCGCGTCACCCAGCAGCCGCTGGTTGCCAGCAGCGGCCTCCCTACTATTTCCTTGGGACACTTGAGTATCCAGACCTGGGAGCGCCAGTTCGCCGTCCCTGCCATCCAGCACCCTCTCGAAGTGAACCTGGGGACCAAAGTTGAGCTTTTGGGCTACGACTTAGACCGCACCTCAGCGAAGCCTGGCGACAGCCTGCACCTGACCCTCTACTGGCGGGCCCTGGCATCTATGGACGCCAGCTACACCGTCTTCACCCACCTCCTCGATGGGGAAAGCCGCATCTGGGGGCAGAAGGACAGCGTCCCCCAGGCTGGCGCATACCCCACCACCCTCTGGGTCGAAGGCGAGGTAGTAGCTGACCAGTACGAGATCGTCGTCAAGCCCGACGCTCCGCCCGGCCAATACATCATCGAGGTCGGGATGTACCTTGCTGAATCGGGCCAGCGCTTGCCGGTGTTGGATGAGTTGGGGCAAGTGCAGGGGGATAGGGTTCTGTTGGAGATGGTGGAGGTTCAATCTCGGTAGCCGGACGCCCGGAGCTGGAAGCTCTGGGCTGAGAGAACAAAGCCCCCTGCGGGGGCTGAATCTTAGACCGAAGGGCTTCGCTCTTTTAGCTCAATGCTTATGAAGTTTAAGAATCTAATCAGGTAACCGCGGGCAGGCTTGCATAGCAACACTACAGCTTGGAAAGCTGTAGTTTGGGCCACTTTGCACCGTCAAACGGACCGTTCACTGCCCAATCTACACCATTCCATGGTGTAGTGTCGGTTTGCCTAACCGCCACCCCATTACCCGATTATTTTCTGAAAGTTCATTAGCACTGGGCGAAGGAGACCTTGAGGAGTTAGCTCGATGAAGAAGATGACTTATTGGTGGGCGAGGCTGTCCCCATGGATGAAATCAGCGCTTTTGGCAGGCATCCTCTGCCTGTTGATAGTTGCTGGAAGTGCGGTCATCTTTGATTCCCGGTCGTGGGGTTGGCAAGCGTGGGCAGAAGTAATTGTTCTTGCCTTTGCAGCAAGTCTTACCACCGTGCGCGTTGTCCTTGCAATAATCGAGAGGCTCCCTGGGCCCAAGATACGCCCTGCCAGGAAAGATGAACTGCTGATCGTAGTAGCCAAGTTCAGAGGGCCTGAGCGCCCTGACCCACAGATGTACATTGCCAGGCGATTAGAGGCTGACCTCTTGATGCATCCTGCTCTGGCTGACAGGGTGCGCGTCTCCCGGTTTCCGGCGGTGATCGAAGAGGAAAGCCAGGAGGCCGAAATCGAGAAAGCTCGCGCTCTTGGAGAGACTTACGGGGCGACGCTGGTGATCTGGGGGGAGCACGATGGGCACAGCGCTGCGCCTCATTACCTTGTTACCCGGGAAAGGGAGAGGGTGACGACGTTCATAGAGTTGGAGGCGAGAGCAGCCACTGCCGATCTTAATCAGTTCGTAATGTACGTCTCCGAGGAGCTCCCAGAGACCGTAACTTATTTATCCCTTTTCACCATCGGACAGATGTACTACTTTGCCTACGAACTTTCTCAATCCCTTTCCCTCCTCTCCGCCGCCCTTGATCATTTCCCCTCAGGAGAAGCATACCAGGAAAGCGTAGCAGCTCTTCACTTCTATCGGGGGAATGCTTACGATGAGCTTGGCAGGCATGATCTGGCCATCGCTGATTACGGCAAGACCATTGAGTTGAAGCCCGATTCTGCTGCAGCCTACAACAATCGCGGACTCGCCTACATCGGCAAGGGTGAGAATGAGCTGGCTTTCGCCGACCTAGACAAGGCCATCGAGTTGGAGCCTGACTCGGCCGAGGCCTACATCAACCGCGGACTTGCCTACGACTACGAAGGTGAATACGACTTAGCCATTGCCGACTTGGACAGTGCCATTGAGCTGAATCCTGATGACGCTTCGTCTTACAACAACCGCGGGACTGTCTACGACCACAAGGGTGAACACAATCTGGCTATTGCTGACTACAGTAGGGCCATCGAGCTGAAGTCTGAGGATGCTTTGGTCTACGTCAACCGCGGGAGTACCTACGCCAACAAGGGCGAATACGATTTGGCCATGGCCGACTTTGCAAGGGCCATCGAGCTGGAGCCCGACTTGGCCGTGACCTACGTCAACCGCGGGAATGCTTACGCCGACAAGGGTGAACACGACTTGGCCATGGCCGACTACGATAGGGCCATTGAGCTGGAGCCCGGCTTGGCTTGGGCCTATGTCAACCGCGGAGATGCCTATAACCATAAGGGCGAATACGACCTAGCCATCGTTGATTGCAACAGGGCCATTGAGCTGCAGCCCGACTTGGCCGCGGCCTACAACAACCGTGGGCTGGCCTTCCACCACAAAGGCGAACACGATTTGGCCATCGCTGATTGTAACAGGGCCATCAAGCTGAAGCCTGATTACGCTGCTGCCTATATCAATCGTGGGAATGCCTACGCCGGCAAGGGCGAATACGAGTTGGCTATTGCCGACTGTGACAAAGCCATCAAGCTAAAGCCTGATGATTTTTTGGCCTACCTCAACCGTGGAAGTGTACACGCCGGAAAGGGCAAATGCGAGTTGGCTATCGCTGACTATGACAAGGCCATCGAACTGAAGCCCACATACGGCGGGAGCTATTATAATCGCGCCATTGTCTATGCTGATAAGGGTGAGTACGATCAGGCCATCTCTGACTACGATAGGACAATCGAACTGAAGCCCGGCTTGGTCTGGGCCTACATCAACCGCGGGAATCTCTACCACCACGAAGGCGAGTACGATAAAGCCATCGCCGATTTCGACAGGGCCATCGAGTTGAAGCCTGATTTGGCCGTGGCCTACTACAACCGTGGGCTTGCCTATTATGACAAAGGCGAACACAATCTGGCCATTGCGGACTACGACAAGGCCATCGAGCTGAAGTCTGATTTGGCTTGGGCTTACTATTGGCGCGGGCTCATACACAGGTTAAGAGGCGAGGAGGAGGAAGCCATCAGGGACTTTAAGCGGGTTTTGGAATTGAGTGAGGATGAGGATTTGAGAAAAAAGGCGAAGGAGCAGCTCAGGGAGTTGAGGGGGCAGTGATGAACAAAGTCATCGTTATCGTTGCCGTGGTCGTGGTTCTGATCACCGCCTGGGTGGGGTTTAACCCCATCGGCAGGTTCGGGTTCTGCCGCTTTGGGCTGCTGGTCTACAGCGCGATTCCCTTTCCAGCGGTGGACCTCGTCATCCACACCAACGGTTGGCCCGCGATCAGAGGGAGCAAGGCGCATTTTGTGGCCTTCGCTGAGATCGAAGGGCTGCTCAAGGAAGGGCCGGACGTGCTGATCATCGGCACCGGCTACGACAACCTGGTGCAGGTTGAGGAGGGGATTCTGGCCATGTGTGCCGTACAAGTCCTGCCCCTGCCCACGCCCCAGGCGGTGAGGCGCTACAATGAGCTGAGGGACGAAGGGAAAAGGGTGGCCGCCATCATCCACTCGACGTGCTGATCCAGCAAATCAGAGTTTGACCTCCTGGCAGGGTGGAAAGCAACTTCCGCTTGATGCTGAATATCAGAAGGTATTGCGTATTTCGTATTGCGTATTCTGTCACACAAGACGCAGTACGGAATACGCACTACGCAATACGTTTACCTATGCATACTCTACCTTTCAACACTCTCTACTGGCTTCTAGCCCTCTCGCCGATCGTCGTGGTGCTGATCCTGATGATCGGCTTTCGTTGGAGCGGAGCTAAGGCCGGCCCTGTAAGCTGGCTCACAGCTATCGCGGTGTCCTTAGCCTTTTTTGGCGCTACCCCGAGTATCCTGGCCTACTCCCAGCTCAAGGGCCTGCTGCTCACCGTCTACGTGCTGTACATCATCTGGATGGCGCTGGTGCTGTACAACGTAGTCAACGAGGCGGGAGCCATCGCTGTCATAGGCCGGGCCATCTCCCGTCTGACCGGCGACCGGGTGATGCAACTGCTGATCCTGAGCTGGGTGTTCAGTGCCTTCTTGCAGGGGGTGGCTGGATTCGGCGTGCCCATCGCGGTGGTAGCGCCCCTGCTCATCGGCATGGGCTTCGAGCCGGTGACGGCGGTAGTGGCTACGGCCATCGGCCATTCCTGGTCGGTGACTTTCGGCGACATGGCCTCGTCTTTTCAGGCTCTCATCGCTGCCACTGGACTCGGCGGGTTGGAGTTGGCTCCCTGGTCAGCCCTTCTTCTGGGCCTGACCTGTTTCGGCTGTGGCCTGGCCGCCGTCCACGCTCACGATGGTCTCAAAGCCCTGCGGCACAGCCTGCCGGCCATCCTGATCGTTGGTACTCTGATGAGCGGAACCCAGTATCTGCTGGCCACCAGCGGCCTGTGGAATCTGGCCGGGTTCGTGGCGGGCATGGTCGGGCTGCTGGCAGGAGCTGTGGTGGCTCGCTTGCCCCTGTATCGCGCCCCCCCTCAGTCCCCCCCAACTTTAGGGGGGAAGCTATGCTCCGCTTCGGCAACATCTACAGTGGACCGCGCCGAAGGGCACTTGAGCTTGCCCCTGGCCCTGGCACCCTATCTGCTCCTCATCGTGCTGGTCACGGCGGCGGAGCTTTACGGCCCCCTGCACGAGTTTCTCAACAACGTGGTGATCGCGATTCGGTTTCCAGGGCTCCGTACGGCCTACGGCTGGACGATAGAGGCCGGCCCAGGGCGAACTATCAGCGTCTTTGGCCACCCTGGGGCTTTGCTGGCTTACACGTCTGTCATCGCCTGTTTTCTCTATCGTCGCAGCGGACATTATAGGGTGGGCGTCCTGCGGAGAATCACGGCCAACACCTTGAGGAGCGCGGTGCCCTCCAGCATCGGCATCGCCTCGCTGGTGGGCATGGCCCTGGTCATGGATCACAGCGGCATGACCTATCTTCTGGCCGAGAGCATCAGCCGCAGCGTGGGAGCGGCCTTCCCCCTCTTCTCCCCCCTCATCGGGGTGCTGGGCGCGTTCATGACCGGCTCCAACACCAACTCCAACGTCGTCTTCGCCCCCTTGCAGAAGCAGGCCGCCGAGCTCATCGGGATCAGTGTCTTCATCATCCTGGGCGCTCAGACCACGGGCGGCTCTTTGGGCAGCATGTTGGCCCCGGCCAAAGTCATCGTGGGCTGCAGCACCGCCGGGCTGGCCGGACGCGAGGGGGAGATTCTTAAAAGGACGCTACTACCTGGCCTTTTGATTGCTGTTTGTGTTGGGATAGTGGCCTGGCTGGCCATCTATCTGACGTGATGCGTGAAGCGTGAAATGTGAGGACCGGTTCACGTTTCATTTGCTTTGGGACGAGCCGGCATCAGTCGCCTTTTCTGCCCTTTCGTGGTAAAATAAGACCCATGAGAGTCACGGATTTCATCAACCACCTCAAGCGACAGCGATTCTACAAGGGCCAGATTGCCCACGTGGAGCCCATCTCGCCCAGGCAGGCCCGCTACGGGCGGTTGGATAGGCCACTGCCACCCCCCTTGCGAGATGCCCTCCGGCGAGTGGGGGCGGAGAAGCTCTACACCCACCAGGCTCAGGCCATCAACGCCGCCCGGGCTGGCCAGAACGTGGTGGTGCCTACCTCCACGGCCAGCGGCAAGACCCTGTGCTACAACGTGCCCGTCCTGGAGGCCATCGTCAACGATTGGCGAGCTCGCGCTCTGTATCTCTTCCCCACCAAGGCCCTGGCCCAGGACCAACTGCGCTCTCTGCAAGAACTGACCCGGCCCAATCTCCAAGAAGTGAAGTTCGGCACCTACGACGGCGATACCCCGCAATCAACGCGCGCTCGCCGGCGCAAGGAAGCGGCCATCATCCTCACCAACCCCGACATGCTGCACCTGGGCATCCTCCCCAACCACACCCTCTGGGCCCACTTTTTCGCCAACCTCAAGTACGTGGTCCTCGACGAGGCCCACGTCTACCGCGGGGTGTTCGGCTCTCAGGTGGCCTGCGTCCTCCGCCGGCTGCGCCGCATTTGCGACTTCTACGGCGCCAAGCCCCAGTTCATCTGCTGCTCAGCGACCATCGCCAACCCCGGCCAGCACATCGAGCGATTGGTCGGCGTCCCCGCCCTGGTGGTGGACGACGACGGCTCGCCCAGCGGGGCCAAGGACTTCGTGCTCTGGAATCCGCCCTTCCTCGACCGCGCCAGGACCACCCGCCGCAGCGCGAACTCCGAGGCCACCGACCTGTTCGTGGAGATGGCCCGCCAGGGGGTGCGCAACATCACCTTCACCAAAGCCCGCAAGGTGGCCGAGCTCATCCTCCGCTACGCTCGCGGGATTCTGGAGGAAAAGGAGCCCGATCTGGCCCCGTTGGTCAAGTCCTACCGCGCAGGATACCTGCCTGAGGAACGCCGCCAGATCGAGCGGGAGCTATTCAGCGGCCAGTTGCTGGGGGTGACGGCCACCAGCGCGCTGGAGCTGGGGGTGGACGTGGGCAGCCTGGACGCCACCGTGCTGGTGGGCTACCCGGGCACCATCGCCAGCACCTGGCAGCAGGCCGGGCGGGCCGGGCGAGGCGTGCGGGAGTCCCTCTCAGTGCTCATCGGCCTGGACGGCCCCCTGGATCAGTACTTCATGCGCCACCCAGAGGCTCTCTTCGGCAGGGAGCACGAGCACGCCCTCATCGCCCCCGACAACGTCTATATCCTGGAGAAGCACCTCCCCTGCGCCGCCCACGAGCTGCCCCTCACCAACGACGACGAGTTCCTCTTCGGCCCCGGCTTCGTGGAGGCGATGATCAACCTGGAGCGAAGGAGTGTCCTGGACTATCGGGGCGAGCGCTGGTACAACGTGGGCTGGGGCTACCCGGCCCAGGAGGTGAACCTGCGTTCCGCCTCGGGCTCCCGTTTCGCCCTCCTGGACGAGTCGCAGGGCTACCAGACCCTGGAGGAGATCGAGGCTTCCTCGGCCCTCTACCGTGTCCACCCCGGCGCGATCTATCTCCACCAGGGGGAATCGTACCTGGTCACCGATCTGGACCTGCAGGCTCAGGTGGCCTACCTGCGGCCGGTGGACGTGGATTACTACACCCAGCCCCGCGAGGTCAACGACGTGAGCATCGTGCGCTCTTTTCAGCACCAACAGTTTCCCAAAACCGCTGCCTTCTTCGGCCAGGTGCGGGTCACGCAGCAGGTCATCGGCTACGCTCGCAAGCAACAGTTCAGCGAGACGGTGTTGAGCGTGGAGTATCTCGACCTGCCGCCCCAATCCTACGAGACCAGAGCCCTGTGGTTCGAGGTGCCCTCGGAGCTGGCTCGCCGCGTGTCCGACCGGGGGCTACACTTCCACGGTGGCCTGCACGCCCTGGAGCACGCCGCCATCGGGATACTGCCCTTGTTTGCTATGTGCGACCGCCTGGACATCGGCGGCCTCTCCACCCCCAGCCATCCCGACACGGGCCGGCCGCAGGTCTTCATCTACGACGCCTTCCCCGGCGGGGTAGGCATCGCCGAGAAGGGGTTCGAGATGCTGGATGAGCTTTGGCGGGCCACTTTGTCGGCCATCGAGGAGTGCCCCTGTGAGGCTGGCTGCCCTTCCTGCGTCCAGAGCCCCAAGTGCGGCAACAACAATGAGCCGTTGGACAAAGAGGCGGCGGTGGTGATTTTGAAGGAGTTGACCAGTGCTTAGCCTGTTTTCGACACCTGATTCCGGTACAAGGCAGGGTGAAACTAAGCCCTGAACCGGGAACGAGTGCACCTTACCAATCGAGCCACCAGTTCGGGTTTCGATGGCATGTATGAGTGCCGGCTGACACCAAGCGACCCTGGCATTCCCGACGTCGACGCCCAGAGCACGGCTCCGGGGTGCTCGTCCACGCCGGGCATGTGAGCGCTGGCACCCCACTGGGGCTTCGTCGAGGAGGCCCACCCGTT
>VGOG01000102.1 GCA_016875995.1 Chloroflexota bacterium
GCGTTGCCCAGCTTACGCACCACCAGGCCAGCCGCGTAGTTGGCCAGGCGCGCCGCCGAGAGGAGGTCGAGGCCAGCGGCCAGAGCCAGGGTGGCCACGGCGATGACGGTGTCCCCCGCGCCAGTGACGTCGAACACCTCGCTGACGTTGGCGGCAGGGATGGGGGCATAGGGCTGACCCAGGCCCAAAAGGGACATGCCGTCAGCACCGCGGGTGATGAGAATAGCCTGGACCCCAAGCTCGGCCAGCAGTTGCCCTTGAGCCTCTCGAAAGTCGTCTTCGCTGGCGAGAGTCCGCCCCAGCACCGCCTCCGCCTCGCGCTGGTTGCATTTCACCAGGTCGAAGCCAGCGAACTTGTGGAGATTCCCCTGGGAGTCCACGGTGGCCAGCTTCCCGTGCTGGCGGGCCGATTTTAGTGCTGCGGCAACCACCGCTTCGCTGGCCACCCCCGTCCGGTAGTCGGAGACCAGCACGGCGTCAACCTGGGGGACGAGGGCCTCCAGGCGGCCTACGATGGCTTGCTCCACCTCACCGGCCACGGGGCGGCGGGCCAGGTGGTCAATGCGGGCCAACTGTTGGGGGAAGCGCAGGCTTCCCTGGGCCACGATGCGGGTCTTGGTGGTGGTGGGACGGGAGGGGTCGGTCACCACCCCTTCCGTGCCAATTCCCGCTTCCCTGAGCCTGGCCAGGAGCGTTTGCCCCGCCTCGTCGTCTCCGATGACCCCCACCTGGTAGGCCATCCCGCCCAGGGCGACGATGTTATTGGCGGGGTTGGCCGCCCCACCGGACAGGTAGCGCCTCCCCGCGAACTCCAGCACCGGGATGGGTGCTTCTCGCGAGAGCCGGGTGGCCTGCCCTGTGATGTACTCATCGAGGAAGATGTCGCCGATGACTAGCACACGCTTGGCCGCCAGTTGAGGGACCAAACTCAGCAGTCCATCCTTGCTTACCATAGACTTCGTCTCTATGACCATTTGTCGCCGAGAATAGTATATAGAGTGCTAGCCCCACTCCTTCAGCAGCTTTCTCAAGAAATCGCCCGGTGTCATCACATCTAGATCAAGATGGGCATCCAACACCTTCTTGGTCATAAAATGTCTCCGATCCAGTGTTAGGAGGAAAGCAGCTCCGCTCTTCAAAGCTGCCGCCAAAACATGGGCATCTTTCCCACCGACGAGGGGTTTGCAAGCCGCCATTTCTTCAGGTGCAGGGGGTGTTTCAAGGATCGGATCGAGCTCGGCAAGGTCTTGATAGAACCGCAGCAGGGCTTCTACCCCCAGCTTGCGATGGATGTTTCTCTCTGCCTCCAGGAGGACGAGCTTTGTGCAAACGGCCCTGAAATGGCCTCGCTTGCACAGCTCCAGCACAAAAGAAGAGCCGCCCTCGGGCGAGCCCGCTGCGGCGATGAAAACGTTGGCGTCGAGGAAGAGCTTGCTTGTGTTCATGAGCCTCTCTTTCACCCTAAGAGCTGACGAACCTTTGCCAGGGTCTCCAGATCCAGCCTATCCTCCTCTAAAAAACGCTGGATTTCCTCATCCGTGTATTCCCGCAGCAAAGCTTCTCCTTCCGGCATCAACTGCAGTGGAAGGATTTCGATCTTTCCCTCCTTCAGGGTGATCTGGAGGAAGGCATTTGCGTCTATGTTCAGCCTCCGTCGGAACTCCACAGGAATGGTGATCTGCCCTTTGGATAATGGTTTTACAATTTTAGTCAACTCCTTCTCGACCATCGTCGCCTCCATCTCGCTTCTGAGAGTAGGAATTTCCAAAAGTTAGAATAACACACTTTTAATTTCTTGTCAAACGCTCCCGCACCACCAGCCCCACGAATTTCGGCAGGGCCAGCATCCTCCGCCATCTCCACGGCTCGCGATAGAGCCGGTGCAGCCACTCCAGGCCCAGGCGCTGCAACCAGCGGGGAGCCCTCTTTGCCCGGCCAGAGATGAAATTGAAAGCGCCACCCACACCCATCGCTACCGGCACCCCCAGCCGCTCCAGGTTGCGAGCGATCCACTTGTCCTGCTGGGGTGCTCCATAGGCTACGAACAGGATATCCGGCTGCGCTCTCTGAACCAGGTGAACGATCTCGTCCTCCTCCCCAAGGGCTGGCGAACCGGCGTGGGTGCCGACGATCCTCAAGCCCGGATAGGTCTCGCAGAGACGGGCCGCAGTCGCTACGGCCACGCCGGGGGCGGCGCCCAACAGAAACAGGCTGTAGTCCTTCTGGGCAGCCAAAGCCGCTACACGCTGCACGGTGTCTGTTCCCGTCACCCGCTCCTGGAGGGGACGGCCGAGGAACCGCGCCGCCCAGAGGAGGCCAACTCCGTCAGGCAGGGCCAGGGAAGAGGCGTTGAGAATGTTGCGGAACTCGTCGTCGGACTGAGCAGCAACGATGAACTCAGGGTTGACAGTCACCACCTGGTGGGGGGTGCCGCTGACGACAAAACCTTCGATGAGGGAGAGGGCCTGGTCGTAATTGACGTTGTCTACCCGCACGCCTAGCACCATTTGCGGTGTTATGGCTTTCATGCAGGTCATGGCCTCACATCCCTCCCGTCTGCCCACCGAGAAGCCGGTGGAGGAGCAGGGGCTGCAGGACAAGTCCACGCGCCCGATGGGTGAGGAACCAACCCCTTAACACCAAAAGAGGGTAAATTAGTGAAATTCGTGGCAAACACTCTCCAGCACGTCCAGCGTCTCGCGGGCGCATGTCTCCCACGAGAATTTCCTCGCCTGCTCGAAGCCGCGCCTTATCAACTCGGCCCGCAGCTCCTCGTCGCCGAGCACGCGCTCCATGGCCACTGCCAGCCCTTCCACGTCCAGGGGATCAACCAGGACGGCCGCGTCTCCCGCCACCTCAGGAAGCGAGGAGGTGTTCGAGCAGACGACGGGGATTCCGCAGGCCATGGCCTCCAGGACCGGCAGCCCAAAGCCCTCGTAAAGGGAAGGGAAAACGAATAGACGAGCGCCGGACATGAGGGCAGGGAGGTTCCCCTCAGGCACATAATCTGTGAAAACCACTTTTCCTTCCAGCCCCAGCTCCTCAACCAGCCGGAAGATCTCCTGATAGAGCCATCCCTTCTTCCCCGCGATCACGAGACGCAAGTTTGCAAGTTTGCAGGTTTGCAGGTTTGCATCCACTTGCCCACTTGCATGCTTGCCCACTTGCATATTTGCAAATGCCTCGATCAGTCGAACCAGGTTCTTGCGCGGTTGCAGGGTTCCTACGAACAGGATGTAGTCGCCAGCGATGTGGTATCTGGCTTTGACGGCCTCGATGGCTTCCTCGTCTCTCACTGGCCGGAAGGTGGCCTCGTCGTAACCGGGGTAGACGACGGTGATCTTGTCGGGCTCGCTGCCGTAGCGCTCGACGAGGTCGCGCCTGGTGGCCGAGGAGTCGGCGATGAGGTGGGTGGCGGCGTGCGCGTTGTAGCGGGTGGAGAGGTCCAGGTAAAAGCGATCCAGGGGGCGGTGAGCTTCTGGATAGTACAGGTAGCCCAGATCGTGGATGGTGACCACGCTGCAACGGGGGTGAACGATGGGCAGGACGTGGGCGGGGACGAAGAGCAGGTCTGGCGGGCGGCGGGCCATCTCCCAGGAGAGGCGCAGGTGGGTCCACAGGCGGGGGAAGGGCACGATGCGCAGGTCGCAAGGTCGCAAGGTCGCCGCCCCCCCTTCCTCCCCCCCAACTTTGGGGGGGAAAGAGGGGGGGCGATTGAAGTAGAGGCGGTAGCGGTGATCGCTTGGTAAAGCCAGGAGGTGGCGGATCAGGTTGAGGGAGTAGCTTTCTGTGCCTGTTGGCTCCTGGGCCACGCTACGGCTGGCGTCAATGCCGATGAGCATCGCACTTTCCCTCTAGCTTGGCCACCTTGTCCAGCCGGCGGCGATAGCGCTCCAGGCCGGAGAACTCGGCAACCAGCCAGACCCGCACGATCTCCAGGGCCAGTTCCCTGCCGATGATCCGCTCCCCCAGGCAGAGGACGTTGACGTCGTCGTGCTCTACGCCCTGGCGGGCGGAGAGGGTGTCGTGGCACACGGCGGCTCGAATACCAGGCACTTTGTTGGCCGTGATGCACGCACCGATGCCGTTGCCGCAGACCAGGATGCCCCGCTCGAAGTCACCCTGGGCCACCGCTTCGGCCACGGCCCGGGCGAAGTCGGGATAGTCAGAGAGCTCAGCGTTGTACGCTCCGAAGTCGTGAACTTCATGACCAAGCTCCCTGAGTAGCCCGGCTACGGCCTCTTTGAGATGAAAACCAGCGTGATCGGCACCGATAGCAATACGCATTTTGCATCACAGAAGATATTCGCGCCAGGGAAACGGCGGAGTCAGGTTGACGAACTTCCACCACGCGAACTCGATAGGCGGAAAAAGCACCCTGGTCAGGATGCCCGTCTGGGCGAATCTTTCCAGCACAATCAGGAGCAGGATCAGCACCAGGCCATAGCGCTCGTAGCGGGCCAGGATGTTAAACCAGCGGTCGGGCAAAAGCACAGACAAGAGCCTCGACCCGTCCAGCGGCGTGAGAGGTATCAGGTTGAAGATGGCCAGGGCGAGGTTCAGCCAGACCACCCAGGAGACCAGTTCGCCGTAGGAGACGATAAAGCCCAAGATTCTCCGCGGCATGAAGGGGATGAGATGCAACCTGAGAGGTAGAGCCAGGATGGCCGCGCTCACGAAGTTAGCAATGGGGCCTCCCAGGGCCACCAAAGCCATGCCGATTTTGGGCCCCGGCCGCAGCCTGGTGGCATCCACGTGAACGGGCTTCCCCCAGCCCAGGCCCAGAAAGAGGAGGGAGAGCGTGCCCAGGGGGTGGAGGTGGGCGAAGGGGTTGAGGGAAAGCCGTCCTGCGTTTTTGGCGGTGGGATCGCCCAAAGCATTGGCCACCCAGGCATGGCTACATTCGTGGACGCTGATAGCCACCAGCACCCCGGTCAGCAGATAAACGACTATCGCGATATCTAATCCGGCAAATAGCATATTCCGATTCCTTTCAGCGCTTTCCTTATTGGTTTACAAACTAACTCCGTCGTGGGGACGTCCCGAACAAGTTCGGGACTCCGTCGGTGGCTCTGATCTCTTCCCCAGTGATAGCTCCGACACGCAGAATGGTCGGTGGGTCGGTGGTCAAATCCAGCACGGTGGAAGGGACACCACCGGGGCACCGTCCGCCGTCGAGGATGAGCTCGATGCGCCCTCCAAGCTCGGCTTCCACCTCCTGGGCGGTGACGGGACTGGGGCGACCGCTCAAATTGGCGCTGGTGGCGGCCAGGGGAGCGCCCAGAGCGGCGATCAGAGCTTGAGGCGCCGGGTGGTCGGGCACCCGCACGGCCACAGTGGGTCCGCCAGCGCTGACCACGTCGGGGACGCTGGCTTTCCTGGGCAGGACCAGGGTCAGGCCACCGGGCCAAAACCGCTCGGCCAGGAGCCAGGCGGTCTCTGTGATTCTCTCGGCTACGAGGGCGAGATCCTCAGCTCGGGCCAGGAGGATGGGTATCGCTTTGTCCCGCGGACGGATCTTGGCGGTGTAGATTCGCTCCACGGCGTCGGGTTGGAAGGCATGGGCCCCAACGCCGTAGACCGTGTCCGTGGGGAAGGCGACCAGGCCGCCCTCGGCCAGAATCCGGGCGGCCACGGCAATGGCATCCCCGTTAGCAGGCAGCACCTTTGTCTGGATTCTCAGAACCAAACGACCTCCATGTCCGCTCCTCTGCTCCTCTGCTCCCCTGCTCCCTTGACCATCACTATCCTATCCAGCCCAGCGTAATCCTGGGCGATTTCGACCCTCGCTGCCGGAAAGTGATGTCTGGCCAGAGCGACCACCGCCGGTCCCTGTGTCGCCCCGATCTCCAACAGGACAACTCCCCCAGGTTTGAGGTATCTGCCCGCCTGGGCCAACAACCTACGAATGTGGTCGAGCCCGTCGCGGCCGCCGTTCAGAGCCTCTCTCGGCTCGTAGCGGCTAATCTCTGGCGGCAGTTGGGCCCACTCGGCTTGGCTGACGTAGGGCAGGTTGGCGACGATGAGATCAACGGGCTCCGGCAGCGGTTCCAGCAGGTGGCCATGCAGCAGGCGAACGCGATCTTCCACGCCGTGGCGGCGGCAGTTGCAAACCGCTACCTCCAGGGCTGCGGGGGAGGCGTCGGTGGCATAGACCAGGGCTTGCGGCAGGTGGACGGCCAGGCTGACAGCGATGGCTCCGCAGCCTGTCCCCACGTCAGCGATGAGGCGCAGGCTTCGGGCCTGAGCCATCTCGACGCTTAGCTCCACCAGCAATTCCGTCTCCGGCCGGGGGATCAGCACCCGGTTATCAACAAAGAAATCGAGCCCGTAAAACTCCTTCTGGCCGACGATGTAGGCCACGGGCTCATGTCGTGCGCGTCGCTCGATCAATTGGAGGTAGAAAGCCAACGCGGCGGAGCTTAGTTGGCTTTGGGGATGGGCGTGGAGTTGAGTGATGGTCATCCCCAAGGCATGGGCCAGCAGAATCTCGGCGTCAAGGCGGGGGCTGTCGAGAGCGCTTTGGGTTAGGTTCTGCTCTCCCCAGTGAAGGGCGTTTTGTAAAGTTGCCTCACCCTTCACCTTGAGTTTAACCCCGCTCTCCTCAACTTCTCCGCCTGGTCCGTTGTAGCCAGCTCCTCAATGAACTCATCGAGGTCACCGTCCAGAATCTCCTCCAGGCGATGGCTGGTGAGGCCGATGCGGTGGTCGGTCACGCGGTTCTGGGGGAAGTTGTAGGTGCGAATCTTCTCCGCTCGCTCCCCCGTGCCCACCTGGGAGCGCCGTCTCTCGTCCAATTGCTCGTGCTGCTTCTGTTCCTCCTGTTCGTACAGCCTGGCTCGCAGGATGGCCAGGGCCCGCGCCCGGTTCTGGAATTGGGAGCGCTGGCTCTGGCAGGTGGCGACCGTCCCCGTGGGCAGGTGGGTGATGCGCACGGCGGTGGCGCTCTTCTGCATGTGCTGACCGCCCGGCCCGGAGGATCCGTAGACGTCTATCCGCAGATCATCGGGATCAATTTTTACCTCTACCTCGTCCACCTCGGGCAGGACGGCCACGGTGGCGGTGGAGGTGTGGATGCGGCCGCTGGATTCGGTGATGGGCACCCGCTGCACGCGATGGACGCCGCTCTCGTATTTCAGCCGGGAGTAGGGACCCTTGACGGCGAAGATGATCTCTTTGAAGCCCCCTATGCCGGTCTCGTTAAAGCTAAGAAGTTCGGTGGACCAGCCGTGGTTCTCGGCATATCGGCTGTACATGCGGTAGAGATCGGCGGCGAACAGGCCCGCCTCGTCGCCTCCCGCCCCGGCTCTGATTTCCATGATCACGTTTCGCTCGTCCCTGGGATCCTTCGGCGAGAGCATCATCTTCAGCTCATCCAGAAGGGCCTCCCTTTGCCCTTCGAGCCTTTCGATCTCCTCCTGGACCAGGTTCAGCATCTCCTCACTTTCCTCGCCCTTCAGCAAGGTTCTGGTCTTGTTCAGCTCGCTTTCGTTGGCCTGGTACTGGCGATACTTCTGGACCAGGTCGGCGATCTCGGCCTGTTCCTGAGCATACTCTCTCACCAGATCAGGATTGGTGGCCACCTCAGGATCAGCCATAAGGGTATTCAATTCTTCATAGCGCTGGACGACAAGCTCCAGTTTTTCTAGCATGTTCCGCTTCTATCAAAATAAGCTCAATTGCTCTGCTTGCTCCAGAGGCCTGGTCTCACCCAACTGTTCCGCTTCCTTCAGGATGTGGGGGATGTTGAGCATATCTTCCTCCACGGCCGAGCGCCACTTGGGTTGATGCAGGGCGGCGGCGGGATGGAACATGGGATAGTAGATACGATTGCCGATGCGCTTAGGCTGGCCGTGGATGCGAGTGATCGAGGCATTGGGAAAGTAGCGGGCCATCGAAAAGCGTCCCAGGGTGACGATCAACTTCGGTTGGATCAACTCGATCTGTTGGTCAAGATAAGGCCTGCAGGCCTCGATCTCATCGGGCAGGGGGGCACGGTTGCCGGGTGGCCGGCACTTAATGACGTTAGCGATGTAGACGTCCTCTCGCTTGAGGCCGATGCTGGCCAGAAGCTCATCCAGGAACTGTCCCGCTGCCCCCACAAATGGCCGACCCTGCCGATCTTCATGGAAGCCAGGAGCCTCGCCAATGAACATGATTTCTGCCTTCTCAGACCCATCGCCGGGCACTGTCTGGGTGCGACCTTTGGCCAGTTCGCAGCGTTGACAGACGGCTATCTCCTCGTAGAGCTCGGTTAGTTCTGACACCTAGCTTACCTCCCGTTTGTCATTGGTGGAAGCCCCGCCCGCTCTCCTGGTAGAATTATACCGCATCTAAAGCATTTTGTCCAAACTCTGAATCAGCCTCTCCCTCAGCGCGCGCTTGAGGGCCTGAAAGCGGCTCTGAAAGGTGGCCGAGGTCAGACGCTCGGTGGACATGATCAGGGCGTCCTCATCGTTGTCGCGATAATAGCGCCGCCGCGACCCTGCCTGCTGAAAGCCGTACTTGTGGTACAGATTCTGGGCTACGACGTTGGAAGCGCGCACCTCTAAAGTGGCCATCTCGGCTTCGAGCTCTATAGCTCGATCGAGCATGGCTGCCAGTAACAACTCACCGATGCCTTTTCGCCGCCAGGTGGGTTGCACAGCTATAGTGCTGATGTGGGCCTCGCCGGCCATCAGCCAGAAGCCGCCATACCCCAGGATAGGCAGTCGTTTCCCTACTCCGAGAGAGCGACGGACTCTGGTCAGCGGGCCTGGCCCTGGCCTCTCCACCTGGCGCTGGCGAACCACGAAGTAGTGGGAGAGGTCATTCTCCAGAAGCTCGTGACGATAAGCGCGGGCTGACCAGGGTGAGAGGAAAGACACCTGCTCGATCTCCATCACCTCTTTGATGTCTCGCAGCCACATGGGTTCGACGATATAAGGCAGACCTGTGCAGTCCATGCTTCTCATTTGGGTGTATCCAAATTCAGTTGCAGGGGCGATCCCTTCGCGTTGCTCAGGGCAGGCCCCTTGCGGTCGCCCTGGGCGGGTGCAAGACCCGCCCCTACGACCCACATTTTGAATGCACCCTTCATTTTATCGCAGGGTGGCGAAGGTAGATCGGGGCCAGCGTGGCCGGATCGTCCACCTCGCCTCTTTCCAGGCGTTGCCAGCCCAGCTCTGCCAGGTAGCCCGCCCGGCGCAGGGAGCAGGCCGGCGAGGCCACCGTGGCCTTGTCGCCCAACCGCTTTCGCAAGAGGGCAGCGGCCTGAGCGTCTATCTCGCCGCAGAAAAAGGTGCGGGTTTCGATTTCAGCGCACAGGTCCTCCCACGATGTCAGGCGATAGTCACCTTGCTGCCGCCACTGCCCCTGCCGGCGCCGATAAAAGGCGGCGGAAACCTGCCCCCGACCGGCCCGCAGCACGGCGCACACGGGGCCTCGCTTGCGTCCCTGGGCGTAGACCAGGGCCTCCAACGTCGGTATCCCTACGAGCGGGATGGCCAGGGTCAGGGCCAGGCCCTTGGCCACGCTCAGTCCAATGCGCAGCCCGGTGAAGGAGCCAGGGCCCAAAGCCACGGCTATGCCCCTTAACTCGGAGGGCGAGACCTTTTGTCGCTCTAGCATGCGCACCAGACCGGGCATGAGCTCCACGGTGTGGCCGTTGGCCGAGCGCCACGTCTCTTCGGCCAGCACCCGCTCTCCGTCGTACAGCGCCAGACTGGGCATTTGCGAAGCGGTATCAATAGCTAGAAGCAAGCAACCTCTCCTTAACTAAATCCCAAAAGCCATTCGCTTGAATTCCCGCAGCAGTTGTTCGTAGCGCTTTCCCAGCGCTTTCATCAGCAGGCCGCGCTTGGTCTCGACGATGTAGCGGAGCTCGATCCACAGGTGCTCGGCAGGTAGAGCCTGTAGCGCTCGGTCGGCCCACTCGACGACGCAGGCTCCTTCGCCGTAGAAGTATTCTTCCAGACCCAGAGACAGGGTCTCCTTAGCTTCCTCTATGCGATACAGGTCTATGTGGTAGAACGGCAGCCTGGCTTGCTCTGGCCTGTACTCGTTGATCAAAGTGAAGCTGGGACTGGTGATCGGCCCTTCGATTCCCAGGCCCTGTCCGATACCCTGAGCCAGGCAGGTTTTCCCCGCGCCTAACTCGCCCGCCAGGCAGATCACATCGCCACTTTGCAAGAGCTCTCCCAACCTGGCACCAAGTCGCCGCGTCTGAGCCTCGCTGTGGCTGATGAAGTCCAAGCTGTGTTCATCCAGTATAGGAACCACCTCTGTACACCCCGCTACCTGAAATCGCCCTAATTGTACAACTTTTGTCGTTTCTCGACAAGTGGCCCCCTCCCTCTCCAGCCCCCACCCCGGCCCTCCCCCAACTTTGGGGGAGGGAGCATGGGAGAAGGAGGGGGCTGGGGGTGGGTGAGGGCGGCTAGCGAAAAAGCGAAAAATGTGGTATCATTAGCTGAGATTAAATAAAGGGAGGGCTCTCAATGAGGAACATCTGCGTCATCGGCATTGGCTACGTCGGGTTGGTCACCGGAGCCTGCCTGGCCGATCTGGGCAATCGCGTGGTCTGTCTCAACCGTGATGAATCGAAGTGCGATAACCTCAAGAAGGGCATCATGCCCATCTATGAGCCTGGGCTGGAGGAGGTCGTGCGGCGCAACTATGCCGCCGGGCGCCTGGATTTCACCACCTCTTATGACCAGGCTCTGGAAGATGCCGGGTTCGTGTTCATCGCCGTGGGCACTCCTTCCGGTGCTGAGGGCGAGGCCGATCTGGTCCACGTCAACCAGGCGTCAGAGGGCCTGGCCAGGCGCCTGCGCCAATCCACCATCATCGTCAACAAGAGCACAGTGCCCATCGGCACCGGCGATTGGGTGGCGGACATCGTCAGGGAGAACATACCCGACGACGATATCGAGTTTTCGGTGGTCTCCAATCCGGAGTTCCTGCGGGAGGGCTCGGCCGTCTACGATTTTATGAACCCCGACCGCATCGTCCTGGGCTCGACGAATCCGGCGGCGGCCCATCGGGTGGCCGAATTATACTACCCCCTGCAGGCGCCAATCATCATCACCGACCTGCGCACGGCGGAGATGATCAAGTACGCCTCCAATGCGTTCCTGGCTACCAAGATCTCGTTCATCAACGAGATCGCCAACATCTGCGAGGCGCTGGGGGCGGACGTGACGGAGGTGGCCCGCGGCATGGGCATGGATCAGCGCATCGGGCCGCAGTTCCTGGGGGCAGGAGTGGGCTGGGGAGGCTCGTGTTTCCCCAAGGACGTGAAGGCCCTGGCGCACATGGCCGCCACGCACGGAGCGCATCCCCAGTTGTTGCGGGCGGTGATGGAGATCAACTACGACCAGCGCAAACGGGTGATCCAGAAGCTGCGGGACATCCTGGGCGGCTTCCGGGGGAAGACGGTGGGCATCCTGGGCCTGGCCTTCAAGCCCAACACCGACGACATGCGGGACGCGCCTTCGATCGAGATCATCCACATGCTCCAGCACGAGGGGGCGCAGGTCAAGGCTTACGATCCACAGGCCATGGAGACGGCCAGGCGGATACTGACCAACATCGTCTATTGCGAGAATGCGTACGCCGTAGCGGAGGGTGCGGATGCTCTGATCCTGGTGACTGAGTGGAACGAGTTCAAGCAATTGGACATGATGCGGATCAGGGAAACGATGCGCCAGCCGATCATCCTGGATGGCCGCAACGTCTACGATCCCAGGAGGATGAAAGAGATGGGCTTCATCCACCGTGGCATGGGGCGCGGTTACAATGAGGTGGCATGATAAAAACTGATTCGCCGGGTCTTTTCTCTGTTGGGGTGGACATCATCGAGATCGAGCGTATCGAGGCTGCCTTGCGGCGGCACGGCGAGCGTTTCCTCCAGCGAGTGTACACCCCAGCGGAGCAGGCTTATTGCCGAGGGCGGGTGCCGGAGCTGGCGGTCCGCTTCGCCGCCAAAGAAGCGGTCTCCAAGGCCCTGGGCACGGGGATGCGGGGCATCGCCTGGCAGGAGATGGAGATCCTCGGCGATGAGCGAGGCAAACCACTGGTGCGTTTGCACGGGCGGGCCAGGGCGCGGGCCGAGGAGTTGGGCCTGTCCGAGTTCGCGGTCAGCCTTTCCCATTCGCGGGATTATGCAGTGGCTTTTGTGATGGCAGCCAGGAAAGGGGACGTTTGAAGATATGGAACGATTTGAGGAACTGCGGGAAAAGATTTTGCCTGTGCTGTTGCCCTGTGGGGTCACGCGGATAGCCCTGTTTGGATCAGTGGTCAGAGGGGAAGAGAGGCCAGAAAGCGATATTGATATTCTGGTAACACTGAAACCCCGGCCCGAAAGGCCTCCACTGGGGCTTTTTAAATGGATTGCACTAGAGGAGGAGCTAAGCGAGAAACTGGATCGCAAGGTAGATCTTATAAGTGAAGGCGGCCTTAGCCCCTATATACATCCTTATGTGGATAGAGAGAAGGTGATCTTGTATGAAGAATGACGCTGTTTACCTGCATCATATTCATGCTTACTTCCGGGTTGACCTTTTCATTGTATGGGACACAGCTCAGTCCGATCTCCCGCACTTGAAGCATCAAATTGAGCAACTTCTTGAGGAGATGGGTGAAAACGATTGTAAAGTATAACAGCCAATCAACTGTCCATGGTACGCGATCAGCAGTTGCTGTTGAGCGGTCATCAACCGACTTTAACTAACGGGAGGCATACAAGAGATGGGAAAGAAGGGACGAGTTTTCTCAGGCGCGCGGCCCACCGGCCGGCAGCATCTGGGCAATTACCTCGGCGCTATCCGAAATTACGTGGCTCTGCAGGATGACTACGACTGTGTTTATTGCGTAGTTGATCTGCACGCCCTGACTACTCTAGCGGATACCGAGTACCTCAGGGAACACACCTACGAGATGGTGCTGGACTGGCTGGCAGCGGGGATGGATCCAGGGCCCACGATCATTTTCGTCCAGTCTCACGTGCCCCAGGTGACGGAGCTGCACACCATCCTCTCCATGGTCACGCCTATGGGCTGGCTGGCCAGGCTGCCCACCTTCAAGGAGAAGGTCCGCCAGCAGCCCGACAACGTAAACTATGGACTGCTGGGCTACCCGGTGCTGATGGCTGCCGACATCACCCTCTACCAGGCCGACGTAGTGCCCGTGGGCGAGGACCAGGGGCCTCACCTGGAGTTCACCCGTGAGATCGTGCGCCGCTTCAATCACCACTTCGGGGATACGCTCGTCGAGCCTGAGATGAAACTGACCGACGTCCCTCGCGTGCTGGGCACCGACGGGGTCAACAAGATGAGCAAGTCGCTGAACAACCACATCGAGCTGGCCACCTCGCCGGAGGAGATCCTGGAGCGGGTGATGACCATGGTCACCGACCCGGCTCGTCAATACCGCACCGACCCCGGCCATCCCGAGATCTGCAACGTGTTCCACCTGCACCAGCATTTCTCGCCCGATGCCGAAGCCATCGTTCAGATCGAGGCCGACTGTCGCAGCGCGGCCATCGGCTGTGTGGAGCACAAGCAGTGGTTCGCCCGCGACCTGGCCGACTACTTCGCCCCCTTCCGCGCCCGTCGGGCCGAGCTGGCCGCCGATCCCGACCACGTGTGGGAGGTTTTGGCCGACGGCGCGGTCCGTGCCCGTGTCATCGCCGCCCAGACCCTGGCCGAGGTGAAGGAGAAAGTGGGTTTGCCATAGATGAAGCGATGGAGCAACTGCCTGACCGTGCTGGGCATCTGGGTGCTGGCCTCGCTGTTGGCCATCGCCTACATCGGCAGCCA
>VGOG01000103.1 GCA_016875995.1 Chloroflexota bacterium
TGAGGGAAGAGTTGATGAAGTCCTTCGACGAAATCTACGTGTTGAACCTGCACGGCAATGCCTTGATGGGGGAGACCGCGCCCGATGGTGGTCCAGACGAGAACGTCTTCGACATCAGGCAGGGAGTAGCGATTATACTGGCTGTGAGGCGTCCCGCCCAGACTTCCGAAGTCTCCAAGACTTCGGAAGTCTATTACGCCGACCTCTGGGGCTTGCGGGAGGGCAAATACCTCTACTTGCTGGAGAACGACGTCAGCACCACCGACTGGCAAGAATTGGAGCCGGTTGCACCCTACTTCTTCTTTGTGCCCAAGGATCTCGATTTGCTCAGCGAATACGAGCGTGGCTGGAGTGTTGCTGATATTTTCCCTGTGAACTCCACTGGCATCAAGTCCCATCGTGACCACTTCGTGATTGATTTCGAGGAGAAACGTCTTCGATCAAGAATTGCCGATTTTCGGGATGAGGCTATTTCTGACGATGAGGTGAGAGAGAGATTCAAGCTACGAGACACCCGAGATTGGAAGTTGACTGAAGCACGGGCTAAACTCCAGGAACGAAAGGATTGGGATAAGGACTTCAACCTTTGTCTCTATCGCCCTTTTGACGTCCGGCCAATCTACTACTCCGGCGATGTAATTGAGCTGCCGAGACCCGAAGTTATGCGGCACATGCTTCAGGAGAATATCGCGTTGCTTACTTGCCGACAACAATTCGATGTAGGCTTCCGACACGTACTCTGCTCAAATAGACTTACCGAATGTTGCGCCGTTTCACTGAAGAGTCGCGAGGTCACATACGTTTTTCCCCTCTACCTCTACACCATCCCTGAAAAGAAACCCACGAAAGCAGGCGGGAGCATCATCGCCCTCACGCTATTTGAGACTAAAGCGGAGTATGAGACCCCGAAGCCCAACCTCTCACCTGAGTTCATCGCCACCGTCGAGGAGAAGCTGGGCCTGGAATTCGTGAGGGAGGGCAAGGGGGATATTGGGCAGGCGCAAGGCACTGCCCCTACCACTTTTGGCCCGGAGGACATCTTTCACTACGCCTACGCCGTCTTCCACTCCCCCACCTACCGCGAGCGCTACGCCGAGTTCCTCAAGATTGACTTCCCCCGCCTGCCCCTCACCTCGGATCGGGAGCTATTCAAGGCCCTGGCCGAGAGGGGCGAGGAGCTGGTGAGCCTGCACCTGATGGAAACACCCAAATTGAACGGACTGATCACCCACTTCCCCGTGCCCGGCTCCAATGAGGTGGAGAAAGTGCGCTACGTGGAGCAGGTCACGGAGGAAAAGGAAGCCCCCATCGCCACCTCCCGCCCGTCGGTGAGGGTATCCAACCTCAGGTTGCCTCTCGTCTTTGAGCACCAAACGCAGGTAGAGATCAAACCCAAGCCTGAGCCGGAGCCCAGGCCCACAGGTCGCGTCTACATCAACAAGACCCAGTACTTCGAGGGTATCGAGCCGGAGGTGTGGGAGTTCCAGATCGGCGGCTACCAGGTCTTGCACAAGTGGCTCACAGACCGCAAAGGCCGCAAGCTCACCTTCGACGACCTCTTCCACTGGCAGAAAATCGTCGTCGCCCTGAAAGAGACCATGCGGTTGATGGGGGAGATTGACGGTCTGATCCTATCATGGCCGATTGAGTGAGAGAGGAGGACAAGGTGGTAAAGGTGGTGACCGATTCCAGTTGTGACCTGTCCCCCCAGGCGAGGGTGGCCTTGACTGGAACGAGGGGTTGGGTTATAATGATTGCGCCGGCCAGATGGTTTGCGGTCATGCCCTTGAGCAAATCATCCTCTTGATTTAGAAGGAGAAATGATGATGTCCAGTCAGGGTTTGGCTTATGAAGAACAACTCGTGCGCGAGATTCACGAGACACCCAGAGAGTATTGGCCAAACTTGCTTCAACTTATCCGCCTGTTTCGTGAAAGTGTGATATTGAAGCCCGCCGAGGCCAGTTTTCGCCAAGGGTGGCAGGAAGCCATGGCAGGGCAAACCCTCCCGGTCTCTGAATTATGGGAGGGTATTAGTTCTAGCTGTGATGCCTGAGAGGAAGACAAGATGATAAGGGTGGTGACCGATTCGAGCTGTGACCTGCCCCAGGAGGTGGTGGAAGAGCTGGGGATCGTAATTGTGCCACTGGTGGTGCGCATTGGACATCAGGAGTTCCTGGAAACCGACCTGAGCATAGACGAATACTGGGCCAGGGTGGAGGCTGCACGGGCGCAGGGCCTCTTCCCCCAAACGTCTCAACCGTCCATTGGGGCCTATGAGAACGTGTTTGCCCCCCTCGTTGATCAGGGGAACGAGGTGGTCTGCATAACGATTACCAGCCACCACAGCGGCACTTTCAACAGTGCGTGGGCCGCAGCGCAGAAGTTTGGCCAGGCGGTGGGTGTGGTTGACTCCTGGCAAACCTCTCTGGCCATGGGATTCCAGGCCCTGGCTGCCGCCCAGGCCGCTCGTGAAGGCGCGAGTTTGAGCGAAGTTGTGGCTTTGCTGTGGGAAATGCGAGCGCGGGCGCATATCCTGGCGGTGTTGGATACCATGGAATACGTCAGAATGGGCGGGAGAGCCGATGCGCTGATCCCCATCCTGTCGCGGGTGATGCGGTTTCTACAGGTCAAGCCCATCATTGGGTTTGTCGAGGGAGAACTAAAATTGTTGGGGCAGGCGCGGACGTTCTCTGCCGCTCTGACCCAGATAGAACAGCGAATGATGGAGTTGCGACCCTTTGAGCACCTGGCGGTGGCGCACACCCGTCGGCCCGATGAGGCACAGAGCTGGGCTGACCGTCTGAGAGAGAGCACGGAATTCGATGGCCCAATCTGGGTCACGGAAACGGGCGCGGCTTTGTCCTCCCACGCCGGGCCAGGGGTGATCGCGATGGTAGGAGTGGAAAGAGGCTGAGGAGTACGACTATGACTCTGCCACGCATTCTGCGTCTCGGTCTGCGACAGTTTGCAGCAGGAATGTTGTCGGTGCTCACCTTGGGGATCCTAAACCGGGTGATGAAAATAGAGCTTGGTTTGAATCTGACCCTGGTGAGCCTGGTCATCGGGGCCCACTATTTCGCCGCCGTTGTTGCTATTCCCCTCGGCCATCGCTCCGACCGACGTCCCTGGCGAGGTTATCACCGCACCCCGTACATCGCTCTGGGCACGGCCCTTACTGCCCTGGCCACGGCACTGGCACCTTTCGTAGCCTTCTTTTTGGCCAGGCACAGCGGTTCCCTTTCGGCGGCAGCAATCGGCATGGGCCTTTTCCTGCTGATGGGCGCTGGAATGTACGTGGCGGGGACAGCCTATCTCTCCCTTATCACCGACCTCACCGTTGAAGGAGAAAGAAGCAAAGTGGTGGCTATTACCTGGGCGATGATGATGGCAGGCATCCTGGCCGGGGTTTTCCTGGGCGTTCGGGTGATGAGTTATTACAGCCCCGAGCGCCTGGTAACCCTTTTTCTGGTGATGGCCGGGCTGGTTGTGAGCCTCACCGCACTGGCCGTGTGGGGCCAGGAGCGCGCCGAGGCCGCTCGTCCTGCAGAGCAGGCTCCGAGCCTGAAGCAAGCGCTGCGGCTACTCACCATCAGCCAGCAAACTCGCTTCTTCTTCGCTTTCCTTTTCGGGGGCATCTTCTTCCTGTTTGTCCAGCAGATGGCCCTGGAGCCCTTCGGTGGCGATGTCTTCGGCCTGGATGTCAAGGAAACCACCCAGTTCAACGCCTATCAGATGGTGGGGGTGTTGGTCGGGATGGGGATGAGTGGTGGGTGGCTGGCGAAGCGCCTCGGTAAAAAAACAGCGACGGGCCTGGGAGCAGTCATCTCCGCCATCGCCTTTGCCTTGCTGGCCTGGGCTTCGGCAGGATGGTATCTGCCTCTGGTAAGGCCAGCCATCTTCATCATGGGACTGGGAATGGGGATCTTCACTGTGGGTGGGCTGGCTTTGATGATGGACCTGACGGTAAAGGAGCAAGTCGGCTTGTTCATGGGGGCCTGGACACTGGCCCAGGCTCTGGCCAATGGGTTGGCCTCGGCAGGAGGAGGTATCCTGCACGATGTAGGGTTGGGCCTTTGGGGTTCAGAGGCGAGGGCCTATGCGCTGGTTTTTCTGGTGGAAGCCGGAGGATTGCTGGGGATCATCGCGCTGTTGCTACAGGTGGATGTAGCGAAGTTCAGAGCAGAGGTGGCGAAATTATCTTGGCACCTACTTGCTGAGGCGACTTAATACTCTAACGATGGTTGGTTCAGCGATCAAAGATGCCATAGTGCTGAAAATCCAAAAAGGGGAAAAAGAATGGCTACAAATAAACTGTACGTAGGAAACCTGAGCTACCGAACGACCGAGGATGAGCTGAGAGAGGCCTTTTCCGCCTACGGAAATGTCCTCTCGGTCAACATCATCGCAGGGAAGGGCTTCGGCTTCGTCGAGATGGAGTCCAGCGAGGCCGCGGAGCGCGCCAGGGATGGGCTCCATGAGACCGAACTAGGGGGCCGCACCATCCGCGTGGATGAGGCGCGGCCGCCGAGGAAACGCGAGGAACGGCGTCGGCGCTAGACGTGCTCTACGCCCGGTGCCAGCACCAGTTCAAATAAGGTGTTCTGAGGGGGGTTCAATGACAGAAGCAACTACCTCACCGAAGGCCGGACTGCGCACGCTGCCGCGTAACGTGTGGGCCGTCAGCCTGACCAGCTTCTTCATGGACGTCTCCAGCGAGATGGTGATCAACATCCTGCCCCTGTTCCTGTCCAACGTACTGGGGGTGAAGACCAACGTCATCGGGCTGATCGAGGGCGTCGCCGAGGCCACAGCCAGCCTGCTCAAGGTGTTCTCCGGCTGGCTATCGGATAAGCTGCGGGCCCGCAAGTGGCTGGCGGTGGCCGGGTATGGGCTATCGTCGCTGGCCAAGCCATTCTTCTACGTGGCCAACTCGTGGGGGGTGGTGGCCGGCGTGCGCTGGGCCGACCGGGTGGGCAAGGGTGTGCGTACCGCGCCCCGCGACGCGCTGGTGGCGGATAGCATTGACCAGCAACATCGGGGGCTGGCCTTCGGCCTGCACCGCGCCGCCGACACCGGCGGAGCGATGCTCGGCCTGATCATCGCCCTGGTGGTGGTGTGGGTGGCGCAGCGCAGCGACATGGTTCTGGGGCGGGCTACGTTTCAGAGCGTGGTGCTCATCAGCCTGGTGCCGGCGTTCCTGGCCGTGCTCTCGCTGGCCGTCGGTGCGCAGGACGTGCCGGTCAAGGAGGGACGCGAAGCCCCGGTCGTTTCCTTCCGCGGCCTGGGTCGCTCCTTCGCCCTGTTCATGATCATCGTCGGCATCTTCGACCTGGGCAATTCGTCGGACGCCTTCCTGGTGCTGCGGGCCAGTGAGCGGGGGCTGAACGTGGTGCAGGTGCTGGGGATGCTCATCACGTTCAACCTGGTGTACACCGTGCTCTCCGCCCCGGCCGGGTCGCTGTCCGACCGCATCGGGCGGCGCAAGCTCATCGTCGGCGGCTGGCTGATCTACGCGTTGATCTACTTCGGCCTCGCCGTGGCGGGAACAGGCTGGCACGTGTGGGTGCTGTACGCCATTTACGGCGCGTACTACGGCCTGGCCTACGGCACCACCAAGGCCATGGTGGCCGACATCGTGCCGGCCGAATTGCGCGGCACGGCCTACGGGACCTACAGCGCCGTGCTGGGCATCCTGGACTTCCCGGCCTCGCTCATCGCCGGGCTGTTGTGGTCGGGCATTCCATCGTGGGGATGGGATGGCTTTGGCCCGTCGGCGCCGTTCTTCTTCGGCGGGAGCTTGGCCCTCATCGCAGCGGTGCTGATGGCCCTGTGGTCGCCTCGCCTTGGCGGATAGGAATTTGCCCTGTCCGACAACTGTGCTATAATTAGGTATCTACTCGTCTGGAGGTGATATGAATCTCAAACGTTTTGTTTATCTGGGACTGCTCATCGTGGCCCTGATGGTGGCCGCTTGCAGACCCAAGGCCACGCCGGCGCCTACGGCCACACCGAAGCCGACCGATACGCCGGAGCCGACGGCGACCACGGGGGTGCTGATCCCCGCTATCACCACCGTGGGCGAAGTGCCTATGGGCTTCACTGAGGAGGGCTCGCCCTACCGCGGCAGCCCCGATGCGCCGGTAACGCTGGTGGAACACTCGGAGTTCCAGTGACCATACTGTGGCCGTCATACTCTACAGACGGGACCGCTTCTGTATGAAGCGTACATAGCCACAGGCAAGGTCAAACACGTTTTTGTTCAGCACCCCCTCGACGCCATCCACCCTCAGGCGCGGAAGGCGGGCGAAGCCTCGCTCTGTGTCGCCAGGCAGAGAGTGGAAGCCTACTGGACCATGCATGACCTTCTGTTCGAGAAGATGCGAGAGTGGAGCGGGAAAGAGAATCTGACCGAGATCTTCAAGGGGTATGCCGCTGAACTGGGCCTCGATACCAAGGCTTTCGTCGCCTGCCTGGAATCGGGGGAGACAGCGGCCCAGGTCCAGTCGGAGCTGGAACGAGGTGAGGCGCTGGGGGTGAGCGGTGTGCCCGCCTTCTTCATCAACGACTGGTTTATCTCCGGCGCGCAGCCGTTCGAGGTGTTCCAGGAGACCATCGAGAAGGCGCTGCGCGGGGAGCATCCACCCCCCACGCCCACGCCGCTGCCACCTGGTGTAACACCCTTTGATCCTAACCCGGCGCGGCCCGGCTACACCTACAGCGGCGATGCCTTCTGCGGCTCGGAGAAGGCGGAGATCGTCCTGGCCGTGTTCGTAGACTTCCAGTCGGCGGAAAACCGTGACCACTTCCTGAAAGAATGGCCTGAGCTGGAGAAGAAATACGTGGATACGGGCAAGGTGCGGCTCATGGTCAAGCACTTCCCAACCTTAGATCATGAGAAGGGGTTCATAGCCGCCGAGGCCGCCGAATGTGCCGGACAACAAGGAGCCTTCTGCGCCATGTACGATCTGCTGTTCTCGAAACAGGAGGAGTGGAGCCAGGCGGAGGACGTTTTAGCTCAGCTCAAAAAGTATGTTGCCGAGTTGGACCTGGACGCTGCTGCTTTCGCCACCTGTCTGGACGAAGGCCAGACGGTGGACAAAGTGATGGAGGATTTCGTCATTGGGCAGGATAACCAGTTCCTTCCGGCGCCGCAGTTCTTCATTTTCAAGGGAGAACTGGGGGGATATGTCCCCCTCGACCAACTTCAAGAGGCCATCGAGCAGTTGCTGGCGGAGTGAGGGAACGAGTCAGCGAGTCAGCGAGTTACCGAGTCATTGGTTGCACACAAAAGGCCCGCATGCTTGTTGGCATGTCGGGCCTTTTGTGTTATACTGTGGTCATGCCCGAGTTGCCCGATGAGGCCAGCCCTGCCCGCGCTGCGGCACAACCATCTCCGAGATCAAAGCCCGGGGGCGGCTCACCAACTTCTGCCGTCATCGAAAATCCTTCTCACAGGTGCTCCTTGATGTTCTCCGCCGCTTTCCTGGTCATCCCTTTCACGGCGGCCAGCTCCTCGACCGGGGCCTGGCGAATGGCCTCGACGGAGCCGAAGTGTTTGAGCAGGGCCTGGCGGCGCCTGGGGCCGATGCCAGGGATGTCCTCCAGAATCGAGGCCAGGCTCTTCTTGGTTCGCAACTGGCGGTGGTAGCCGATGGCGAAGCGGTGAGCCTCGTCGCGGATGCGCTGCAGGAGTTGCAATCCCTGGGAGTCGCGGGGCAAGACCAGGGGCTCCGAGCGGCCAGGAAGGAATATCTCCTCCCGCTCTTTGGCCAGGCCCACGGCGGGCACTTCGCCCTTCAAGCCATATTCCTCCAGGACTTCCAGGGCCGCGTTCAGTTGTCCCTTGCCGCCATCAACGATGATCAAGTCGGGCAGAATGGTCCAAATGTCGTCCCCTTTAGCTTTCCCCTCGCCGATTTGCTGATTTGCTGATTCGCCGATTCGCTGCTTCGCTCTCTTGAAGCGCCGTCGCAGCACTTCCTGCATCATGGCGTAATCGTCCGCCCCTTCCACGGTGCGGATCCTGAAGCGCCGGTAATCGCTCTTGCGGGGCACGCCTTTGACGAAGGCCACCAGGCTGCCGGTGGCCGCCGTACCCTGGATGTTGGAGATGTCGTAGCCCTCGATGCGAGTGGGTGCTTCCTCAAGACCCAGGTGCTGTTGCAATTGAGCCAGGGCTTCCACACCCCTGCCCTCATCCACCATCCATTGGGCCCGCAGGCTGGCCAGGGTCTCGGCGGCGTTCTCAGCCGCCATCTGCAATAGATCCCTATCCCGACCCCGCTTGGGCACGCGCAATCTTACCCCGTTGCCCCGTTTGCTCCTCAGCCAGGCCTCGATGACCAGGGTCTCCTCGACATCAGTCGGCAAAATGATCTTGGGAGGCACGTAGGCCGCCTCGTCGTAGAACTGCTTGACGAAGGAGGCCACGATCTGAGCTTCGTCTTCCTCCATGGTCCCGTCCAGGACGAAGTATTCGCGGCCGATGAGCTTGCCCTGCCGGATGAAGAACACCTGCACACAGGCGTCGTCGTTTACCCTGGCCAGGGCGATCACGTCCTCGTCTTCTCCCACCGCCAGGGCAATCCTCTGTTGCGTGGTGACCCTCTCCACGGCCCTGATCTGGTCGCGCAGGGCGGTAGCCCGTTCGAAGTCCAGCGCTTCGGCTGCTGCATTCATCTGGCCCTGCAGGTCGGCCACGATCTCCTCGGCCTTGCCCTCCAGGAACAGGCAGATGCGCTTGATGAGGGCCCGGTACTCTTCCTGGGAGACAGCGCCGATGCAGGGCCCTGCGCAGCGGCCGATGTGATAATAGAGGCAGGCCCGGGTGTCCTGGCCGGTGATCTGGCGGGCGCAGGTCAGGTAGGGGAACAGCCGGCGCAGCATGTCCAGGGTCTGGTGGACGGCCCAGACGGCGGTGAAGGGGCCGAAGTAGTGGGCCCCGTCGCGTTCCATGCGGCGGGTGACGAGGACGCGGGGGTAATCCTCCTGCCAGGTGATCTTGATGTAGGGGTAGCGCTTGTCGTCCTTGAGGCGGACGTTGTACCTGGGGCGGTGCTCCTTGATCAGGTTGCACTCCAGGATGAGGGCCTCTATCTCCGAGTCGGTGACGATGAAATCGAAATCGGCGATGTGGTAGATCAGGCGGTGCAGCTTGAGGGAGTGGCTGGCCGACGCCTGGAAGTAGGAGCGCACCCGACTTCTCAGGTTAATCGCCTTGCCCACGTAGATCACCTGGCCGTGCTCGTCCCTCATCAGGTAGACGCCGGGCCTGGTGGGAAGGGTTTGCAGTTTGTCTTTCAGTAGCAGTTGGTCCATCCGTGTACCTTTGTTGAGTGGCGAATTGGCTACGGCGTCCCCTTACGGATTAGCGGCAGGTACAGTTTCCAGGCGAAGTAGTAGGCGTACTTCAGGTCGCCGTTGGTCTCGTCGAAGTAGCTGATGTATGGATAGCCATCCCCGTCCAGGGCCAGGGAGGTGTACGAGCCGACATCCCCTCCACTGTCCACGGTTTGGATATGCCAGCCGGAGGCGTCCTGGTGGACGTACTTCAGGTCGCCGTTGTCGGCGTCGGAGTAGCTAACGTGCGGATACCCGCCCTCATCCAGAGCCAGAGATGTGCACCAACCGACATATCCCTCGCTGTCGGCGGTCTCAATATACCAGCCGGAGGCGTCCTGGTAGGCGTACTTCAGGTCGCCGTTGTCGGCATCGAAGTAGCTGACGTGCGGATACCCGCCCCTATCCAGAGCCAAGGAGGTCCAGTAGCCGACCTTCCCTGCGCTGTCTACAGTCTCGATGTGCCAGCCGGAAGTGCTCTGGTAAGCGTACTTCAGGTCGCCGCTGCCGCCGTAGCTGATGTGCGGATAACCATACTCATCCAAGGCCAGGGAGGAGTCGTAGCCGACCTTCCCCTCGCTGTCCACGATTTGGATATACCAACCGGAGCCATCCTGGTAGGCGTACTTCAGGTGCTTGTTGTCCCAAGCATAGTAACTGATGTGCGGATACCCGTTCCCATCCAGGGCGAGTGAAGTCCACGCGCCCACACGGCCCTCGCTGTCCACGGTTTCGATGTGCCATCCGGAGTCGTCCTGGTAGGCATACTTTAGGTCGAAGTTGTCCAAGTCAAGGTAGCTGATGTGTGGATACCCGTTCCCATCCAGGGCCAGGGAGGTGTACATGCCGACATCCCCCTCGCTGTCCACGGTCTCAATATGCCAGCCTGAGGCGTCCTGGCAGGCGTACTTCAGGTTGAAGTTGGGGAAGCCGTCGTAGTAGCTGATATGGGGATAGCCGTCCCCATCCAGGGCCAGGGAGGTGTACATGCCGACATACCCCTCGCTGTCGGCGGTCTCGATGTGCCAGCCGGAAGCGTCCTGGTAAGCATACTTCAGGTCGCCGTTGGCCTCGTCGAAGTAGCTGATATGGGGATAGCTACCCTGATCCAGAGCCAGGGAGGTGAACAGGCCGACTCGTACCCCGCTCTCTACGGTTTCGATGTGCCAGCCGGAGGCGTCCTGCTGGGCGTACTTCAGGTTGTAGTTGGGGTAGCCGTCGTAGTAACTGATGTGCGGATAGCCGCCCCCATCCAAGGCCAGGGAGGTGCCCGAGTTGACATTTCCCTCGCTGTCCACAGTCTCGATGTGCCAGCCCAAAGCATTCTGGTAGACGTACTTCAGGCTGCCGTTGCTCTGGTAGCTGATGTGTGGATACCGGCCCTCATCCAGGGTCAGGGAGGTGTACCTGCCGACATACCCCTCGCTGTCCACGGTCTCGATGTGCCAGCCGGAGGCGTCCTTGTAGGCGTACTTCAGGTCGTGGTTGGTGTAGTCGTAGTAGCTGATGTGAGGATACCCGTCCTCATCCAGGGCCAGGGAGGTGTACTCGCCGACAAGGTTCTCGTTATCTATGGTCTCAATGTGCCAGCCGGAATGGTCCTGGTAGGCATACTTCAAGAAGCCGCGTTTGGTCTCGTCGTGGTAGCTGGTGCCGTGGTAGCTGATGTGGGGATACCCGTTCCGATCCAGAGCCAGGGAGGTGTAGCTGCCTACATATTCTTCGCTGTCAACGGTTTCGATGTGCCAGCCTGAGTCATCCTGATAGGCATATTTCAGGTCGTCATTAGTGCCGTCGTAGTAGCTGATGTAGGGATAGCTGTCCCCATCCAGGGCCAAGGAGGCGTACTGGCCGACCTCAGGGGAGTCATCCACCGTCTCGTAATGCCAGCTTATTCCATCGTGCCAGGCGTAGTAAAGATGATCTTCGCCATAGGCCATGTGCGGATGCCCTTCAGCGTCCAGCCGCAGGCTGCGGTCGGTCATATGGCTGAACTGCTTGGGGCAGTCCACACACTCGATCACCCAGCCATCGGCACTGGCGGAGGGTGTCTGGAAGGGTAGCAGAGCCAGGAGCGAGGCCAACATGCAGAGCCGCAGTAGGTATTTGCCTTTGCGGTGAATCATATGACTTCTCCTTTTGCATTCCACCTAACAATTCCTGAAGAGGACTAACCTGCCTATATTCTACCATAAAAACGAATGGAAAGGTAATTCCTCACTTGAGCATCGCGGATTGAGAGGCTGGCTAACCGAGCTTGACAAAAGCTTCCACCTTGGGTATAATGTATACACAGCCATATATTTCAAACTCGAACATAGGGAGGATATGATGAGTACTATGGTAAGAACGCAAATCTACATCCCTGGCGATGTTTACGAGGAGCTGAAAAGGCGAAGCAAGTCCACAGGTCTTGCCATGGCTGAGCAGATCCGCCAGGCTCTAAGAGAATACCTGGAGCGTGAGGAGGGTGTGCTGCTTCGGGAGGACGATCCCATCTGGAATATGGTGGGGGCCATCTCGACCGGTGATGGCGATCTGTCGGTTCACCATGATAAATATCTCTATGGGTGGAAAAAAGACCAATGAGACTCTTCGCTGACACTGGGGCTTGGTGTGCCCTCTATGATAGGAGTGATGTCCATCATGCCCGCGCTTCGGCTTTTCTGCATGAGCTCAACAAGCAAAAGGCTCAGTTGATCACCAGCGACTATGTCCTCGATGAGACCCTGACCTTGCTGCGTTTTCGAGCTGGGCACAAGGAAGCTATCGAGTTCGGCAAGTGGGTTCTGCAGAGCCCACTAGTGAAGGTGATCAACGTTGGTGAGAAGATATGGCAGGCAGCCTGGGAGATGTTCGCCAGATACGATGATAAAAATTTCTCCTTCACCGATTGCACCAGCTTCGCTCTCATGCGACAACTGGGCCTGATCAACGCCTTTGCCTTCGATCATAATTTCGAGCAGGCGGGGTTTGTGATGCTTCCGTCCGAAGGCTGACCTTAACGCAAGCGTAACCGTTCACGTGGATAGTAAGGGCGAGCCATCAATGTGCCAGGCACTTGCGGATAGCCGAGCGACTGAGCGATCTCACCTGGCTTGGAGGCCTGTAGCCCTCAAGAAGCCTATGAAAGTGCCTGGCACGTGAACACTCACACGGAACCATTTCTCCTGCAGCCTCTCCAGCGTATCATCCTCCCGCATCTCCACCAGCGCTTCGTTGATGGCCTTCAGAAGCAGGGGGCTGTCCAGCCGCACGGCGATCACGTACAGCTCATCGGTCAGCGGGTCGCCGACCACCTGCACGCCTCCCTCAGCGGCGATGAACTGGTATGCGGAGACAGCGTCCACTATGGCCGCATCTACTTCACCATTTGTCAAGGCCCGCAACACAGCGTCGGGAGTCAGGTAACTTTGCAGGCTCAGACCCTCGGTCTCCTTCTGCAGCCGCCTGCCCACCACATCGCCCTCCGAACCCCACTCTACCCCCAACCGCTTCCCTGATAAGTCATTCACTTTGCTGATTTGCTGATTTGCTGATTTGCTGACGACCAACACCTGCCCGGCGTTGAAGTAGGAGATGGAATAGGCCACATCGCCGAGGAGCAGGGGATCGTAGGGCAGGGCGGAGACGATGGCATCGAACCGGCCCACGTAGAGGGCGTCGTAGAGGCTGTCGAAGCCCACGTTGACCAGCTCCACCTCCACGCCCAGTCGCTGCCCAATGGCTCGCGCCAGGTCCACGTCGAAGCCCACGATCTGGCCATCATGGTCCATGTACTCGAAGGGCGGCCAACTGGCATCCATCCCCACCCGCATCAGTCCTTCCTGCTGGATGCGCGCCCAGGTTTCGTCTTCCACTCCGCCCAGTCGTGTTAGCACGAGCCAAATCGTCAGACCGATGGCTGCCAGGGCCAGGGTGGCAAACAGGACAGGCTTGCTTACCCTCAGTTTCCTCATTCTCTCTCACCCCACCCACCGCTGTGAGGCAGTTGCACTGCCGAACAGGGGCTCGGAGTGCAACTCCTCGCTATCCAATCGTGATGTGTTAGGTTTCTTCATTCCCTCTCACCCCGCGCGTATCTCTGCACTTCCAGGTAGATGGGCTTGGCCACGAAATCCACGGTTACAAAGGTGAAGTAATCAGCGTAGCCCCTGGCTGGCCGGGGATAGCGAAAGGCCCACAGGCAGACCGCCTGGCACCAGTCCCACTCCAGAGCCTTCTCGTAGGCGCGGATGCTGTACTCGATGCGCTGATACGGGCGCACGGCCTTGGTCCAGCGAGGGTGATCGTTCCAGCCGCCTTCGGTGATGATACACGTTTTGCCCTCGTCGCCGTTGGCCACCATCACCTGACGGAGGAGCTCGGCGCGGCGGAAGTTGATCTTGTCTACGGACGGAGCGTCGTCGGGGGGGAGCGTCCAGCCGTAGGCATGGATGGCCAG
>VGOG01000104.1 GCA_016875995.1 Chloroflexota bacterium
TTCATTAACCTGGCTTTTCTTTCTTCGCGAGAGCTCTTCATCCTCACTCACCTCCGACACGATTTGCTCTCGCTATTATCGCACATTCTGCCCCAAAAGTGAAATGCACCTCTGGCCGTAATTTTCTTGACAAAACAGCTCATATCTAGTATAATATACTTAGACTGGACTCGTAAGTCCTGGGTCGGGCTGCTCCTACGTAAGTAGGTGATACTCCGTCTGGCTTTAGGCCCGCCTTTGGCGTGAACGGTGAGAATCGGCCTCCAGGGTGAGCCAGTCATTTTGTTTTCCAAAGCTCTTCTATGACGATTTTGTCCTTCACCAGCCTGTAGAAGCTCTCATCCCCCCTTTCATGCTTCTGGAACAGTGCCCATGCCACAGCATCAGCTACCTGTAAAACGCTCTCACTCTCGGATTCCGCGTGCTCGATAACTAAGATTGCTTCCTGCAAGGAACTGATTTCCTTTAGAATAGCCGTATTCTGTTTCTCTCGCAGATGAGGGTTAGTATAACGCTTATCCACGCACAAAGAAAGCTGAGGATGCCTCTCCAAACATCGCCTGACAGCCGAGGCACAGAGTTGCCTGTAGAGAATCTCCGGGTCATCCAGATCGCCCATCACCTTTCTATTGGCTATCAGGGCCACAATCTCGCATTCGGTTTGGGCAGCATGTTTCAATAATCTCTTGATGATTCTGACATCTGTCTTGAATGCCTTGAACTCTGGAATGTCCTTTCGCCTTTTGTTCAACCCCTTTCTCGTCTTGGCTACAACTTTCCTAAGCCGTGTGGGATTATCGGTTACTACAACAACGATGATCAGGTTGCATGAAGAGCCCTCAGCGTGTCCCACATCACCTGATTCATCCAAGAAGCCATATTCCATTACTCATCCCCTTCGCTCAACGAATTCGGTTGGTATCATGATCAGCTTCCTGGCCTGTCTCTCTTCCTCGAAGACGATCAGTTCGGCTACATCGGGATCCACCTCGGCCAGGTCTTTGCCAAAGACGAGGTCCCAGTACTCTTGAGTTTTTTCTACTGTCTTCATTGTTCAAACTCCTTTGTTTGATTAGGCTCAACACTTTTGCCATGTTACCCGGATTACTCAATATACTCATTTGCCAAAGACATCATGTGGCGTATATCCTTCTGCCGAACATCTAATATCTGTTGTTGGTTTTTCTCTCCCCTTCTAGCGTTCGTAGCCATGTCCCTAGTTGGTCCATCACCATCATCTGTGGCCTTTCATCCCCTTTCTCCCGCTCTCTACCCTCCCTCTCTGCCTCCACTAATGGTTTCCTATCTAGCGTCCCTGTCTGCCAGAACTCGATAAGCTTCTCAATGAGTGCCTTGGCCGCTTCCACCTGTCTTTCCTCTGCCATCCCTTTCGCTTTCTCGATAATTTTTTCCACCGCCTCATCCAGCACATAGCGGTTAAAGCGCAGGGCGTAAGTCATCGCCTCGACATACTTAGCGAATGCCTCCTCACTTTTTTCTTCATCAAACAACACATGACCCTGCGTCACCCGTAGCTGCGCCAACTGGTCCCAGTATGAATACCTCTGCGCCAGCCTTTCGGCCTCCTCAGCGTAGGACGGAATCTTGACAGAGCCACCTTGAAGATAATGGACATTACATATAGCAACAGCATTTCTAACTACGTTATAGGCATCTTGGCCATCTTTTGCCGCCTGAAGAGCATCAATGTAGCTCTTCATCGCCCGGTCCCAGACCATCTTTGCTTCGTATGCCACTCCCATTCTAAACAAGATTCTACCCCTTTGATAGCTGTCACCTGATTCCTCATAGACAATGGAACTTTGGCTGTAGTAATCGATAGCTTTGTCCATGAATCCTTTTTCATACCATATTATTGCTATTCTATATTTAGTAATTGCAATATCATATGCACTGTCCAGTCGTTCTCTTATGGATAAGCTATTCTGGAACCTCTCGAGGGCTTTATCAAACTCTCCTCTTAGACGATTTATTTCTCCGCAAGTGTATTCGAATTCTCCACAAGTATATTTTACAAATTCCTCCTCTCCAGTGACGGAATCCAAGATTTGCTGCAAGTGCTGCGATGCTTGTTCATGATACGTTGCCGCTTGAGCCAATCTTCCTAAGGCCTCACTGTTTCTACCCAGATATTGGAGAGCACGGATTATCCCATGCCCATAATCGGTTTTGCTAAAGCCGTCTAGGCTTTGTCGAAGCAATCTATTTGCCTCTTGAAACCTCCCCTGCCAGAAGCGCGCTCTGCCTAGCTCATACAAAATACGATACTTCATAAATAAGTTCCTCAATAGCTCCTTATCAGTAAGCAGCTCTTGGTAGACTGCTTCTGCTTTATCAAACTCGTTGTAATAACAATATGCCTGTCCCTTACAGTACAGAAATTGATGTTTATCTTTTACAGAGATGAACCGATAATTCTCGGCATCCTGTATCAATACTTTGCAGAACTCATGTTCGTACCATCTTGCAGACTTCTCAAATTCTTCTGTGAAAGAGGCAGCTTCTCCTATCTGTACTCGATGATAAACTCGCTCAAGTGTAAATCGCTTCCACCTCTCATTGAACCTACCTCCTATGCGCTCAATCTTCTCTAATTCTTTCTCATAGAACTCCGCTGCCTGTTTGTTCAGCTTCAAGTACCTATCTGAATCATCCCTTTGCCACTTATCGAGAAGGAGTTGGCGCATAATCTCATGGTACTCATAGCCGCTGGGGGAATGAGGCTTCACAAAGGAGCGGTATTCGGTTACCCTGTCTAACAGCGCTTGGCTGCTGTACTCTGTCCCCTTCAGCGCCCTGATTATCCCCGCATCGAACCAGCGGGGGATAGCGCAAAGCCATATTCCTTCCGCAATCTCGCTGTCTAAACGCTCCCAAACCCGCTTTATTAGTAACTCTGTTCTCATCCTTTCATCAAGCTCGTCCTCGAGGGTAGGGAACATCTCCTTAGATATCCGCTCGCCTCTCTTTATGCCCTCGCCAATCAAGGTTGCTGCCAGGCCTACACCCAGGGGATGGCCTTTGGTGTGCTCTAGAACAGCCGTCGCTAGTTCAACATCTACAGCCTCCGCACCTATTTCCATTTCCATCGCCAAACGGTGCCTGATTTCCTCAACAGAGAAGTATTTGAGTTCGTGAGCGCTGATGATCTGTTCCCAGCCATCGCGCCAGGCCAACCTATTCCACCCTGCGACAACCGCCATCAAGTTCGGTAGGCCACCATCCTTCAGCCCAGTCAACAACTTCTTCTGCAAGAAGTTAGCGAGCTCAATGTCTTCTACTTTCTCGAAGGTGTCGAAGAGCAAAACTGCTTCCTTCTCCTTAACCAATCGCTCCAAGCACTTCATGAATTCGCTGGTTGCTTCATCTTCCTTCCTTTGGAGAAGCACCCTCCTGCTAATGTCGTTCAGTGATGGGTACTCCCTTTGTTGCTGTGCTCTAAACTCGATGTACTCTTGCAGTTTATCGCTGAAGCCAACGAAATACTCCTCTCCCAATTGGTGCTGGATGGCATCGAGAAGAGTTAAAGGATCATAGGCAGCTTCACGGAAGTCGATCATCGCCCAAACAACGCCCCCATCTTGGCACTCCTTCGCCAGCCTGTTCACCAGCCACGATTTGCCAATGCCCGGAGCACCATAGATAGACATGATCCGTTCTACTGTCTTTTCCTGAAGCATCTCCTTGAACCAAGCAATTTCCTCCTCACGGCCAACGAAGTCCTTAGGCACAGCTACAGTGGGGCGTATTGGCTTAATCTTCCTACGGCACCATCGCCGCCAGAGTATGAAGCCGCCTACCGCCAAGGCAACAGCGATAGCGACAGCCACCACCAACGTCAGGCTGACCCCGCCGAGCCAGTTTAGGGAGATGCTGGGCAGAATGCCCGCTAACACCCCTGCTACGTAAGTGATACCGATGATGATCAGCCCAGCGATTACATTGTCAATGATCCCATAGAAGCGCTCTTTGAGCCATTGGACGAAACTGCCTCGTCTTTTCATGCCTATCCCCTCAGGCCAAATCCCTCAGCAGCTATCAGCGCGTTCAGTGTATTCAGTGTTTCCACATGCCTGGCCAAATCCTCCCCCCTGGCCCAGGCTGCCTCTACCAAGGCATACAATCTGCCTGAGACCAGGGAGTGGCCGCTTAAAGTCTTTGTCATCTCCTCAGAGATTTTTGTAGATTTCTCGACGATGCCTAACCCGGAGTAAAACGATGTCTTCGCCTTCGATGTCATAGCGAATACGATAGTCTCCCACTCGCCAACGCCATTCGCCTGTCTCGACGGCTTTAACTTTTCTCCCTTGGTACGGATCTTGTTTGATCCGCTCCAAAGCTGCCAGCACTCGCTTTTGCACCTCGGGCGGTAGCTTCTTGAAGTCTCTGGTAAATATCTTGGTGGGGACAATCTCGAATTGCTTCACTCGGTGCCCTCGGCGATTTTGTAGAGGTCTTCCAATGTATCCACTTCACCGCGCTTATATTCTGCTCTCGCTTCCCTGATGCTGGCCAAGTATTCAGGGTCAGACAATTCGCCGACGGTTTCCATCAAGTCCTCGAAGTCGTCAATGCTGATTAGCACAACTATGGGGAGACCGTCCCTCTCAATAAGCAGCCGGTCTTTACTGCGCCATATCTCCTCAGTTAGTTGTTCGAAATCCATCTTGGCCTGTTTAAGGCCGATCATTCTCGTCATCTCATCCTCCTCATTTTGGAAGCTGAAAGTTGGAAGTTGGAGGACTAATCTCCAGTATTCAATATCTAATCTCCGATCTCCAGCCTTTCAGTACTACAGTGTTTCCACATGCCTGGCCAAATCCTCCCCCCTGGCCCAGGCGGCTTCCACCAGGGCGTACAGGCCGCCCGCGACCAGGGAGTGGCCACCCAGGACAATGGGGATGGCGGCTGCGATGGCCGCTTCGGTGAAACGGCGCACCCAGGGATCAGTGATTTTCTGCGGTTGGCGCAGGTCGGAGTAGAAGCGATCGGCAGCGGTCGGCCAGATTCGCCGGTGGGCGAAGAGGACGCGGCTGTCCAGGAAGGCAGCCTGGCTCATTTTCGCCAGGGTAGCGAAGAATCTCTCCAGCCCTACCTCCTCCAGATAAAACCCCAGCAGGGACAGGGCCTCGCCCCGCGCCTGGCGACCACTGGCACGCATGCCCCGCTCTTCGGCGAACAGGCGCACCCGGCAGGCTGTCTCCTGCTCCAGGTAAGCCCAGGTCGAGGCCGACACCCGCCCCGCTACCAGCACCTCGGCGTCGCGGTCGGTGAGAAACTCCAGCGCGTGCTCGATGTGAGAAGTGTCTAGCTCCAGGCTATCCAGGTAGCGCCGGGTGTGAGGCCCCACGCCGGGGTGAGGTTTCAGAGTCATCAGGTCGGTAGGTGTGTCTACGTCCAGTTGAGTGGCAGCGGTGCGAGGCAGTTCCTTGCATGGCAGGCCGGCCTGCTCCACCAGGAGCCAGGCGAGATCATTATCAACGGTCGGGGGTTCTATGGATTCGATCGCTTGAGCCGGGGCGAAGGCGGCAAAATCAGTCGAATAGAAGTTGTTGGCGATAACGAGTTCGTCGGCGGAGAGGAGGGTTTCGGCGATGTGGCCTATGTCCTCACTGAGGAGCAGGGCGCTGCTTCCCCCCCCAATGTAGAAGACCTTTTCCATGCCCCGCCCAGTGATCAGTTCTCGCAGCCGCCGCCCGAAGTGGAATTCCTCTCCGGGCACCTCCAGTTCGACGTGCACCGCTTTCCCTCGTAAGCTCTCAGCCAAAGAGGCGGAATCGGTGACGATCACGATGCAGCCGATGGCTTCGACGGCCAGGGCTCTCTCCACGGTGTCGAGGGTGATGGCCTCGCGGGCCAGGGCCACCATCCTCTCTACCTCGCTATCCCTGCCGGAACCTGTCATGATCACCAGGGAAACCAATGAACTGGGCATATCGGGGTCACCTGACTCCTGGATATTGGGTATTAGAGATTATAAACCCCGACCTGCTTTTTGTCAAAAGATGGGCTGCCCCCTGATCTCGCGGAGTTGGACTCCGTGAGCTGCCCTGTGGTGGGTGGGCCAGTCCCGCAGTACAACTGCGGGACATCGAAAGGGTAAAGGGCTTAGCGCCGCGCCGGGCTGGGTCGCCCTACGGCTTTGAAAGCCAGCTCTGTCCCCAGGTAAACCTCCTGTCCCCAGCCGGCGGCCACCCTCGCCTGGCGGTCTGTGCGGGCCATCTGGACCTCTACCTGCCCTGCGCCTGCTTGCCGAGCCTGTGCTTCAACGTGGGCCGACATCACCTGCTGCGCGTAGCCCACGGCCTGCTCCAGGTCGTCGAAATCGTGCACGCCGTTGGGCAGGTGCAAGCGGAACCGTTCCCCCCCGTCCAGGGGGCTGATCAGCACCCGCTGCCGCTGGATGACGCCGCCCGCCACAGCCCCCACCGCGTTAGCTACCTCCGCGTGAGGTGGGATGATCAACTCGGTGTGCAGTTGCTCCGCCGTGCGAGGCATGTAGGCCTCCACCGGCGCACCGATGGCCACCACGGGCCGCCGCAGCGTCAGTTCGCAGCTCAAATCCCCATCTCCTGGGCCGTTGAGCGCTCGCTCCAGCAACGCCGCTGCCGAGGGCTCTCTTTCCCAATCGGGCGGGCCAACCTCGTCTTCTAGTACCTTGCTTATCAATTCCGTCGCCACCCGGTCCGACACCCCTCGCACTACCTGCTCGCACAGAGTCTCCACCGACAAGCCGGCCTGGGCGGCCAGTATTTCCGCCCCCAGCCGGGAGGCCTCCGCGTTCCAGAGTTGGAGCCGACCCAGCACGTGCAGCGCGTCCGTCGGGGTGAAGGCGGCCCGTTGTACCACCAATTGGGCCTCCAATTCCTCGATCCGCCGTCGGAGAAGCCAGGCATAGTGCATCTCACTGATCAGTCGCGTCAGCGACTGTGGCCCTGCCTCCAGCCGGCGCAGCAAGGCCAGGTCCTCGTCCGAGAGCCAATTGATGGGGCGTCGCCAGGAGATCACGAATTGGGCGGCTTCGTCTTTCCTCTCTTGCGCTGCAACCTGGCGGCGAAGCTCTTCTATCACCTCAGGATGCTCGCTGGCCAACAGGCAGAGGGGCACGACCCGCCGCGGGCCGATGAGCAATTGCCCCTGCCGGTCTAGGCGTGCGTGGCTATCGCCGCCCAACCCCGTGGTGTGCACGTCCACCGCCTCGACCATCGTCCGCCAGCCGCCGACCCGCGCGCCCTCCGGATTGAGGCGGGGTTGGCCGTCGTTAAGGGCAGCAATGTCGGTGGTCGTGCCGCCTACGTCCACCACCCACACGCCATGCCCTGAGTTTATCGAAGGGTCACGCTGGCCAGCCAGATGCCAGGCCCCCACCGCGCTGGCCGCTGGCCCGGAGAGGATGGTCTCGATGGGGCGTCGCATGGCCCACTCGGCCCGCACCAGCGAGCCGTCCCCTTTGACGACCATCAGCGGGGCGGTGATGCCCTGCCCGTCCAGCGTCTGACGCACAGTGGCGATCAGTTCCCGCAGCAGCGGGATCAGGCGGGCGTTGAGGGCTACCGTCGTCGCCCGCCGCACGGCGTTGAGCTGACTGGTAAGCTCGTGGCCACAGGTGACCGGTAGGGACAACCCCTGCGGTTGCCCTCTCGCTGAGGCGGTCAGTTCCTCCACCAGCGCCCGAACTCGAATCTCGTGCCTGGGATTGCGCACCCCGAAATAGCCCGACACGGCAAAGGCCTCGACCTTGTCGCGCCGGGTCAGGATGGCCTCCCGCGCTGCGTCTTCGTCCAAGGGCGAGACCTCGTCGCCCAGCACGTCGTGTCCGCCGCGCAGGTAGACGACATCGTCAGTGACCAGCTCATGTTGAAAGCCGTACTGCTCCATCAGCTCCTGATCGTAGCCGATGAGCAGCAGGCAGACCGGACTGCCCTGCCCCCCGGCGATGGCGTTGGTGGCCAGCGTGGTGGAGAGGGCGACCAGGTCCACTTCCTGCGGCGATATAGACCTCCGAGGTCTGGCAGACCTCGGAGGTCTCTGTGCTGCTTCAAACACAGCCGCGATGGCTTCTCCGATACCGATGGACAGGTCGTACCGCGTGGTCAATGCCTTGGCTCCGGCCAGCACTGCGCCCGTGGCGTGATCCACCAGCACGGCGTCGGTGTACGTCCCGCCGGTGTCAATCCCCATTTCGATTTCCGATTTGCGACCCTTCGACAGGCTCAGGGCAGCGTTTCCGATTTGCGATTTGCTCATTCTCTCGTCACGCCAGGGCTACCTTCTCCTCGGCCTTGTGCCGTTCGTCGGCCTGGGCAATGATGTCCTTCAGCCTGTTCTCCACGTCCTTGGGGATGGGCTCGGGTTCGTAGGTCTCGATCAGTTTGATGACCTTCTCGTGCACTCGAACGCCCAGGGTCTTGGACCCGGCGGCCTCCCAATCATCAACTTTGGTTCGGTCAATGAGCTCCGGCAGCCAGAACTCCCTGAAGTGCCTGAGGGTGTGCTTCTCGCCCAGGAAGTGGCCACCGGGGCCCACCCTGGCAATGACATCCACGGCCAGGGTCTCTTCGTCCACGGGGATGCCCCCCATGATGCGCTTGACCAGGCCGATGATCTCGTTGGACATGACCAGCATATCGTAGGAGCCAACCAGGCCGGATTCGATGTACCCCACGTCGTGGATCAGGCTGGCCCCCGATAGGGCCGCCACGGCAATGGAGATCGCACCCTCGATGGCTGCCTGCTGGTCTACTGTCTTGGCATCGGTGCAGCCTGCAGTGGAGAACATGGGCAGGCCCAGCCATTTGGAGATCTCGGTTAATCCGGCGCTGAGCAGGGTTAGCTCTGGCGCCCCATAGGAGTAAATGGTGGTGAGCATATCTATGATGGTCACCACCCCTCCCATGATCACAGGAGCGCCTGGATTCTGCAATTGAGCGATGACGATGCCCGACAGGCACTCGGCCAGGGCCTGCACCAGAATGCCAGCCATGGTGGCCGGCGCTGTTCCACCAGCGCTGGGGCAGGGGGTGATGATGGCCGGGATGTTCTTTTCGGCGGCGAAGAGCACTTTCTCTGTTGCATCCTTGGTGTTTTCCAGGGGCGAACTGGGCTCGATGTAGATCACAAAGAGGGGCTCATTCTGGAATGCTTCTTCACCACCGACCACCTCACAGGCCATGTAATACTGATCGGCCAGGCCCTCTCTGTCCACCGCGGTGACCACCAGCGGCTTGGTCACGCCCTGGAGCGAAGCCAGGAACTGATGGCGGTCGTAGGTGCCGATGGGCACGTCCGAGGTCAGTCCCAGCGGCATGTAGAAGTCTATGTGGGGCAGGGAATCGGCGATCCTGGCAGCGTTGTAGCTGTCCTTGTAGGTGTAGCGCCTTCGTTCATTGGTGTAGGGATCGCGGATGAAGGGGCAGTCGGAGCCCGTGCCAAAGAAGACGTGGTCTTTCTCCAGGGTGATCTTCCTGGAGCGATCTCGCCCGGCGACGACGATCCGCGTCGGGGCCATCGCCACGGCCTCTTCGACCAGGGAAGCTGGGAAACGTACCAGCGTGTCGTCGGTGACGTACGCGCCGTTCTCCCGCAACAGCTCCACCGCCTCTTCCTGATAGACCCTCACTCCCGTTTGCCTCAGCACCTCCAGGGTGGCAAAGAAGATCTCCTCGATCTGGTCATCGGAGAGGATGCGGAACTGAGGCGTCGTATTTATTTGATAGTTTACTCTCATGGTCTTTTCTCCTTTATGCCAGCCCCAGCAGCCCCTTGGCCAGATCCACCGCCGCCGGGGCGCTGGAGGCCGTGCCGTCGGCGCCGATCTGCCTGGCGAAGTCAGCGGTCACCGGCGCCCCACCGACCATCACCCTGACCTGGTCCCGCAGGCCGGCCTCCTTCAGGGCGTCAATGGTGCGGCCCATGTTACGCATGGTGGTGGTCAGCAGAGCCGACATGCCCACGATGTCCGGCTTCTCCTTCTTGACCGAGGCCACAAAGGCGTCAGGGGCCACGTCAACGCCCAGGTCAATGACCTGGAAGCCGGCTCCTTCCATCATCATGGCCACCAGGTTCTTGCCGATGTCGTGAAGGTCGCCTTCCACCGTGCCCATGATGGCTTTGCCCACCGCTATAGACTCGCCTGCGGCCAGCAGCGGCTCCAAGGCGGCCATGGAACCCTTCATGGTGCGGGCGGAGAGCAGCACCTCAGGCACAAACATCCGTCCGGCCTTGAACTCTGCACCCACGTAGTCCATGCCCGGCATCAGCCCGCCATCCAGGATCTCCTTGGCACTGAGGCCCTCGTCCAGAGCAGCCCTCGTCAGTTTGGCGATAGCGTCCTCGTCGCCGACGACGACCGCCTTCGAGATTCTCTCCAATACGTCGCTCATTTTTTCCTCCTCAAGATTTGTTATTCAGCTTCCCGCGCCTCGGCGGCAGCCAGTATCTCCTCGATCTGGGCCGGCACGCCTTCGGGCAGGGCGGGCGGCTGGTAGGTCTCCAGTATCTCCATCAGCTTCTCTTGCACCCGATCGCCCAGGGTCTTCGATCCAGTGGCTTCCCAATCGTCCACTTTGCGGCGGTCCATCAACTGCGGGAGCCAGAATTCCCTGAAGTGCCGCAAAGTGTGCTTCTCGCTCAGGAAGTGGCCGCCGGGACCCACCTGGTGAATGACGTCCACCGCCAGGGTCTCAGGCGTGACCTCGAAGCCCTGGCGGATGTGCCTGGTGTAGCCGATGACCTCGTTCATCATCACCAGTTGCTGCAGCGAGCCGGTCATGCCGCCTTCTATGTATCCCACGTCGTGGCACAGGTCACCGCCGCTGAGGCCGGCGAAGAGCACCGACAGAGCGCCCTCCAGCGCCGCCTGCTGATCAATCACCTTGGCGTCGGTGCAGCCGCCGGTCGTCCACAGCGGCAGCCCTACGTAGTGGGCCAACTCGGTCAGGCCAGCCTGAAGCAGAGACAGCTCTGGCGCACCGTAGGCCAGGACAGCGCGCTGCATGTCCATGATGGACACCACGCCACCCATGAAGTAGGGCAATCCCGGCGCGATGAGCTGGCTGATCACCAATCCCATCCACGATTCCGCCGCTGCCTGGATCAGGATGCCCGCCAATGTAGCCGGGGCTGTCCCGCCTGCGCTGGGGCAGGGGGTGAAGATCAGGGGCACGCGGTGCCGCGCGGCGAAGATCAGCTTGTTAATAGCTTCCTCGCCGCCCACCAGGGGGGAGAGCGGCTCGCAGTAATGGATGTAGTTGGGCCGTTTCTCGAAAGCCTTCTGCCCGCCCGCGGCGGCCACCGCCATCTTGTGGATATCCTCGCCGTCCTGCCAATCGTAGGACCAGGCCACGATGGGCTTGCTGGTGTGGGCGAACATCTCGGCGAACTCGTAGGTGGCCCCCAGGCTGGGATGGACATCGCTGACCGTGCCCAACGATTCACAGAAGGCGATGTGGGGCAGCGCGTCGCACACTTTGGCCACTGCAGCGGCATCCTGGCGCACGTATTTGCGCCGCTGGCCAGTAGTCGGGTCCAGGAAGTTGGGGCAGGTGGGACCGGGGCCATAGTATGGCCTGCCCGGGCCAATGTGCAGGTTCTTTTCCGGATCGCCGTCCCGCGCCCAGACGGTGAAGCTGCGCGGCGCGGTGGAAAGGGCCCGCTTCACCATGTAGGACGGAATGTGCACCCGCAGGTCTTCCACCCTGGCTCCATTGTCGCCCAGGATCTGCCGTGCTTCCTCGTTGTGGACGTTGACCCCGACCTCCTCCAACACCCTCAGCACGGCATGAAACATCTCCTCCAGTTGATCATCGGATAGCACCCGGAACTGGGTGCTGGCGTTCGTTTGATAATTAACTCTCATAAACCTTCCTCCTTCGTTCAGCAATCAGGAAATCAGGGATCAGGAAATCAGTAGTTCCTGATTCCCTAATTCCTGATCCCTAATCCCTTAATCGCTGGCGGTAGGCTTTGATCCACCGTGCGCCCCATTCGTCGCGTCCCATGGCCAGATCGGCGGCCAGGATGGCCGTGGCCACCTCTTCGTGCAGCGGGTTGACGATGGGACAGGTCAGGCCAGCGTGGATGGCCATGGCGATGAAGGCGGCGTTGATGGCCTGGCGATCGGGCATGCCAAAGGAGATGTTGCTCGCGCCCATGGTGATATTCACCCCGAACTCGGCGACGATCATCTCGATGGCGTCCAGAGCGATCCTTCCGGCGCGGTGATCCGCCCCCAGCGTCAGGGCCAGCGGGTCAATCACCACGTCCTCAGGTGAGATGCCCAGCTTGCCCGCCCGCTCGATGATTTTCCTCGCCACCGCCAACCGTCCCTCCGCCGTAGTCGGGATGCCCTCGTCGTCCATGCACAGTCCGATCACCGCCGCGCCGTACTCCTTGACCAGCGGCAGCACGCTCTTCAGCCGTGCCTCCTCGCCGTTGACGGAGTTGATCAGGGCCTTGCCGTCGTAGACCTTCAGCCCTGCTTCCAGGGCCTGCGGATCGGCAGTGTCAATGCACAGCGGCACGTCGGTGACCTGGCGCACGGCGTGGATGGCCTGGACGAGCAGCGCTGGCTCGTCGGCGCCGGGCACGCCCACGTTGACGTCCAGGATGTTAGCTCCCGCCTCGACCTGGGCCACCGCGTCCTGGCGCACGATGTCGAAGTTGCCCGCTTGCAATGCCGTCGCCAACTTCTTGCGCCCGGTGGGGTTGATCCGCTCGCCGATGATGACGCAAGGTCGGTCGCGGCTGATGAGGACCTCCTTCGTTTCAGAGCTGACAACAGTTGTAAGATTCTCCGCCATTCTTCCCCCTTAATGTTTGATGACGACTATGTTGTCATCACTTCTCGGCCGTAGTTTGGCCTTGGAGTCGGTGGCAAACCACTCAAGATAAGGCCTGCCAATCTCAAATCATGATGTTAATCTTCTAATATTGTGCCCTTTTCTATTTACCAGCTTGATAACCCAATCAGCTTCATCCGAATGGAAAACATAACGTGTAGCAATGCTGACAGTTCTACGGTTTATCTGATAAATTTGCGATTCCTTTGCATGGAAGTACCCTTCCTTTAAATCTTGCCTCCAGGTCGCCCACAATACAACGTTACTAGAGATTGGAAAGGTAACCTCTGAATGCTCATTTCCAATCCCGATATTGGTAAAGAAGAAAACTGGATTATCACTTGTGAGGAATACTGACTCTCTATCGAAAGTGAGAAATCGCCAGATCATCAAACTAAGTGCTTTTACGGACTTGGGTGTCATATCGGGTGGTAAAAGTTTGAGCCAGCCATCCTTCACTAAATCATTCTTGTAGTCAGGATCAGTTTCGATTTTCTTCCTGAGCTGGTTTAATTCCTCTTTTTTCTGCTTGAGGTGTGCTATATCAGGATACCGATTCAGCAACTCTGTCAACTGTTCATCTAGATCATCAAGCAACCCCTCCAACACATCAGGGGATTTCTCCTCTATTCGCTCTTTGCCTCGGGGAACTCGTTTCAGCATTACCACCATGTATTTTGACAAATCGATTTTATCTCTGACGGTAATAATTTGACAATGGCACATTTCTTTTTAGCTGATTCCTTGCTCGTTTAGCATTAGAACCTTGACAATCTAGCCGAAAGCGGTTACGCTAGCAGGCAGCATTTCTGGAAAGGGAGGCCTGCCATGCGCAACTGCTTGTGGATCA
>VGOG01000105.1 GCA_016875995.1 Chloroflexota bacterium
TGACGCTAGTCGATTTTGATCCCGAACTAGATCTTTTCCATGAAGAGTGGGACCCAGTCAAGTCGGAAGTTTCAAGGTTGAGACGAGTACTCGGTTATTAGGCTTTTCAAAGCCAAGCCCTACTAGGAGTGCGTTACAGGAGGCATTTTTGATGAACGACGGGTCAAATCATGACATGCATCAAGGAACAGGTCAGGAAGATTCTAGACCTCGGTCCAGTGCTAAGAATGTCAGGGTAGGCGAGCAAGTGAGTAAGTACGGAATCTGGCTTGGAGAAGACCGCGGAGTGTACGATACGAGAAACCAACTAAATGATCTGACGGGTAAGGAATGGCTCCAACTCACCAAGAGTGTGTGGTATAGTGAGCGCTGTGGGGAAGATAAGGTGGCATTCGAGCATCCAGCTCCATTCCTGATTCGTGATATTGAGAAGCTTGTTTCACTATTTACGAAACGGGGAGAATTGGTGCTGGATCCGTTCGTGGGATCCGGTACGACGCTGGTTGCGTGTGCTCGTTTGCACCGTGAGGGAATAGGTGTTGAACTGAACCGAGATTTCGTGGAAGACCTAGTGATACCCAGGTTGCAACCGTACACTGGTGAGCGTGCTGAGATTCAGATAGACTTTTTTGACAAACTGGGAGATAATTCTATTGTAGAAATCCCCCCTGAACCAGCTGAAATCCCACCAGATATTGTCAATGAGCGCAAGCAATTCTGGCAAAATGTATCAAGGCAGGAGCAGCATCATCTGCTCACGGGCATTGATGGATGCAAGCAAGCGGTCATGATTGGCGATGCAAGGGATCTATTAGATACTATCCCACCTATTGATTATTGCGTGACATCCCCGCCTTACCACAACATCTTGAAACACGAGGGTGGAGGAGTACGTCATGATAATAGTCAGACACGACAAGGAGTTGAATTCTATTCAGATGATCCATCCGATCTGGGCAATCTTGACTCATACAGAGAGTATCTCGAAGCTCTTACCTTTATTATGGCGAAGGTCTACGAGAAGCTTCGCGTTGGCAAGTACTGCTCAGTGATTATCAGTGACTTTACCGTAGATCGTAGAGAAACAAACGTACACGGCGATGTCATCTCAATAATGAAAGACACGCTTGGATTAACCTTCATGGGGACAACAATCTTAGCCCAAGATAGCAAACCTTTGTACCCATTCGGCTACCCTTACCAGTACCGAATCAATCATGTTCATCAATACATTCTTAGCTTTTTGAAGACGGCAGACTAGAAGTCAGCAGACATCGCAAAGAAAAGCTGCCAGCCAGTTGCTATATCCTGTTAGCCGAGGTGGGGCAGTTTGACCTGAACGGGGGAGTGAATTCGGAGCTGGAGGCGGTGGTGGCGTCCCTGAAGAGTGTGAACTTGTGCTGACAAGGTCGCCATAGCCGCTTGACGGATGAAGTAAGAGTGGTGGATGGAGTCAGATGAAACGCGATGGATGAGAGCTCACGTTTCATTGACGAGGAGATAGAGGTACACTTCGCCCAAAAACCGGGGCCGCCCACGTCTTTAGTCTGGCATGGCCGGGAGTACGAGATCGTGGAGATAGAGAGGCAGCACCGGCGGCTGGATTTCAAGCGGGCCTGGTGGAGTCGAAGGCATCGCGACTACTACCGCGTGAGGACGGACACGGGGCAGGTGTTCGAGATCTATCACCATCGCGGGCCGGGAAAGCGGTATTGGATGCTTTATCGTGAGTTTATCGCTTAGTTTACGGTCTGCCCAGCCGCCTCTACGAGACCCTATCTGCCTTCGCCGATCACACCGGCGTTTGAGCTCTTGAACCTTGCAGGCAGCTTTCCAGCAAAGCGCACGCTGCTCGTCACGGCCATCCCCCGCTATCAAAAGATAAGCCATCCCAAGAAGCCAGCCAACAAACTGCCCACGATGGAATTGCTGAAGTTCACCACATCGTTGTTCAGCCAGCGCCAGCCGCGCAGGTGGCGGGTTGGCTGGCCGCAGCGATGCCTCCTGGCCTCGGTCTCGCTCTGGCATCGAGGGCAGTAGTAGATCCCCTGCGCCGTAGCTCCCAACAGGCTGTCAAAGGTAGAGCCAGCGAGGCCAGCGAGGACGCCGACGGGCACCAGCCAGAGGTAGCCTCCATCCAACGCCCCGCTCCCCCACATCGCTTCCACCTGACCCAACACGAGGGCTGTCAGGCCGATAAGGAGGCCGCCAGCAAAAGCCGCCAGCGTCCCCAGCGCCGTCACCCCTCCCGAGGTGCCGGCGGGCACTCTCTGGCCCGTAGTTATCAGACGAGGCGATGTGGGACTCAATACGCCCAACTCCGTGGCCCAGGTGTCGGCGTTGACGGCGGCCATGGTTCCTACGAAGGCGGCGAAGAGGACGGGGTGAGGCTGGCGGAAATAGGCGATGGCCAGAATGGCGCCCCAGCCTCCATTAGCCAGGGCCTGGCCCAGGTTCCGCTGGCCGGTCTTGGCGAACTTCTCAGCCAGCCCTCGCTTGTCGTCCTTGCGGTAGTGGGACAGAAATCGTTGCCCTTCTTACCCCTCGGCTGAGACCAACTGCTTTGCCTTCGCGCCAGCCCCGCTCCTGTTGTTCTCCTCGATGTTCACAATGGCTGGCACAAAGAACCCCACCAGACCTGTCGCTACACACATCACACCGGCGGTCACGTACCACACTCGTAGACCAACCCAATCGCTCACCGGGCCGGCGACGGCCAGGCTGAAGGGCGAGGTCATCCAGAGCAAACTGACCATCATGGTGAACACGCGCCCCTGGATCTCTGGGGCAACCCTCCCCTGGAGAATGGCCATAATCGGCCCGTCTATCAGCGGGATCATCAATCCCACGACAAAGATGCTGGCCAATGCCATGCGGAACAACCCTCCGGGCGTCAGGCCCAGGACCACGAAGCTCAAGCCCAAGATGATCATGCCCAGCATCGTGGTGTAGATCTTCCGCTTAAACCCGCCCCAAACGCTCAGGATCAGCCCACCCGCCACAATGCCCACCCCAGCAACCGCTTGCAGCAGGCTCAACTGAGCCGCGTCACCGTTGAAGTGCTGGCTTACCAGGAGGGGCAGCAGCGAAAAAGCCGGGGTCAGCGCGATCTTAACCACCATAGCCACCCCGATCAGGGTCATCAGCCCTGACCAGCCCCAGATGTAACGCAGGCCCTCGCGCATGTCGGCCCAAATCGTCGGCTCTTCTGCACCCACGTCCTCACGCCTGGGTTGCGGTATGTGCACAAACAGCAGCGAGAGGATCGCCAGCGTCGCCGTACCCACGTCTATCAGCATGACGCCAGAGAGCGGCAGCACCCCCATCAGCAGCGCCCCCAACGGCGGACCGATGATGTTGATCGCCCCGTTCAGGGTCTGGTTGAGGCCGGCTACCCGCGTCAGGTGTTTTTCAGGTACCATGAGTGAGGTCGAAGCCTGCATGGCCGGCCAGTGGAAGCTCCCACCCACCGCGCGCACCGCCATGACGATGTAGACGTGCCAGATCTGCACGGCATCAACCCCGAACAGATACGCCAGCCACAGCAGGGCCAGCGCGATCACGGCATCGGCCACCATCATCACCATGCGCCGATTCCAGCGGTCTACGTACGCACCAGCGATTGGGGCCAGGAAGATCTCCGGGATGATGGCCACCATGGATGCTGTCGCCAGCACTGTGGCCGAGCCGGTCAACTGGGTGAGCCACCACACCAGGGCAAACTGGACCACCCGGCTGCCGACTAGCGAAAAAGCCTGCCCTGTCCAGATGGTGAAGAATGGAGGTTTCCAGGCCCTTGTATTCGATTGAGCCTGTGTAGTTGCTGTTTGCTGTTCCACTGTTGTTGCCTCCTCTTGTTTGATTTATCGCAACTACTTAGCACTCCGACAGAATCCTCTGAGTTCCCCCGCCTCATAGGAACTTAGGGGAACTCAGAGGAACTCCGGCAGTCCTTTTCTCAGGCAGGATAGTTACTCTCAGCCTTCAAGGGCCTGTAAGAGGGTCTCGGCCTCCTGGGCGGAGATCTTACCCTCGGCCAGCATCCTGAGCACGGCCAAGCGCTCCTCTTCGCTGGCCACCTGGCTCCGTCCCGCCGCGCGCGGCCTGCCGCGACCCGTATCCCACTCCAGGTGCCACATCACCTTCTTCTGCGCTTTCTGCTGAGCACGCTCCGCCTTGCGCTGTGCCTTCTCTGCCATGCGCTGCGCTCTGGCCGTCTCCCGTTCCGCGTAGCGGCGAGCTCTCTCTGCTTCGCGACGGGCGATGGCCTCAAAGTCAATCTTGGCCAGCTTTTCAGCCACCCGCTGCTGGATGCGCCAGGCTAACTCCTGGGCAGCCATGCCAGCCTCAGCACCGATCTTGCCAAAGTCGGCGCCCAGGGAGGCAAAAGCATCGCGCTCTTCATCCTCACCCCTTTCACTCCCGGCCTTGAGCAACACGTTGCCGTGCGTGGAAATCAGCGTGACCTGCGCCTCGCCGTCCCCGATCACTGCCTGCCACTGTCCTCCCTCTGTCATCTCGCCAGTGAGGCCTTTAGCCATGATCTGCCCTTTGGCTGCCTGGAGAGTGAACGTCGCGTTGCTGCCTGACAGTGCCTTGACCACGAGATTGCCCTGGGCACGGACTTCATAGGTGAATGGCTTTACAAAGACCGTCTTGAGCGAGACGTCGCCACCCACCTGCGCCACGTCTGCACCTGCTGTCCAGGATCCGCCGGCCAGGTCCGCACCGACGTCACTCAGGTAGAGCATACCGTTCAACTGGCGCAGATAAGCATCGCCTGCCACCGACCGTACCGACAGTGGCCCGTTGAGCTCTTCCGCCAACAGGTCGCCACCCACTGTGCCGAGTTCCACAGGTCCGTTTACTTGTCGCACCTGGGCGTCGCCCCGCACCGTAGTTGCCTTCACGGTGCCGTGCACTCCCCGCACGGAAAGGTCGCCCCGGGCCTGGACGACGACGAGGGAAGCTCCGGCCGGCACGGTCAAGCTGCAATCGCTGTTGGCAGCCAGTGCCACTACGCCCTCGCGCTCTTCAACAGTCAGCACCTCTTCGCTGTCCACTTCGATCAAAACTTCCGCCTTGTCCCACGTTGCCACCGCCAGGTCTCCCTGGCAGGCAGTCACCTCTACGCAAGGAGATTCCGAGGTGAAAACAGTTTTTTGATACATTGTAACCTCCTGCAAAGTGCTATCCAGTTATTCGATGAAAATCTCCACCCGTTCGTCGCCCTCAGGGTCTTCGACTTCCAGGATCTTGCCCTGGGTGCCCTCATCTATAGCAGTCATGAACTCGTCCAGGTCAATATCCGCTAACTCGGGCACGAACTGAGCGCCAAGCCTGAGCCCTACGCTGACCAGCCCCATGGGCAGGCTAAAGTTGACCTTGGGCTTGTCGGTTACCAGGTCCAGCACCCGGAAGCGCAACCAGCGTCCACGCAACGCTTCGTTCGTTATCGTTGGCCGTTCCGGGCGATCATGGGACGCAATGGCGTTCAGAAGCCGTGCTCCTTCCTCAGCGGAGATTTTCCCCTCACTGACCATTTTGAGAATTTGCGCTCGTTCTTGTTTCCCCGATGCCGCCATGTCTACACCTCCCTCAGTGTTAAACTCACTGGCCTCGCAAAAGTTCCAGGGCCTCTTCGGCGGAGATTTTGCCCTGGGCCAGCTCTTCTAAGATGCTCTGCCGCTCCTCGGGCGAGATGCCAACCGGCTCTGGCCCCACCTCGTAGCCCAAGGCGCGGATGAGGTCGTGCAGCCGCGCTCGCACGGTAGGATAGGAGAGTCCCATCTCCTCCTCCACTCGTGTGATCTTGCCCTCGCAGCGGATGAAGATCTCGGCGAACTGTAACTGCTCAGGCGTGAGGCGGTGAAACTTTCCCAGAGCGAAACGCCCCTCCACGGCTGTATCGCAGTGACGACAATACACGCGCGTCACCGTCATCTCCTCACCACAAACTGGACACCGACCCGGCACTGGATACATTGGCTACCTCCTTTGTTACGCTGTCAGAAATCTATTCGCGATATTAAAAATCTTGTGTTACCGATGAATATTCTTAATAAGTCGCTTAGATTATACCACAAAATATCAGTTTTGTCAAGACCCAATTTAGAAAATTCAATATCTATCTTGAAAATTTTAAGATTCCCAGCAAAAAGCCCCGGCGGGCGGAGCTTACACTGACCAGAGCGAACGTGCTACTCAGAAACTTGTCTGGCATTGCGAGCCGAAGGCGAAGCAATCTCCCCCTGGCAGCAAGGGGACTGCTTCGTCGCAAAGTGCGCTCCTACTCAGAAACTTGTCCACCGTCATTGTGAGCGGAGCGAAGCAATCTCCAACTCGCGACTTGGGGATTCCCTTCGGCAGGCTCAGGGCATGGCTTCGTCGGCAAAAACCGCCTCCTCGCAATGACACCAGGAAGTTTCTGCCCTTTAGACCTGTCCTGAGCTTGCCGAAGGAATGGCAGGGCAGGCCATGGCCAACTCGCAATGACACATTGTCGAGTTATGAAGAGGTATGGAAGATGGGGTGAAAAGGCAACTTGACAGATCGGCCAGGACGGCTATAATTTATTTGCTTTTTGGGAGTTTTCTCGGAGGAGAAAATGGTGAAACTTACAGGTCGCCAGAGAGAGTTCCTCAGCCGATTTCTCGATATATATCGGGGGACCAAACAGCCCATCCACTACACCCAGTTGGCTGAAAAGGTGGGGGTCAGCGAGCTGACCGCCTACGATATGCTGCGTCTCCTGGAGGAGCGAGGGTTGGTGGCATCGGAGTACGTATTGCCCAGGGATGGTGGACCAGGCCGCTCCAGCATCGTTTTTTATCCCACAGAGAAGGCGGCCAAGGCGATGGCCCAACAGGCTGGAGAGGATTGGGACAAGAAGGAATGGGAGCGGGTCAGAGAGCGCATCCTGCAAGCTCTGGATGAACGCAAAGGTGCCTACCAGAACCTCCTGGACGAGATCCTGCTCCGCATCCCCAAGCGCAAATCGCCCATGCTCTACGTCACGGAGATGATCACTGCCATCTTTCTGCAGTTGCACCAACTGCGAGAAGAGGTGAGCGTCAATGGGCTCTTCCCCGATCTTCGCCTTCTGGGATTGCCCGGTGAGTTAGGACTCACCGCCCTGCCTGGCCTGACGGTGGGCCTCACCATGGTGGAAAAAGCCAATCAGCACGTCGCCAGGCTGCTGCTCTCCTACACGCAGAAGTATCAGGACCACCTGGCCAGGCTGAGCGCCGAGAACAAGAAAAGAGTGTCGGACTTTGCCCAGGAAGTGATGAACATCGTGGGAATGTGATCTCCCCCTTTTTTTCGGCGAATTTTTGGTTTTTTTGGGCTTTTATCATTTTTGGGGGCTGAGGACTCTCGGAAAGGAGGCAGAAATGGTGAAAGAAGTGCACAACCTGGTTGAGGCAGCTTCAAGTACACTGGAGAGAATCCGCCACACGTTTGATGCTCAGGTGTGTTCATTGAGGTTGCTGGAGCGAACCAGATGGGCTCGGAGGATGTTGGATGTGTCAATAAGGGGCATTGAGGTGGAGCCCATCCCCGTCTGTCTGGGCGATGGCCAAACTGCGATTATCGTCAGCAATTATCCCTCCGTTTCACAGACGCTGATGGCGGTCATGAAAGTCGGTTCTCGCCTGCCCGGAGAAGAGCTCCGCTTGAGAGCCATCGCCAGGAAAGAGATCGTAGCACGGGCGAATGTGGTGCTGAAAGCGCTGGGGGTAGATCGGCACATCTTTCCAGCTCTGAAAGACCCGTCCGGTAAATATGCATTGGAACCCGACACGCTCAAACAGGTTCTGGCTCACCTCAATGGCCAGGGGAACGTGTTGTGGCTTTCCATCACCGGCAAAACCAGGGGCAACGGCCTGTTGGAGCGCGATTTGAGGACTGGGGCAGCGCTGTTTGCCGTCAAGAAAAACATCCCCATCGTACCCATGGGGCTGGTGACCCAGGAGAAAAGGGGAGAAGTGAGGATAGTAAAGGTCAGGTTCGGTGAGCCGATAAACCCGCCCAGCGTAGGCAAGCTAGACGAATTCGAAACGGGCGACTTTTTGCTCGATATGTCGCAGTTGATCATGTGCCACATAGCCGCCCTTCTCCCTCCTGGACAGAGGGGGGATTTTGAAGACGTTGAGGATAAGTTGACAGAGGTTAGAAGCAGGTTGAGCTATTACCCGAGGGGGGTGCCGAGTTCAGCTCCAACACCCAGGCGACTACAGCGGGAATAGCATCAACACCCTACAATAACCCGCTCTTACCCCTCTGCTGGGGCCAGGGGAGATGCGGTGAAGTGTTGTTGCAGTTTGAGGGATTCTGTAGTATAATCTCGACAGTTTCAAATAGAGGAGGCATCGAATGAGGAAACTGTTATTGGCTGTGCTCTCAGGATTTATGGTTTTGAGCGTTAGTTGTGAGACCGCTACGGAGATTCCCCCAACACCAACCGCTACACCCAGACCGCCCACCTCAACCTCCACCCCCGTGCCCACCGCTACGCCAAAGCCTCCTACCCCAACGCCGACCTACACCCCGACCCACACTCCTGTGCCTACTGCCACCCCAAAGCCGCCCACCCCAACGCCGACCTATACCCTGAGCCCCACCCCTGTGCCCACTGCCACCCCGACACCACGTCCACCAACGCCGACTCATACTCCGAAGCCTACTTCTACTCCTGTACCTACTGCCCCACCTACTTTGGGCGCTCCGCCCCCGGAAGTGAAGGCGGAGATGATCGCCATCCCTGCGGGCGAGTTCACCATGGGCAGCAACGTCGAGGACGAGAGGCCGCCTCACGTGGTGTTCGTCAATGCTTTTGAGATTGACAAGTTCGAGGTGACCAACCAGGAGTTTGAGAGGTTCGTCTATGAGACGGGCTACGTCACCGATGCGGAGAAGGCAAGGGAAACATCCTGGCGGTACTACGCTAAGGACAAACCCAACCATCCCGTGGTGAAGGTGAGCTGGAACGATGCCAGGGCCTACTGTGAGTGGCTGGGCAAGAGACTGCCCACCGAGGCCGAGTGGGAGAAGGCGGCCCGAGGCACCGATGCGCGCACCTATCCCTGGGGGAACCAGTGGGATGCGGGCAGGGCAAATACCAAAGAGGCAGGCAAACGGGGGACTACCCCTGTGGGCAGCTTCCCAGGCGGGGCCAGTCCCTACGGGGTGATGGACATGGCTGGTAACGTTGCCGAGTGGACAAGCAGTTGGTTCAAGGCCTATCCTGGGGGTGACTTTTATTCCCCCTATTTTGGGGAGAAGTACAGGGTGATCCGAGGTGGTGGTTGGTTCAGCGACCAGAAATTAGTGCGCACCACCGAGCGGAGCTGCAGCGGCGTTGAGCTGGCCAACGACGACGTCGGCTTTCGCTGCGCCAGATAGCGGACTACTCTGGCATTGACCCGGAGCGGGCACTGCGGATGCTCAAGCGTAACCTGGTGCCTTTGGAGTAGACAACTGAAATCTGCATCACCCCATTCACCGTGTAACGGGCGCAGCTCAAAAGAGCTGCGCCCGTGTGTGTCTAGCGGTAAGTGATCACAGAAGGTCATCCAGCACTGCATCTACGGCACGCCCGATATGAGCAATCTGCTGAGAGAATGGTTCTGCGGACAGATGCGGAGAGCATCCCCACGTCCGCCCGAAGGCGCGTTACCGACGAATGGGCTGGGCTTGATGCAATGATTATTTCATTTATCTTTCTAAGGTAAAGATATTTGCATTTTTCCAATTCTGTGGTATAATTATTTAGAATGTTCAATAGGGGAAAAGTCCCATCAAGTCATTATTCGATCGCCCATCACCCATCTAAACGACGAGAGCAGGCAATGACTAAAGAGATCACTTTACGAGAGACTATTACTTCCAATTTCCCTGGATTGACCAAGAAGCAGAAGGAAATCGCCCATTTTGTTCTGGATAACGAGTATTTCGTAGCCTGTGCCTCGGCTGAGGAAATCGCCGAGAAGACAAACACGAGTGCCGCAACAGTAGTGAGATTCTGTCAGGCTATGGGCTTAGATGGATACACCCACCTTCAACAAGCCATCAAAAAGAAACTTCCCGGCTATTTGACCACCGTCCAGAGAATAGAGAAAAAGTTAGCTAGGCCCATAGCAGAAAATGACGTCGCAGCGCGGGTTTTTTCCACTGACATGGACAACATCGAGCGCACCGCCAGCCTCCTGCGAAGCGAGAGATTCGAAGCCGCCGTGGCCGAGATATGCCGTGCCACCGGCATCCTCGTCGTGGGTGAAGGCCTCGCTGGTCCTGCGGCCCTTCTCTTCGCCCACTCCCTGAAGGTGATGGGCTTTCCTGCCCAGGTCGCCACCAGTGGAGGAGTACCGTTGGCTCTGGAGTTAGCTTCCTTGAAACCAACGGACCTATTGATATGTATAAGTTTCTGGCGCTATCTCCGCGAGAACGTTGAGGCGATGTATAGGGCCAAGGAAATTGGAGCTAAAACGATAGCCATCACTGACAATGAGTTGTCTCCCCTGGCTGGCTTGGCGGATTATCCCTTCCTGACAGCCACCGACGGTGTAGCCCATAGCCTTTCCATAGCGGCGTCCATTTCCCTCATCAACAGCTTCATCGCCGCCCTGTCCTTTGAAGTACCGGACCAGACTATCCATTCCCTGCGTAAGGTGGACGCTTCTTATAAGGAAAGCAAATTGTTACTGGAAGAATGAGCATTGGCCTGGATTGGACAATCCAGGCCGCGCAAGGTGAGTTACCCTAACAAGATCGTAACATCAAAGCCTGACCAACCTTCCGAAAGCTTCAGAGAGGAGGTGAGGAAACGGGAAGAAAAACTGGCAAGGTGAGACTTCGGATTTCTGCCCCGAGGTCAATCGGCTGAGCTGGGCACTGGAAGCTAGAAGCTACATCCAGCAACCAGCGATTAGTAACAAGTTAAGGAGGAGAAAATGTTTGCACACAAGAAGTTGGTAGCCTTTGTAGCCATCGCGGTGACCATAACTACGGTCCTATCGGCTTGCGCCCCGCCGACCCCAGTAGTGGTCGAAAAGGAAGTGGTGGTCGAGAAGCCGGTCGTGGAAACGGTGGTGGTAGAAGTAGAAAAGGAAGTGGTGGTCGAGAAGCCGGTGGAGGTGGAGAAGGTGGTGGTGGTCACCCCCACCCCCGTCCCCGGTCGCCAGGTCATCATCGTGGCCATAGCCCGCACGCCCCTCACTCTGGACCCGGCGGACTACCGTCACCGGGAAACGGAGACCGTCATCCGCAACATGTTCGATGGCCTGGTCACCCGCGACACTCGCAGTGGCGTTCACCTGGAGCTGGCCGAGTCCATGGAGTGGCTGGATGACGCCACCCTGGAGGTCAAGCTGCGCCAGGGGGTCAAGTTCCACGACGGTGTGGAGATGACCGCCGACGACGTGGTGTTCACCTTCGAGCGCATCATCGGCGAGAACAAGATCGAGTATCCTGAGCCCCACACCTCGCCCCGCAAGGGTCTCATCGCCCCGCTGCAGTCGGTGGAGAAGGTGGATGACTACACCGTCCTGATGCACTTCACGGGCCCCTGGCCGGTGGCCTTCCAGATGATCGTTCATCAGCAGATCGTGCCCCAGCACTACCTGGAGCAGGTGGGGACCAAGGGCCTGGTTGACCACCCCATCGGCGCTGGCCCTTTCAAGTTTGTCGCCGCCTCACCGGGTCTGGATGAGGTGGTGATGGAGCGGTTCGCAGACTACTATGGCGGTGCGCCGACCCTCAAACCGGTCGGTCCGGCCTGTGTGGAGGGAGTCATCTTCCGCACCATCCCCGAAACCTCTACCCGGGTGGCGGCCCTGCTGGCTGGAGAGGTGGACATCATCACCGAGGTGCCGCCCGAGATGGTGGCCCTGCTGCAGAAGACGCCAGGCATCCAGCTCAAGACGGCACCGGGCACGCGTCCCCAGTGGATGGAAATGAACGTCAGCAAGCCCCCCTTCGATGACGTCCGTGTCCGCCAGGCCCTCAACTACGCTGTGGACAAAGACCTGCTCATCGAGACGGTCTTCCAGGGCCTGGCTCAGCCCCTGCCAGGGGTTCTCTCGCCCCTCAACAACTTCGTTCACCCCGACCTCAAGCCGTACCCCTACGACACGGACAAGGCCCTGGAGCTCCTGGCGGAGGCCGGCTGGCAAGACACCGACGGCGACGGCATCCTGGACAAGGACGGGCAACCCTTCTCCTTTGTCCTTGACTGCCCTCCGGAGATGCGGGTCATGGCCGAGGCCCTGGCTGGCCAGTTCCGAGACGTCGGGATTGACGCCACCGTGCGGGTCTGGGAGTACGGGGTCGTGCGGCCCTTGCTCCTGGCTGGTGACCGGATGGCTTACGTGAGCGACTGGGGCGACTCGGCCTTCGATCCGGTGGGCCACATGGAGGCCAAGTGGCACTCCTACCACGAAGGGATTCCCACCTATGGGCGGGCCAACTTCTCCACCTATTTCAATCCCCGGGTGGACGAGTTGATCCTGGCCGGCGAGACCGAGGGCGACGTGGCGAAGCGCCACGCCCTCTACAATGAGGCTCAGGAGATCCTCTACGAGGAGGCCCCGGCCGTCTTCCTGCTGCTGCCGGAAGCCATCGAAGCGGCCTCAATCCGCGTCCAGAACTGGGAACCGGCCTCCGACAGCCGCGTCAACCTCCACGATGTGTGCCTGAAGTGACCAGGAATAAGTGACAAGGGATCAGGGACAAGGGACAAGGTAAACTTGGTCCCTTGTCCCTAGTCACCAGTCCCTGGTCACTCGTAATGGGGCAGGTTCGATGAGAGCCATCAAAGTCCTGGAACGCATCCTGGCTACCATCCCCATCATGTTCGGCGTGGCCATCGTGGTCTTTCTCTTCATGCGCCTGAGCCCCGGCGACCCGGTGGACATCATGATGGGCGCTGGCGGCACCGTCTCGCCCGGCGAGATGGAGCGCTTGCGCGGAGAGTTCCATCTGGACAAGCCCCTTCCAGTCCAGCTTGGAATCTTCCTGGGCAATGCCATGCGTGGCAACCTGGGCTACTCCTACATCCAGAAGCGCCCGGTGACCGAGCTCATCGCCGAGCGGTTGCCGGCCACCATTGAGCTGGCCCTTGGATCTCTCATCTTCGCCCTGGTCATCGCCATACCCATCGGCATCATCTCCGCCGTCAGGCAAAATTCCTTCGTAGATCAGTTCAGCATGGCGGGAGCCTTCCTGGGCATCTCCATGCCCGCTTTCTGGCTGGGCATCATCCTGATCCTGTTCTTCTCCGTGCGCCTGCGCTGGTTGCCTGTGCAGGGCCGCATCGGGTTCGGCGCAGGGCTGAAAGAGATCACCGGCTTTTACGTCCTGGACAGCCTGCTGACCGGGAATCGAGCGGCGCTGGTCAGCAGCCTGAAGCACCTGGTCCTGCCCTCGGTCAGCCTGGGGGCGGCGGTGGCGGCCATCGTGGCCCGGGTGCTCCGTTCCTCCATGCTGGAGGTCATGCGACAGGATTACATCACCCTGGCCCGCGCCAAGGGGCAGATGGAGTTGCTGGTGGTGATGAAGCACGCCCTGCGCAATGCTTTGATCCCCACCGTGACCGTGGTGGGACTGCAGGTGGGAGTCCTCCTGGGCGGCAACATGATCGTGGAAACAGTCTTTGGCTGGCCCGGCTTAGG
>VGOG01000106.1 GCA_016875995.1 Chloroflexota bacterium
AGGTTGGGAAGCGCGGGGACATGATCGTGCTGGACCTGGACGTGCCGCACATGGTGCCGGTGTACGACATCACCTCGCACCTGGTTTACGCTGCCCATGCCAGCGACGTGCGCACGGTCATCGTTGATGGCTGTGTGGTAATGCGGGATCGGGGACTCTTGACCCTGGATGAGGATGAGATCTTCGCCCGCGCCAGAGAGATGGCTCGTGAGATCGTTGCCAGTTGGGGGTCGTAGACAGTAGGGGCAACCCTTGCGGTTGTCCTACTGATTTGCCTGCAGGTGGGAGTGTGATAGAATACTGAGTAATGAGTTGGGGAATGACTGACGAGGGTCCTTTTCAGTTGATCCCACTGCCTCTTGGCCAATGGAGCACCAACTGCTACGTGCTCATCAGCGGTGAGGAGAGCATCATCGTGGACCCGGCCGCCGAGCCGCAGCGCATCCTGGCGGCTGTCGAGGGCACGATGGTTAAAGCCATCCTGCTCACCCACGGCCACCCCGACCACGTCCAGGCCCTCGACGCGGTGCGCCAGGCCACCGCTGCGCCCCTGGGCCTCCACCCGGCCGACCCGGCCGAATTCGGCATCGGCGGCGACTTCGACCTCCACGATGGCGACGTTCTAACGCTGGGGGATGGCGAGTTGACCGTGGTGCACACCCCCGGCCACACGCCGGGGAGCGTTTGCTTCCGCTTCGGGCGGTGCGCCATCGTCGGCGATACGTTATTCTCCGGCGGGCCAGGCCATTCCGACACACCCGAAGCCCTGGCCCAGATTCTGGCCAGCCTGCGCGACAAGGTCTTCGCCTGGCCCGACGACATTGTTTTCTACCCCGGCCACGGCGAGGGGAGCACCATCGGCGCTGTCCGCCCGGCCTTCGAAGCGTTCATGGCCCGCCCGCGCCCGCCGGGGCTCTGCGGTGACGTGGAGTGGGTTTGAACTGGGGGGAGTATTGTCAGTGTACTGGATTTCTACCAGATTCCGGTGATGCTGGAGGGGATAGGGCTGGAAATCGAGGACGGTATTGATTTGGCAGTGGCAGGCTGATTGCTTGCATCAAGGTCACTGACCGCCTGATTGGCCAGTCGCCTACAGGACAGACTCCGTGGCGATCTCGCTGCGAGGAGGAAGAACTATGGATCAAGAGGACATCATCGGACCATGGTCAGAAGACAAACTGCAACTACTGGAAAAGTATCTTCATCCTTACACTGCCATCATGCGAGGGCGGAAGTGGTGTCGCAATGGCTATCACTACATAGATGCCTTCGCAGGCACAGGTAAACCCCGTGCTCGGGACGAAGAGCGTTACATTGATGGATCCCCTCGTGTTGCACTGACCATTCAACATCCGTTTCACAGCTATACTTTCATCGAGAAAACCCCGTGGCGTGTGCAGCGACTCCGAGAACTTGTGGATGAGTTTCCAGATCGAGACATCCGCATTCGTGAGGGTGACTGCAACCATATTATCACAACAGAAATCACACCACGCATCCGCTATGAGCGGTTCAACCGGGGACTGATTTTCCTCGATCCTTTCGGCATGGACGCGGAATGGTCTACCATCGAACAGATAGCCGAGACACGAGCGCTGGAGATTTTTATGAATTTCCCGGTGATGGCCCTTAACCGTACTGTCCTGCCTAATGATCCTAATGCACTCACCGAAGCGCAAATCGAGCGGATGAATCGGTTTTGGGGAAGCACCGAATGGCGAGACGAGATCTACGAAGAAATTCCTACGCTCTTTGGACCTGTTGAGATGAAGATTCACCGCACTACGGGGCAACGGCTTGGCCGGCTGTTCAAAAAACGTTTGAAGACCGTCTTCCCCCACGTCACCGACCCGTTGGTGATGACCAACTCCAGGAACGCACCGCTCTACTGTCTGATCTTTGCGGGACACAAACAAAAGGCAGTGAACATCGTGCGAGACATTTTCCAACGATACGAAAGGCTAGGAGAGTAGAGTAGAGTAACACGCTGTGGAATTGACAATACAGAACATCTGTGCTATGATAATCTCCAAGCAGATCGAAGTCATGTTATCGAGGAAGGCAAGTCAAGAGGGCAACCCATGAGCACCCGGTCAAGTATAGAATGGACAGAATCCACCTGGAACCCGGTGACGGGATGCACCAAAGTTAGCCCAGGATGCAAGCATTGCTATGCAGAGCGCATGGCAATGCGGCTAGAGGCCATGGGGCAGCCTAAATATGCAGACGGCTTCAAACTGGCCCTGCACGAGGATAGTCTGGAGCAACCGTTGGGCTGGACAAAACCCACAATGATCTTTGTTAACTCTATGAGCGATCTCTTTCACCAAGATGTACCCCTGACATTCATTCACCAGGTCTTTGACATCATGCGCCGTGCCTCGTGGCACACCTTCCAGATACTGACCAAGCGCTCCAGGCGCTTGCTTGAGCTAAATCCAGAGATTGATTGGCCCAGCAACGTTTGGATGGGTGTCAGCGTGGAAAACCAGGACTACACCTTTCGCATCGAACACCTTAGACAAACAGATGCTCAGATCAAGTTCTTGTCGTTGGAGCCACTACTTGGACCGTTGCCAGGTCTGAACCTGCGTGGAATAGATTGGGTCATCGTTGGGGGCGAATCGGGGCCTGGAGCGCGCCCAATGGCAGAGGAGTGGGTCGTTGACATCCGCGATCAATGTCGTGTTGCTCGTGTACCTTTCTTTTTCAAGCAATGGGGTGGTGTCCGCAGAAAACGAGCCGGACGTGTTCTTGGAGGACGTACCTGGAATCAAATGCCCGCGTTTGCCAGCGGTGGAATGGGCTGACCCAAGGTAAACGAGATGCGGTTTTTGGAGAGAGAACGAGCAGTAAACTATGCTAGACTCCCTTACCGAAACGTGCTTCCGATTCCCTTAGGAACAAAGCCAGTTGCTCAACCTCATAGTCATAAGCTTCTGGTTGTAGCTCAAATTCAGCTTGGGAGCGCTGAGCAACTTCGTCTACGATTTCCTCCATTTCTTTGAGACGTGCAGCGATCTCGTCAGGACAAGTGTGATTATTTGGATTTGCCCAAGTCTTGGTTATATGCTCAATGCTCTTAGCCATCACGATAGTGAAAACATCCACCCGATTTATCGCCATATCTGATTCAAGTGTTCGACGCGTCCAATCTGCAGCATCCCCCAAAATCTGCTGCTTGATTCCGCTCCAAGAGTTACCATTCCAGTCACTCGGTTGTTTGCGACAGACAAGTACTCCATCATATCGGATATTACCCTCACTGCTATGAAAACCGCTTTTGCCTTCTGAGCGGACAATGGGACTTGCAGAGATGTAGAAACCTGCATCAAGCAACACTTGTGCAACTGTTTCCCAGGCCCAGGTCTGATTGTGGTGGAACGTAAAGACCATTATCCCATCATCCTTCAATGCACGGTGACATTCCTCAAATACTCGTTGCAAACCTTTGCCAAAGAACTCGACTGTCTTCCCCAAATTGTCGTTTTGCACGATTTCATTGGGGCGGCTCGAAAGCTCAGGAGCAAACCAGGGATACTCATCTTTCAACACCAGTCGCAGCCAGACGTAGAAGAAATCGGCCAGCTCTGAGTATTGCACGCTTTCAAAATACGGTGGGTCAGTAATGACAGCATCTACTGATTTGTCTGGGATGAACGATAGGTCTTCTGAAGTATCGCAACGGAGCAAGGCAGCACGATCCCTACACAACAGCTCCTCAAAAGTATCCACCCCGTGCCCTTCAATGCGCTCATCACCTGTGTACTTACTAAATCTCCTGCCTCGAATATCAGTCAATCGCTCATACGGTTTCTGGCAATACTCTTTTGCACGCCGTACTTTCTCGAAACATTTCGTAAAGGTACCCCGTCCGTATTTTGTGCCCCAAACATTATTCTCCGTCGGTCGCTCAATAGGATGGTAAGCGTGCAATCCAAAGAATGCTGAGATTTTGTGCCACTGAATTTCGTATTTGCAGAACATGGTGTTGGTGTCTAAGCAGTCTGAAAAGGCGGTAAGCATAAGCTCCCGAATGTTCTGGTCAGGTAGCCTCAGGATCTCTTCCAGCAGGGTAGACAGGCAAAGCAACTGTCGCTCATTAAACATCTGCCAAAAGTAGCGGTAGCCGTGATTAACAGGACGGGGGTCACTTCGTCCCTCAGTCGGAATGGCTTGATCCGGTACTAACAAGCTGTTTTCGCGACGATTGAATTCCTCTTGCGATTTCTTCCACAATGCCATGTCAAAGTCATCTACTCGCTTGAAGAAGCGCCCACATGTGCTACAGTAACCTTCCAGGGCGTGTAGCTCTTCATCCAGCTTAGTCCCTTTGCGCTCGACTGCATCCAGAATTCGCTGCCGCGCGCCACATTCACGGCAGTGGAAGAAGCCTCTGCCGGAAACACCCTTGTGAGGATCAAAGATCTCACCACAGTCAGGACATTCGGTCTTAGAGCTATACTTGGCTGTCTCGATCACCTGTAAGCAATGAGGGCAAAAACAGACGTTCATGCTGTCGCGACGAGAAAGCTCATAGTTCGGGAACAGCCTGATCCTCGCCCCACATTCAGCGCATTCGGCGACTTTGACCCAGAAAAAGTACATCACATCCGCTCGATGCCCATATGGGCACCTGGTTTGGTAATGTTGCTCAATAAACTGTCCTGCCGTCTTCGTGAGTCGTTCAAATGCGCTGTCTAAAGCGACTAGGCTGACTGGTTCAACTTCTTGCTTGGTTACGAACCACGCGACAGGGTTGATGTCAATACCGATGACCTTGCAGCCCAAGCGAAGTGCTTCCACAATCGTGGTGCCGCCGCCCATGAATGGATCAAGCACGATTTTCCCCTGTAGATTTGCGCCATTACAGAATCGTTGCCATAGAGACATATCAGATTCGTCATGGGCGGCAAAGGTTGCAAGGGTTATCGTGCGAAACACGCTGCCCAGCCGCCGCGCCCACCACTTATGCATCCGGTAGACGGGCTTCTTGGCATTGCCTTCGGCCATGGCAATGGGGTTCAGATATTCTACTGGCAATGTCTTCTCGATGAATCTCATACCTGACTCACATCCTCGGTTTAGATCATAAGCCCGTCATTTACAGAAGGTTCTCCCACATCTGAGGCCCAAAAGAGCCGTAGGTAGCTTCCCACTGGTGGGTGATCTCATCAATCTTGTCATCCAATAGCTGCCGCAAGCTTCTACCCACTGGACGCTCCCGATAGGTGGGTTTATAGGTAGTAGCCACACGGATTGAGATCTGGTAAATCTCGTTCATACAGTTTGGGTCATCGGAAATGAAGGTCCAGAAATCCTTGCCGAAAAGCACTTGAAAGCGATCCATTAGTCTACGTGTGAACGAGTTAGCCCTGGTGGCATCCCCATAAGTAATGCCAAGTAGAGGAATTGCGCGAGGATTGCGCCTCAGAGCATAGTCGAACTTCTCTTCGATTTGCCGCTGTGTGTCTCCGTGGATCGTGTTCGGCCCTGCCTTGACTTGAATGTAGTAGACATCGGTGCCTCCGCCTGGGCGAGGCTTGCGCTTCTCAATGTCAATCCCTCGTACCGCTGTAGGCTCGCCGAACACCCTCGCTATTTGCTCTGCCCTGAAACCGGCGGATGTAACTATACCGCGTTGAAAGGTCTCATCTACCAAGAACTGCACAATCTCCCCGGCACTCGTCCACTGGAGATGCTCAGCGAACTGTCTCAGAAAGAGGGGATTGATCTGGAGGCTGTCCAAGCTAAGCTTCCGCACTTTCTCATACCGCCCCTTTACGAATTCCTGAAAGATGCTCTCGATCTGTTCTATCTGGTGCGGTGTCAGCATTGTCAGTCTCCTTCATTCAGTCTAATTGGATTATACACGAATTTCATGTCTAGGCAAGTTGATTATTTGGAGAACCGTTTACTACGACAACAGAACAAACGGAGGCTTTCAAAATGCCTGTTCCTTGATTTGTCTGGAAGTGAGGAGTGTGATAGAATATTCGTGGATACTACTGGGGGAGGAAATGATCCACAGAGAAACCAGGGAAATTATCAAAGCATATCTTGGAGGATACATTCAGGGTTTGACAGAACAACGCTGCCCTGGGTTCAGACCTACAATGAGGGGAGAGGCGCGTGCGATTTATAGCTCGTTCGAGGAATGTGCCCGTCTCATTGCCTTGCAAACCTATGTTGTAGCCGAGCGAGGCTATAGAGCTAGCGGCAAGATGCCTGCTGCTGCAGCCGTAAAAATCGAGGAAATCATCACTCGCATCAATGAAGGCCAGACGCCCGACTTTCCAGCCCTGATCGCCGAAGTTCTGCAGGTCAGCGACAAGGAATGGGTGGAGAGGCCGGCCATTGCCGATCTGTATCTCAGAGACAAGGCCGGGCACGAGTACTTTTTTGAGATCAAATCCCCTGTGCCAAATAAAGGGCAATGCCTGGAAGTTGCCGAGCGGTTGCTGCGTATCCACGCCATCGCGCAGAAGAACAGACCATACGTCAACGCCTACTTCGCAATGGCCTACAATCCCTATGGTACGCGCCTGGAAGACTATCGCCACAGTTTCAGCCTACAGTATCTGGATATGCAGAATCAGGTACTCCTGGGCGCAGATTTCTGGACGTTGGTCGGTGGTGAGGGAACCTATGAGGAACTGCTGGACATCTACCGCGAGGTAGGAAGAGAGAAGGGCAAAGCGATGATAGACGCTCTTGCGTTTGGCTTCTAATCCAGATGAATTCAAGTCTGCCTGGTATCGCCATTTCTTACAGTGAGGTGACTAGTATTCACACGACCGGTTTTTGATTACTGGTGGATGATGTAGAATACTTTGTTCCCTTTGACGATTATCCGGTTTTTCGAGAGGCAACCATTGCTCAAATATACACCGTTCAGCGTTTGGGACCTACTCAGTTTCACTGGCCAGAATTGGATGCCGACATTGAACTGGAGGCCCTGGAGCATCCGGAGCAATACCCCCTAGTATTTCAGCCCTCACAACCGTCGTATGGCTATGAGCAGATCAGGCGTCAGGGGGTGGCTGTTAGGGAAGCCACAAATCACGAGACTGAGGAGTGAAATCACCGCGAGATATGAACAAAACATCAATCGTCATCCTGGCCGCGGGCCAGAGCACGCGCATGAAATCAGAGCTGCCAAAGGTGCTGCACCACCTGGCGGGCAAACCTATGGTCCAATACGCTGTGGAGTCGGCGGCCGAGCTTACCTCGGAGAAGCCACTGCTGGTGGTGGGCTACGGCGCGGATGAGGTGCGCCGGGTGGTAGGCGATCATGTGATCTACGTGGAGCAAAGGGAACAGTTAGGCACGGGACATGCTCTCCTCCAGGCTAGCCCACTGTTGGAAGGCCGCAGCGAGACGGTTGCGGTTTGCTACGCCGATATGCCCTTGCTGTCCACTGACACCTTGAGGCGCCTGGTAGAACTTCATGCCGAGAACAAGGGCCCTATCACCATGCTCACTGTCGAGGCCGACGACCCGATGGGCTTTGGGCGCATCCTCCGCGACGAAGCTGGTCAGGTGGTGGGCATCGTAGAGGAGGCGGTAGCCACCGAGGAACAGAAGGCGATCCGCGAGCTCAATTGCGGTGTGTATTGCTTCGACGGCCACTGGCTCTGGCCTCACCTGACCCAACTGCCCCTCAGCCCCAAAGGCGAGTATTACCTGACCGATCTGGTAGCCATGGCCGCGGCGGAGGGACAGGCGGTGGAAGCACTGAAAATCAACGATGTCACCGAGGTATTGGGGATCAACAATCGCTCGCATCTGGCCCAGGCCGAAGCGGTGATGCGGCAGCGCATCAACCGGAAGTGGATGCTGGAGGGGGTAACCTTGCTCGATCCCTCGCTGATCTTCATAGAAGCCACGGTCGAGATCGGTCAAGACACAGTCATCTACCCCAACACCTACCTTCAGGGCGCGACGGCTATTGGCCGCCAGTGCCGTTTGGGCCCTGACACCATCGTTCGTGACTCGACCATCGGCGATGGATGCACCATTGAGGTCTCGGTGGTCGAGGGCGCCGTTCTGGAGGAGGACGTTGACGTGGGGCCCTTCTCCCATCTGCGTAAAGGTGCGCACCTGGCCAAAGGGGTGCACGTCGGCAACTTCGGCGAGGTCAAGAATTCGTACCTGGGGCCCGGCACCAAGATGGGACATTTCAGCTACCTGGGCGATGCCACGGTAGGCAAAGAGGTCAACATCGGCGCAGGCACCATCACCTGCAACTACGATGGCCAGCGCAAGCACCGTACCATCATCGAGGATGGCGCGTTCATCGGCAGCGATACCATGCTGGTGGCCCCCGTGCGGGTGGGAGCCGGGGCCAAGATCGGGGCCGGTTCGGTGGTGACGCACGACATCCCGCCGCACAGCGTAGCCTACGGCGTCCCAGCGCGGGTGAGGGATAAGGAGGAGTAGATGGACTACGAGAACTTGATCGCCAAAGCGATGGAGGCGCGGAAGAAGGCTTATGCCCCTTATTCGCATTTCGCTGTGGGAGCGGCGTTGCTGGCCAGGTCGGGCCGCATCTACACCGGCTGCAACGTGGAGAATGCTTCCTATGGGCTCTCGGTCTGCGCCGAACGGGTGGCCGTCTTCAAGGCTGTGTCTGAGGGCGAGCGGAATTTCGAGGCCATGGCCGTCGTCACCGAGAATGGCGTCACCCCGTGTGGTGCCTGCCGTCAAGTGTTGATGGAGTTTGGCGACGACATCCAGGTGATTGTGGCCGATGAGGCGGATGTATACCGAGTTTTCACCCTTCGGGAGCTGTTGCCAGAAGCTTTTACCCCTGAGCATTTGGGGTGAAAGAGACGAGGCCGCTCTTGCCGAGGGCGGCTTTTTATTTGGCAAGCGTTCAGGTGCCAGGCACTTCTACCGGCTGTTTAGGGACAACAGCGCGTCAGGCCAAGCAGGCTTGCTCAATCAGTCGGCTATTCGCAAGTGCCTGGCACCTTGTCAGCTCCCCCCAGCAACCGCCTGCACGGCTATTCTATTTGCATCCTTGTGAAGCCAATGGTATAATTAAACCCAACTTGAAGGGTGTGGAGAGGCTATATGGACCAGGTTGGCTTGAACGTCAAAATGGCCGAGGTCAGGACCCTGTGCGAGGCGAAGGGGTTCTCGGCCGAGCCCGGTCGCATCTGGGAGATGTTGGCCCTGATCCACAGCGAGATTTCCGAGGCCAGCGACTGCTACAAAAAGGGCTTGCCCCTGGAGGCCGTGGGTGAGGAACTGACTGATGCCATCATCCGTATTCTGCACCTCCTCTCGGCCCTGGGCCTGGATGCCGAGAAGCTTTATCAAGAGAAGATGGCCCAGAATTGGGAGAGGCCGTACAGGTATGGCACCGTGAGGGGAGGGTAATATCTAATACCTCTAATAGCTATTGGGTATTAGATATTGGATATTGGTTATGAGACGGGAACGCCTTTATCGCACTGAGGCTATCGTGTTGAAACGGAGCGACTTCGGCGAGGCCGATCGCCTGTTGACCCTCTACACGCCCAGGCTGGGCAAGACCAGGGCCATCGCCAAGGGGGTGCGTAAGCCTACCAGCCGCAAGAGCGGGCACGTGGAGCTATTCACTCACAGCCAACTGCTCATCGCCAAGGGGCGGAACCTGGACATCGTGACCCAGGCCGAGACCGTCCACGCCTTCCGGCCCGTGCGAGAGGACCTGTTGCGCACCACTTACGCTTGTTATGCCGCCGAACTGTTGGATCTCTTTGTCGAAGAGGGAATCGAAAACCGCCCTCTCTTCGACCTCTTGTTGGCCACGTTGGGCTGGCTGGGCAATGCTTCTGATCTGGATCTGACCACCCGCTTCTTCGAGCTGCGCCTTTTATCCTTGCTGGGCTATCGCCCTCAGCTCTTCCAGTGTGTGGTCTGCCATCGTCAAATCGAACCAGTGATCAACTTCTTCAGTTCTGCCGATGGCGGTATCCTTTGTGCCAACTGTGGCCAGAACCATCGGGGAGCCAAGGAGATAACCCTCAGCGCGCTAAAAGTGCTGCGTTTCCTGCAGACCAGAGATTACGATACCTGTCGCCGTCTTCGTCTCAGCCTCCCGCTGCATAGAGAGCTAGAGAAGACGATGTACGATTATATAACCTACATTCTGGAGCGCAACTTGAAATCGGTGAAGTTTCTCAATACCCTGCGCCGGCAATGGGCGGGAAACAGAGGTGAATCAAATGTTGGCTAAATTTGAGGTCTATTTCGATGGCGAGTATTGGTGTGCGAGGGGCATCGGGGCCGATGTCTTTACCCAGGGGAGGACCCTGGACGAGTTGATGGGAAACATCAAGGAGGCTGCCGAACTCCACTTTGAGGAGGTCTTGGAGGAATGTGCAAATGGCGATTTACACAACTGATGAGATGAGCGTCGAGGAGTTCAGCGAGATGGTGCGCCAACATCCGGTCAAGGTTAAGCCATTGCCTGTCCGCTTCAGGGAGGACGAGCACTGGTTGTTCGAGCACATGGCCGAACTCACGGAGCAGTACCCTGATCAATGGGTGGTGGTTTACAGAAAGCAGGTGATCGGGACAGGCGGTGGGCCCAGAGGGCTAACGGAAGCTATAGAGCAAGCCAAACACATAGTCAGCGATGGGGAGCGGTTAGTGACCTATTTCCTGGAGAGCAAGCCGTATGTCTACTAGGATCAAGTTGCGCATTTCTCAACAACCCTCTCGGGATGACCCCTTGGTTGTCGTCACAAGGTTGATTTGTCGAGTGACATTCTGCGGAGAGAGAGGTGAACTTGGTCCAGAGCGGTATGGCATTCTCGATACAGGAGCTCCGGTTTCGCTGATTCCCAAGAGGATGTGGCAAGGCTACCCCGTACTCAAGCTGAGGGACGCGACTGTCAGGGGCATTATTGATCGGGCCGAATGTGCTCTGGAGGTTATTGACGGTGTGATCGGTGCCACACTGACAGATGGAGAGAGCACGTCAGAGGCACTGACCATCCGTGCTCACCTGGCCCACACCGACGATATACCGCTGCTACTTGGTTTCAGCGGCTTGCTGGACAGAGCAGATGTCCACTTCTCGGTCGAGAGACGTGAGGCTTATCTGGAAGTCTAACGAGGAAACACGAACGATTATGGAAAAACCATTGACCTTTCAAGAAGCGATCTTGCGCCTGAACCAGTTCTGGGCCGACCAGGGTTGTCTCATCTGGCAGCCTTACAACGTGCAGGTTGGTGCCGGTACGATGAACCCGGCTACTGTGCTCCGCGTCCTGGGGCCGGAGCCCTGGAACGTGGCCTACGTCGAGCCCTCGGTGCGCCCGGCCGATGGACGCTACGGCGAGAACCCCAACCGCTGGCAGCAGTGGTATCAATACCAGGTCATCCTCAAGCCCGATCCCGGCAACCCCCAGGAAATCTACCTGGACAGCCTGGAGGCCCTGGGCATCAACCGCCGCCAGCACGACATCCGCTTCGTGGAGGATAACTGGGAGTCGCCAGCCCTGGGAGCCTGGGGCCTGGGTTGGGAGGTCTGGCTGGACGGGCAAGAGATCACCCAGTTCACCTATTTCCAACAGGCCGGAGGCTTCGCCCTCGATCCTGTCGCGGTGGAGATTACCTACGGCTTGGAGCGCGTCATGCTCCCATTGCAGGGGGTGCGAGGCTTCACTGAAATCGAGTGGCTCGATGGCCTCACCTACGGCGATGTCTTTCTCAAGAGCGAAATCGAGCACTGTATCTACAACTTTGAGCAGGCTGACGTAGGGAGGCTGACTCAGCTTTACAGCCTGTACGAGGCCGAGGCGGAGAATGCTCTGGAGAGAGGTCTGGTGATCCCGGCTCACGACTACGTGCTCAAGTGCTCTCACACCTTCAACGTGCTGGACGCTCGCGGCGCTGTCGGCGTCACTGAGCGGGCCAGGTACTTCGCCCGGATGCGGGAGCTGGCCCGACGGGTGTCCGAGGCCTATGTGAAGCAGCGGGAGGAGATGGGATTTCCGTGGTGTGCCAGGGACAAGGGACAAGGAATAAGGGACAAGGGACAAGGCGAGATAGCTCCTAGTCCCTTGTCCCTAGTCCCTAATCCCTTCCTCCTCGAAATTGGGACCGAGGAGTTGCCGGCCGGCGATCTTGAGTCTGCCATTGCCCAACTGGAGGAGCGTACGCCCAGGCTGCTGGCCGAGGCACGGTTGGAGCACAGCCAGATTCGGGTTACGGGCACGCCGCGGCGGCTGGTGGTCTACGTCGAGGACCTGGCTCACAGGCAGCGCGACCAGGAAAGGTTGGTGAAAGGGCCGCCAGCCAAAGTAGCTTTCGACCAGGAGGGGCGACCTACTCAAGCAGCTCAAGGCTTTGCCAGGAGCCAGGGAGTGGCTGTCGAGAGCCTGGAGGTCCGCCAATTGGATGGTGGCCAGTACGTTGTTGCCGTCAGAGTGGAGCAGGGACAGCCAGCGGCTGAGGTCCTAACTACCCTTCTGCCCGACCTGATCGCCAGGCTGCGCTTTCCCCTCTCCATGCGCTGGAACGCCACCAACGTGTCCTTCTCTCGCCCCATCCGCTGGATCGTAGCCCTCTTGAACGATGAAATCATCCCCTTCGAGTACGCGGGCGTGAGGAGCGATCGCACCTCGCGAGGACTCAGGCCGTTGCGCTCGCCCGAAATCGTGATCCAGAGGGCTGAGAGCTACTTCGCCCTCATGAAAGCCAACAGCATCGTGGTTGACGTGGAAAAGCGGCGGCAGATGATCCGCCAGCAAGCCGACAAGCTGGCCGCCGAGGTGGGTGGGCGAATCCCCGACGATCCGGCCCTCCTGGACGAGGTGACCAACCTGGTGGAGTATCCCACGGCCCTGCTGGGCTCCTTCGATCCAGAATATCTAAAACTCCCCCCAGAGGTGCTCATCACCGTGATGAAGAAGCATCAGCGCTACTTTCCAGTGATCAGGGACAAGGGATCAGAGACAAGGGACGAGGCCGACTCCTGGTCACTAGTCCCTGATCACTCCTCCCTCCTCCCCTACTTCATCGCCGTGCGCAACGGAGACGACCAGCACCTGGACATCGTGCGGCACGGCAACGAGGAAGTGCTGCGGGCTCGCTTCGCCGATGCCGATTTCTTCTACCAGGCCGATACGCAGAAGCCGCTGGAGGAGTTCTTGCCTCGCCTGGACACCTTGACCTTCCAGGAGCAGTTGGGTTCCGTCCTGGACAAGGCGAAGAGGCTGGAAGGATTGACCTCTCGCTTGAGCGCCGTGCTCGGCCTTTCGGAGGCGGAGACGGCAACGGCCAGGCGAGCCGCTCGCCTCTGCAAGGCCGACTTGGCCACCCAGATGGTGGTGGAGCTAACCTCGCTTCAGGGGGAAATGGGGAAGGAGTACGCCTTGCGCTCCGGCGAGGACCCCGCCGTGGCCCAGGCCATCTTCGAGCATTACCTGCCCCGTTTCGCTGGTGATGAACTACCAAAGACCAGACCTGGTATCGTCGTGGGGCTGGCCGACCGACTGGACAGCTTGGTGAGTCTCTTCTCCGTCGGCCTGAAACCAACCGG
>VGOG01000107.1 GCA_016875995.1 Chloroflexota bacterium
CCACTCGACTACGACCTGCCCAGGGCTCCGAATTCAACTCCGTTGCCGAGATGCCTTTGGGTTCACACCTCGACCTGGGTGTCTCCTGACTGGTAGCTGTCGGTCTGTGTAGCCGCTGCGCAAGTGGCTACCTTCGTCCACGGCCCGACAACGCCGGCAGTTGGACCTCAGGCCAAGTGTTGGATGCCTTAGTCTATCTCGCAGCAGAGCTACTTTGTTAACGATGCGCTTTCGCTTCGGCGTTGCTCCCTGCTTGCTTTCAGACGACAGGGGATGAAGTCCAGCGGGAGCAGGTGAACAATTACCTGGAGTGCAGGTGCAAACCTGCCCTAAGAGGCGGACTGGCGTCCGCACTTCAACAATTCTCCACCTACTGATTATAGCTCATGAACTCTGTTGGCGCAAACCGGGCTTCAAGCGGACGGAGCCGCCCGCCGCAGATCAATCATCCGCCGACTCGTCTCCCGCTCCAGCCCCCGACTGACGTACAGGCGCTTGACCACCAACTGGTCGAAATCATCTTTGTGCAGGGTCAACATGCGGGTCGGTGTCAGGGCTCTGACCGTGGCCGTGCGCGGCACCTTGAGCAACAGGGCAATCTCGCCCACGTATTCGCCCGGCCCTCGTTCGGCAACCACCCTTTCCTCCCCGTCCTGTGCCACCGAGACCTGTACCCTCCCCGACTCGATCACGTAGAAGGTTTCACCTATCTCCCCCTGGCGGATGATGATCGCGCCCGGCTCATATGTCTCTTCCCGCAGTTGGGCAACAATGAGCTGAATCTGCAGTGCGTCCAGTTCGGCAAAGAGGGGCATCCGCCGCAACAGATCGGCCTGGGCGATGGAACGATCCACCTTCTCCCGCAGGGCGAAGCGGGCCTTGACCAGACGGTCGAAGTCCTGTCGGCTCAGGGACAGAACCTCCGTGGGTATCGTGGCCCGGCAGGTGGCGTTGCGGGGAGCATCCCGCAGCAGGGCCAGCTCGCCGAAGTAGTCGCCGCGGTCCAGTTGGTTGACCACCTCAGAGACCCCTCGCTCGTCACGCTGGGTCACCTCCACGTGCCCTCGCCTGATGATGTAGAATCGGTCTCCTCGCTCACCCTGGCGGATAATGACCTGTCCCGGCGAGTAGTGCTCCACCCTCAGACGAGACAGAAGGAGCTCAATCTCGGCCTCATCCATGGTGGCGAAGAGGGGCATGCGCCGCAGCAATCCTCGGTGGTCCTGTTGGGCAGCCTGGAACTCCCGGCTCAAGGCTTCGGCCCGTTTCACGTCCCGGAACAGATATTGGGCCCCGACCTCCCGCTCCTCCCAGGGCAGTCCATCGTAGGCTCGCTGCAGGGCCCGCACGGTCAATTTCTCCCCCACCTCCTGAGCCACCATGTCGAGGAGCAGGGTCAGAGTCGCAGCATAGATCTCCCCTCGCTCGATGAGGCTGAGGTCGGCCGGCAGGGAATCCTCCACCTGGCCTTTGGCCAGGCGGACCCGCCAGCCGGCGGCGAGGGCGTAGTTGTTGAACTGCTCGGCCAGGACGCGGGCGTAGCGCTCGCCACCGGTCTCGCGGAACTGACCGGAGACGCTGGCCACCGTCCAGGCAAAGGCTCGTTGCAGCCGGTGTAAATCGCTCAGGTCGAGGGTGGCCTCCGGCTGGCCTGTGAGGAAGGTGACTTGCCTGTAGGCCAGGTGATGGAGAAGGAAGCTGGCCACCAGAAGAAGATAGGGAAAGAGGGGAGACAGGCCCAGGAGATTCACGGCCACCAGCCCGGCCAGGGCCAGGCAGAGGGTCACCCAGGCTGGGCCAAAGCCCGTTCGCCAGAAGGAGAAGAGGGTGGGCACCAGCAGGGTCAGGGCCAGCAGGGGGAACAGAGAGCCGCTGACGGCCAGCAGAGCCTCTACGTTGAAGGGACTCACCGCTGGCTGGCCCTGGGCCATGAACACCACCAGCGCGTAGCTGGCGACGAGGCCCAGGGCCAACAGGGCTTTCTCCAGCGGGCGAAGCTCCTTGAGGTTCGTGTCGGCGAAGAGCAGCAAGCCGGCTAACAGGAGAGAGGCGTAGGCCAGATGGCCCAGGCCGGCAGCAACGGGCGCGAGGACGTCTGGGCTCAAAACATGCCAGTCCACGGCCACGGTCCCCACCTCTCCCAGGAGGAGGGTCAACGGGCACAGCCCCAGCAGCCAAAAGGCAGGGGCGAAGCGGGAGCCAGCGTAATCCAGCGCGTTGCGCCAGGCAAAGAAGGTGGCTGCGGCCAAAGCCAGCAGGCCGATAAGCGGGAGCAAGGCAGGGTAGCCAAGATAACCAGGAGCCAGCGCTAAGGCCACGGCGACGACCAGTAGCATGGCGGCTACGTTCCATGCCCTGGCGAAGAGGCCCCGCTGAGCTGCCCAGCCCAGGACCTTGCGGGCCAGGCCAAGCAGGTACAGGCCAATGGATAGGACGAAGGGTAGGCTGACGGCTACCGCCACCAAGGATAGGGCAATTCTCCCCACGTCACCCCCTTGAGCCCACAAACTGCGCACCGCCCCAGCCAGCCGCGCCTGCCAGAAATAACCGCCCGCGTAAACAGCGTAGGCTGTCCAGGCGGCAGACAACAAGCCAAAAACAGTGAAGATCATTTCCTCTCTGGAAAACGAAGTGAGCATTCCTGTTAGAGTTTTCCCGGTTTTCCTGATTCCCTTGAGTCTCTCCCACAACCCCGTCCTTATGAATTCCAGAGATTTACGGCGCAGCATGGGGATCTCCAACCAGTCCATGAGCAGGTAGTAGCTGTCCAGCTCCAACAGGGGGTTGAGGTTGAAGAAGACAGTCAAGTAGGAGAGGAAGGCGACCTGGAAGAGCAGAGCGTTAAGACCAAGCGTCGGCCAGAGGGTAATGACGATGCTGGCCAGGCCGGCCACGATGAGTCCCGAATGAGGGCCGGCCCAGGACACGGCTAGCCGGGCCCGTTTGCCTTCCAGCCAGATGTCTGTGGTATCCATGAAAAAGGCTGGCATGCCAAAGTAGATCATGAACCCGCCCCGCCGCGCCTCACGCCCGTAGTGTTTGACAGTCAGGGCATGGGCCATCTCGTGGACGAAGATGACGGCCAGGTTGGCCACGATGAGGCCGATGATGCCCAGCCGGTAGGAGCCAGCGATAGTCACCACGCCGTAGGTGCCGGTGTTGAAGGCTCGCACGAACAGAACTAACCCTACGGCACTCACAATGAGGTGGAGGACCTGCAATGGCCAGGTAAACAGCAGCCGGCCGCCCCACCGATAAAGCCCTCCTAGCAGGTGGTCCAGGCCACCGATGGCGAACTGCTTCTGCAAGAAGGCCTGCCAGAACTGGGCCAGGCGATAAGTCGGACGGCGACGTTGCAACTGGTCGCGCACCTGTTGGTAGACGTAGACTGGCCGCTCGGTCAGGAAGAGGCTTGCTTTGAGTCCTACTACCAGCGCGGCGACGCGGGCGAAGGCAAAGGAACCATACTGGAGAAAATAGGCCACCACCAGGTCCTTCACCGTCTTGGTGCCGTCCATCAATTGCCACAGAAAATAGTCCCGGTCGCTCAGCCGATAGTAGGTCTTAGTGTCCGGGTTCTTGAGGATGACGTATTCCCCCTCGCGCCCGGTCAGTTGTCGGGCCACCACTCCCGGTGCCGCCTCGGGCCTGTACTGGGTGAGATCCAGCTTCTCCTGAAGCCAGGCCCACAATCCTAGCCTACCCTCATCGGGTTGGCTGGTGGCCTGTCTCAACGAACCCCAGAGCGACGTTGCTTCCATGTGTCTCCTCCTTTCGAACCGTAAAAAGGGGCGTATCACGCCTCATTGTTCCTGCCTACCGATACGGCCACGTAGCATTCAGTGTTCAGATACTTCTGGGCCACCCGCATGACGTCGTCAGGCCGCACGGCGTTGATGCGCCCTACGGCTTCTTCGAAGGTCTCCACCCGGTGCAACAGGGCCTCCACGCCGAAAATGCTGGCCAGGGCCAGGTTGGTCTCGAAGCGTCGGGCCAGCGTGCCGGCATAGTTGCTCTTGGCCGCGCTCAACTCGTCGTCGCTCACCCCTTGGCGACGCAGCTTAGCCCACTCCTCCAGGATAGCTCCCTCCACCTGGGCCACGTTCTGCGGGTCGCAGGAGGTGTAGACGGCAAAATAGCCCGCGTCCTCGTAATGAGCCGTCACGGTGTTCACGCTGTAAACCAGTTGCGTCTCCTCCCGCAGTCGCTGATACAGCCGCGCGCTGCCCCCCATGCCCAGCACCCGTTCGACGACCTTGAGCGCACTCCTGTCCTCGTGCTTCATGCTGAGAGTGGGCACGCCGATGAGCAAGTGGACCTGGTGGACGTCCTTGTTCAGGTGAGCAGATCGTGACTCGTTCAGTGGGGGCTCATGCATGGGGGCCGGTGGCTGCTCGAGCCCAGGTGGAAGGCTGGCAAGCCTGTGCGCCACCAGTCGCTGGGCCTCTTGGTGTTCGATGTCGCCGCACACCACTAGCAGCATGTTGCCGACCACGTATCGTTGACGGTAGAAAGAGAGCAGGAGCTCATAATCCAGGTCATGTAGTCCTTCGAGGGTGCCCAGGATGGGGAAGCGCAAGGGGTGATCCTGCCACAGGGTCTCGGCGAAGAGGTCAAAGATGAGGCGATGTTGATCCTGAGCACGGCGAATCTCTTCCAGGACGATCAGCTTCTCCTTCCAGAAGTCCTCTTCCCGCAGGGCAGGTTCCATCAACACCTCGGCCAGGATGTCTATGGCAGTAACCAGGCCCTGGCGAGGGGTAACGGCCCGGAGAGTCGTGTACTCTTTGGTTGTTTCGGTATCCAGCACCCCTCCCAGCCGCTCCACGGCGGCGAAGATTTCCCGCTGGCTGCGGATGTGGGTGCCTTTGAAGAGGAGATGCTCGGTGAAGTGGGCCAGACCGAGAGGCGGGCGAGGTGCATCGGGCAGTTTGTGTTCGACGTCGTAGCGGCTGCCGGCGCGGACGTAGGCCCGCACGGCCACAGTGGGCGTGCCGGGTCGAGCAATGGTGATCAGCCGTAGCCCGTTGGGCAGAAGCACCAACTGCCAGTCAAAGCTGAAGCCAACCATATCCTGCTGTCTTTTCCCAAAGGACATTGAGCTGCCTACATCCAGCAGGCAGCTCAATGTTGATGTCCCGTCCCTGAAGATGCTGCTGTACTCCGCGTTCCGATGAGAGGGGAGGATGTTAACGTGACTGTTCCGTCATTCCCGCCCACCCTGGCCCATGGGGCATGGCCTCTTCGAGCTAAACTACGGCGCGAGCTTGCTCAGCGGCGGCGGCGGCAACTCGGGCCGCGGCTGCAACCTGGTCAGCGGCAGCGGCGGCAGCTCGGGCCGCGACGGCAGCCTGGTCAGCAGCAGCGACGGCAGCTCGGTCGGCGGCGACGGCAGCCGCTTGCTCAGCGGCGACGGCAGCCTGGTCGGCGGCAGCGGCCACCTGCTTAGCGGCAGCGGCAGCCTGGTCGGCGGCGGCGGCAGCTCGGGCGGCAGCGGCGGCTCGGTCAGCGGCGGCAGCAGCGAAGCTCGCAGCGGACGTAAGTGCCGCCTGGATACCAAAGCTGAAAGCCTTGGAGATGCGCTCATCCAGGCCGCCGGCGAAGGACTCCATGGTCTCAAAGTCAATGGCCTTCAGGGAGGCGACCTCGGCCTCAGTCAGGTCGTAGCCTGCCAGCGCCTCGTTGGGGTCGGCGAACAGGGTCCTGCGGAACTCGCTCTCCGTCACCGCCCTGCCGATCACCGCCTGCACAGCTTCCTTCGACATGGTGATTCACCTCCTTCCTTAGTATAGTATAGTTGGGAGTCGCTAACCCCCTCCTCCGCGAGAGGTCGCGGAGGCTTGGGGGAGAAGCCGCCGTTAATGGTGAGGGGTGCACCCCTAACACGACCTGCGACTGGGCCAACCAGTGGGGCTTCGTTATTGACTTGCGGGTGAGGGGAGACCCATGAAACCGGCCTGGAGTGGTGCGTGCCGTGCTTGCAGCTTCTTGCCGGTGGAGATCAGCAAGCCACCGATGCTTACTAGAGCCTGGCCCAGAAGCCCTGGCCTGGCAGAGTTGACCATTCGGCCTAACCTTTCCCGTTCGGCCTCGCGCAGTGCATCCTTTGTGCGCTCTCTCATCAGCAATTCGGCTTCGTGTGCACTGATATACATCGCTCTACCTCCTTCCGAATTGGATTCTCGATTCAATCTTGCCTCTATTATACAAGATAAGTCGCTTTCCTTCCATGAGCCAGTTCACACTTTCACTGTGAATTTGGTCACACTCTATTGAATCAATACAAGACTCGTCTCTTCAACCCCGGCAGGTCCAGGATAGTGATCCTTTGCGCCTCGACCTCGATCAATCCCTGATCGCGGAAAGTGCCCAGCACCTTGTTCACGCTCTCCCGGGTGGTCGCCACCGAGGTGGCCAGCTCAGCCTGGGTCAAGCGCAGGTCTATCTCGATCCCGTCTTTCTTCACTCCGTAGCGGTCGGCCAGTTCCAGGAGTTTTGCGGCCACCCGACCGTAGACGTCGAGAAAGGACAGGCTCTCAGCGTAAGCGGTGGTATACCTGAGGCGAGTGCTCAGCACCTCCATCATGCTCTTGGACATGCGGGGATAGGCTTCTAGATGCCGCAGGAAATCATCGCGATGCAGGGTGAGGGTCACTGTCTTCTCCATAGCCACCGCCCCGGCCGAACGGGGCAAGCCATCAAGCAGGGCCAGCTCCCCGAAGACATCGCCGGGACCATAGATGTTGACTGAGATCTCCTGGCCAGACTCGCTGAGGATAAAGATGCGCACCTTGCCCGCCTCGATAATGTACAGGGTTTGGCCAAGGCTACCTTTGTGGAAGATGATCATCCCTTTAGCGAAGGTACGCCTCCCCAGACTGCCCGCCAGAACCTCGAGTTCCTGGTCAGATAGGCCAGCGAACAGGGGAACTTTTCGGAGCATGGTTACCTTGGACATTTGAGCCTCCTACGTTCTACGGCTCGTACATCGGCTTACCCAATTGCGCGCAGAGCACTTCGAAGTGGCGGCGATTGGTGGTGTAGAGAGCAGCGTCGGCGGGACACTCCAGGGTGATGATCAGGTCGCCCAGGTACCAGGTACAGTTGCGCCCCCGCACGGTCTCAGGTTCTTGAGGGAACTCATCCAGCAGTTCGCCAATCCTGACCAAGGCCGGCTCCTCAGAGGCGCGTAGATGTAGCGCTACGCCGTCCAGTGCGGCGGAATGTGCGGCCAGCCACTCTTCCAACTGGCATTCTTTGACCTCGCGCCGGCATTGTGCTCGCAGACGGTACGTCCCTTCAACCCAATGGGGTCGTTCCTGTGCCAATCCACAACCCGTGGCGTCGCTTACCTGGTCCACACCAGCCATAAACGCCTGCACCAGGCCATATTCGATGTACGTGCGCAGGGTGCAGAGCACCTTTTCCCGTCCATAGACTCGTGCCCGCTGCAAGGTGGCCCACAGTAATAAGCAGCGGCTCGCTTCGCGCTTGTTGAAACGGTTGGCGATCTGCACCTCCACGTCATCCAGGTAAACACTCTGCGAGACCAGCGTGTACAAGGTGATGCAATCTTTGACCAGCGTGCGCAGAAACTCGCCCAAGACGTAGGTCGAGGTCACGACCTTTTTGCCCGTCAGTTGGACAGTCAACTGAGCGCGGCGGGCACGGGTGCCGGTCAGGCGCTCGATCTGGATAGTGGTATCGAGGAAGACACGGGGACCGTCGCCCATTACATCGCTTCCTCGTACAATGTCGCCAGATCACCCTCCACAGGGAACACCGTGCGCAGTCCTCCCTCGACCAGCAGGCGGTGTGCCTGAGCCGCATCGTCGGCCGTCAGTTCCGGGCGGGGCAGGAGGTCGGTCGCGATGCGTTTCAGAACGGCGAGGTGCTCTGGTTGCAGCGGGGCATCACCGTCCAAGACCATCAGTGTCACGTCGAGCAGCGTGGAGGTGATGAGGGCGTGTCCCTCTGAGACCTCCAGACCAGCCTGCCACAGGTCTTCGGCTAGCGGCTTGAAGTTGTGCCAGAAGAGGTACAAGTCACTATCGCCGGCCTCGCGACTCCCTTCCAATGTGGTCTCGATCAACTCCTGCGCCGAACTCAGCAGTTCTGCAAACTGGACTCGTGCCTGACGCCGCTGACGTTCTCGCCAGCGCTGGTAGGCCCGATAACTCATCAGGACGGCCATTGGCTCGTCGCGGGTGGTGATGATGACTTCTCCACCCCGCTCGGCGACCTGCTGCACCAGACCGGTCAGCCGTCCTCGTGTCTCACTGACACTCAATACGCGCTCCATATCATCCTCTCCTTGCAACATTGTACACCTGTTTGTACAATAGTATATCACAGAAAAGCACGGAGGTCAAGCGTCTAGGCAGGCCAGGTGCAACGCACTTTCTGTCGGTCGAAGTGCGTTGCACCTTAAGATTTCACCTGCCGACGGCTAATACGGCTCGATGATGACGTCCTTCCAGGTCATTGTCGGTCCCCCTAGTTTCACCCACGGCTTCACCAGATCGATCCATCGGTAGTAGACCGGGAGCAAGATCGGCGCCTCCTCGACCAGGATTCCGTGCACCTTGCTGTACAGTTTCATCCTCTCGCCCTGGTCTGTGAGTCGCTGGGCTTCCCTCACAATAACTCTTCGAGCAGCGCTTTGGCCTCTTTCAAGTCTGGCGTATCAAACCCCTCTGTGAACCAACTATAGATCTCGGCCAGCAGTTGTCGGGCTTGTTCTTGCTTGCCCTGCGTCTGCAAGAGACGGCTCAGGCTCATCGTGGCCCGCAGCTCCAGAGACTTTGTGCTCTGCTGGCGCGCCACCTGGATCGCCTTATCATACTCGGCCTCAGCTTCGGGCCCGTTCCCCTGCATCCACAGCAAGTCCCCCTTGAGGCGATGGATCTCCGCCTCGTAGTAGCGTTCCCCCGTCCTCTCGACCAGCTCCAGCGCCTCGGCGAGTCGAGCAATCCCCTCCTCCACCTGCCCCGCCTTCGCGTGTCCCTCAGCCAGCCAACTGAGGAAATGGGGGTGGTGGAACTCACTGCCCATGGCCCGCAAGCCCGCCACACTCTGACGGATCTGTGCCATTCCTTCCTCAATCGCTCCCTCTTGGATTCGCACCCAGCCTTGAAAGCAAAGCCCCATTGACTCAAAGAAGACGAACCCCCTTGGGGCGGCGATTCGAATCGCCGCCTCTGCCCGTTCTTCGGTTGCTGCGACTTCGCGCCGCTCCGTGTGTGTCCAACAGGCCATGGAGAAAGCCAGGGCCAGACTGAAAGGGTGATCCAGCCCTTGGGCCCGGGCAATCGCCTCGCGGTTCAGCTCCACGGCCCGATCGGGATAGCCGAGGAACCACGTCGTCCGAGCCAGGTAGCCCATGTGCAGGACTGCAAGGTCCTGCCCGTAAACGAATGCCATCGAGCGGTGTAGCTCGGGGTCGTAGGAGGCGATCAACTGCTCCTGGCATGCTCTGGCCGACGTGAAGTCACCGATGTAGAAAGAGGAGGTCCCCAGCGACCCCAGGGGGAATGCGATCTGCAGCGGGTCTTGCCCGCGTTCGGCGACCGCGACGATCTCCTTGGCGAGGTCGAGGGCCGTCTCATGCTCCGCCCGGATGAGGTAGAATTGGTACAGCAGATTCAGCAGTGAGGGCAGCTGAGGCAGCTGGCCCATCTGCCGGGACAGTTCCCGCGCGCGCCGGCAGGCAAGGCCCACCTCCGGGGCTCCCCATCCCCTGGTGGCTATGAGTGGAGCACTGAGGGCAAGCTGCAGGACAAACTCCTGCTGGGCGCGCTGTGAGGTATCTGGTAGTGTCTGGAGCAGCTCCAGGCCCTTCGTAAAGTGCGCAATCGCTTCCTGATTGGCGGACACCCGCACGGCTTTTTGCCCGGCCTGGAGCAGGTAGTGTATGGCCTTCTGCGGCTCGCCCGCACGCTCCCAGTGATGGGCCAGCAGACCGACCTGCTCCTCGATGCGCTCGGGGAACATCTGCTCCAGTGTTTCGGCCACTTGCCGATGAAAGACGCGCCGCTGCTTCTTCAGCAAGCCGTTGTACGCTGCCTCCTGAGTCAAATGATGCTTGAAGATGTACTCCAACTCCGGTATCCGCGCCCGCTCGCGAATCATCTCCTCCCGCTGCAAGGTCACCAAGTGCTTGTTCAGCTCCCGTTCCTCCTCGGCAATGGCCGCCAGCACCTTGTACAGAAAGATGCGCCCGATGACCGACGCCATCTGCAAGACCCGTTTGGTCTCCTCTTGCAGCCGATCAATGCGTGCCATCAGCACCCCCTGCAGGGTATCTGGAATCGGGATGTCGGCCACCTCCCGCGTCGCCTGCCAACGCCCACTGGCTTCGTCCCGCACAATGGCCCCGTCGTCAATCAGCGAGCGCAGAACCTCTTCCACGTAGAAGGGGTTCCCCTCTGTGTCGCTCAGAATCCGCCACTTTAGCTTCTGGGGCAAACCCTCTACTCCCAGCAGGTTGCCTACCAGCCTCTCGCTTTCCCCAGCCGACAGAGGACCCAGCCACAGATCGGTGTGGCGGTGGCGATAGAGCCGCGTCGCACTCTCCTTGACCCGCCAGGAGCCATGCTCGATCAGCGGACGAAAGAGGAAGATGAACAGCAAGGGGGCGCGATCAGTGAGGGCTAACAGTGTTTCGAGTAATTCGAGCGAGGTGGGGTCGGACCAGTGCATGTCCTCGCCCACCAGAACCAGTGGACGGTCACTGGCCGCACATTCGATGAGCGTCTCCACGGCGCGGAAAGTGGCCTGTTTAAGCTGCTCGCCCGCCAGGCCACGTAGTGCGCTCTCAGCCTCCTCATCCAAAGGCAAGGACATGAGCCGAGCCAGATACGGGTAGACCTCGGTGAAGCGCTGTGGACACAAGGACTGGATGCGTTCCCGCAGCACATCGCGCACGGCGAGTGGTGTCGCCTCTGCGGTCACGCCCAGCAACCCGCGCAGTACGTCCAGCCACAGGAGGTAGGCGATGGAGGTGCCGTAGGACAGACAGCGACCTTCTACCCATTGCAGGTCGGCCGAAGCCTGTTTGCGCAACTCCGCCACCAGGCGGGATTTCCCAATGCCCGCCTCCCCCACTATCGTCACTACACCACCCACACCAACCCGAAGGCGCTCCACAGCCTCTCCCAGGGCACCGAACTCGGCCTCCCGCCCCACCAGCGGCGACTCCAGGCCAGCGATACCCCGCACCTTGCCCGCCACCTCTTTGGCAGCCAGCACGCGGTAGGTAGCCACAGGCTCCGTTCTGCCCTTGACCTGAATGGGGCCCAGGAATTCGGCCTCGAAGAGGGGAGCGATCAGCTTGTGCGTCTCCTCGGTGATAAGGATCGTGCCCGGCTCAGCCGCACCCTCCATCCGCGCCGCCAGGTTCACCACGTCCCCCATCGCCGTATACTCCACCCGCAGGTCGGAGCCAACCTCGCCCACCACCACCAGGCCCGTGTTGATCCCCACCCGCACGTTGAAGCCACGGATACCACGCTCACGCTCCAAACGAGCGGCGTACCTCCCTGCCCCCTCGATGATCTCCAAAGCGGCGCGGCAGGCCCGCTCAGGATCGTCCTCGTGGGCGATGGGCGCACCGAAGAAGGCCAGGATGGCGTCGCCCATCAGCCGTGCCAGTGTCCCCTCGTAGCGGTAGACGGGCGGAATGAGGAATTCAAAGGCCCCGTTCATGATCTCCATGACCTCTTCCGGGTCCAGCTTCTCGGCCATGGCCGTGGAGCCTTTGACGTCGGAGAAGAGGATGGTCACCATCCTACGCTCGCTGCCAACCTTGCCCCGCGTCGCCAGCAGCCGCTCGGCAAACTCCTTGGGCACCAATCGTTTGAGGGCCTCGGTGAGGCCGACCGCACCGGGCTCACGCGCCGCCTCGGATGGTGGAGCACTCACCAGCGTACCACAAACGAAGCAGAACCTGGCCTGGAGAGGTAGCTCGCTCCCACACTGGGAACAGGTGGTAACGAGCTTGGCCCCACAGTTCAGGCAGAACTTGGCACCTTCCAGGTTTTCGGTGTTGCATTTTGGACATTGCATCTCAACCTCCTGATCACCCAAACACCACAACTGCTCACCATGTCATTGCGAGTTTTCCATCACCCTAACCCTCTCCCTGCGAGGGAAAAGTAAAACGCCAGCCTCAAGGCGTGCAAAAGCACAGCCTTGGCTGGCGTCAGGTTTGAGAGCTGCGTGGGCTGTGTTGGCCTGGCACCACCAGGGATCAACTCCTGCACCCTATCTCGGCCAAATCCTTGGACGTATGTTTCCGTAGAATATTATATCATAGGCTAAATGGGAAGTCAATCAGGAAATCAACCACATTCGTTTGCGCAAGTCTCGTGGTTAGGTTATAATAAGGGTAGGAAGTCATCCACGGCATTTAGTCTGGGGAACTCCCCGAATCTACACCCTATACCATACACAGGAGGAAAGCTAAACATGGAAATCACCACCAGGCAGTTGAGGCGAGTTGACTTGGTCACAGTGAGTGGCCGCGTTGACAGCGCGACAGCGCCCGATTTAGATAAGGTCCTCAGGTCAATCGTGGACGAGGGCCGATTTCGCATTTGTCTGGACCTTGAGGGGCTGGAGTACATTTCCAGTGGAGGATTAAAGGTTCTGATCTCGATTCTCAAGGCCTGTAGGCGATGGAATCGAGGTGACCTGCGACTGGCCAGCATGCCACCTCGCATCGCCCAGGTCTTCGACCTGGCCGGGCTCACTCCCCTCTTCAAGATCTACCCCGATGTTGTCGAGGCCGTGGGCAGCTTCTGAGAAACACCCATTGCGGCCTGGACAAACGCCGACATGGGGGAATGATGCCCTGCCTGTAAGATGAAACCTAGCATTTCTCTTCACATCGCAGCCGAGCTAAAGAACCTGGCCGCCATTTGCCTTTTCGTCGAGGAAGTGGCGACAGCGCTTGGGGTTGATCCGGCCATAATCCCCGACGTGGTCCTGGCTGTGGATGAAGCGGCCAGCAACATTATCATCCATGGCTACCAGGGGCAGGGGGGGGCTGTTGAGATCGAGGTGGGTCAAGAAGGAGATGCCCTGGTGATTCGTCTACGCGATGAAGCCGCTCCTTTTGATCCTACCACTGTCCCAGCGCCGGATCTGACCGTGCCCCTGGAACAACGCGCTGTCGGAGGGTTAGGGATTCATTTGGGTGTGTTCAAAATGAGTTGAAGATATAGCTAATCTCGGTTAAAATAAGGCCGTTGTACCCAATCCTTCGACAAGAACCGGGAGGTAAGCTATGTTGTTCAACACAGAAGATATTGTCCAAGAGAT
>VGOG01000108.1 GCA_016875995.1 Chloroflexota bacterium
TGAACGCCGGCCGGCTCTGACGCCTATCCCACGTACACCCCTTACCCCACGTACACGCCTTATCCCACCTATACGCCAGCCTCCTCGTCAGCCGCACTTATTTGGCCCAGCGGCCCAAAGGATAACTTGATCTCCTGGCAAGACGCAGGCCAGTACTACGGACAGACCATGACTGTGGAAGGGGCAGTGGTCAGGACGTACAACTCCGGCAAAGCGGTCTTCTTGAATTTTCACGAGGACTATCAAGATCATTTCACGGTTGTCATATTCCCCGACCACTGGGGCAAGTTTCCAGAGCCCCCGGAGAAGTTGTTCTACGGAAGACTGGTGCGCGTAACGGGACTGATTCAGGAGTACCAGGGAGCACCAGAGATCATCGTCAGACAGCCCACTCAGATCGAAATGGCGGTTGATACCTCCTGCCCATCCTGCCCTCCTTGCCCGACTACCATCGCCATCCAACCGCCAGCTACCCCCACCCAGCCGTCAGCTACCCCTGCGCAGCCGCCAGCCACTCCCGCCCAACCATCCGCCCCGCCTACCTCACCGCCCACCCAGGCCACACCTGCCCCGACGGAGGCCATAATTTCCTGGCAAGACGCCGCCCGGTACTACGGGCAGGTGGTGACCATCGAAGGCAGGGTGGTCCAGACCTACAATTCGGGCAAGGTGGTCTTCCTGAACTTCCACCAGGATTATAGCCGTTATTTCAAAGCGGTCATCTTCCCCGACGACTGGGACAAGTTCCCTGAGCCGCCGGAGGAGCTGTTTCTGGATAAGCTGGTGCGGGTCACCGGCCTGGTCAAAGAATACCAGGGCGCGCCGGAGATCATCGTCGAGGAGCCGGCGCAGATCGAAATAGTTGAAGAATAGCCGCAATGCACTTGTGATGGGCGAAGGTCTCCCGACCGAGCCCCCTTCGCCTCGGTCGGAGACCCTCGGCGATCATCAGAAGAGTGTGGAGGTTTAGCGGTGCTGGAGACGGCTATCGAGGCCGCTCGTCAGGTTGGCCAGGTACTCCTGGAAGAGCTCGGAAGGTCACACGATGTCAGAAGCAAGGGGTTGCGAGATATCGTCACCGAGGCCGACCTGATGGCTCAGGATAAAGCGATAGACATCCTTCGAGCCCGGTATCCGGACCACGATATTTGGGCTGAGGAGGCAGGGCAAACACCCGGCGGCGCGTCCGATTATTGCTGGATCGTGGATCCCCTGGACGGTACGACGAACTACTCCCGCGGTTATCCGTGCTTTTCGGTCTCGATTGGCCTGAGCTATCGGGGAGAGGCCATCCTGGGGGTGGTTTATGATCCGCTCAGCGATCAGTTGTTTCAGGCTCAGCGCGGTCAGGGTGCTTACCTCAACGATACCAGGATCCACGTCAGCGGTGTCGAAAGGTTAATAGATGCCCTGGTCGGCCTTGATTGGGCCCGCAAGCAAGATTTGCGCTCTCAAATGGCCCAGGTGGTAGCTGAAATCGCTCCTAGAGCAGGAACCATACGCAGCACCGGCTCAGCGGCTTTGGGTCTGTGCTACGTGGCCGCAGGCTGGACCGATGTCTATTTCCACTTCTTGCTGCAACCCTGGGACGTGGCCGCCGCCAGCGTGATCATCCAGGAGGCTGGGGGAATCGTCACCGACCTGGCTGGCTCACCATGGCACCCTGATTCCGAGGGCTGTCTGGCCACTAACGGCCTGATCCACCAGGCGATGCTGCGCCTGCTAATAAGGACTTAATACCTCTTTGATGAACCCATGTTCTTGAGACGAACGATTTTCTGGATAACCCAACTTGCCATTTTTGTGGTCTACGTTGTGGCCATCAACGCCCTGGTGGCATCCCTGGCGGTGTTGGTTTTTGAGTGGCGACACCAGAGTCGTATCTATCCGGGGGTCACCGTCCTGGGACTCGACGTGGGCGGACTGGAGTTGCACCAGGCGATGACGCTCCTGGACCAGCAGTTGAATCCCTACCAGGGGGAACCGTTGACCCTGCGCTACGGCCAACAATCGTGGCGACTTTCGGCTTCGGACCTGGGCGTGAGCCTGGATGCACCAGCTACGGCGGTTTCAGCCTACGCCGTGGGACGCAAAGCCACCATCCTGGAGAGCCTGAAGGAACAAGCTCAAGCCCTGAGGCAGGGCCACCTTGTCCGGCCTAGCCTGAAATTCGACACCGGTGTAGCTACCGTCTTCCTGAGCCAGGTAGCACGAGAGGTGAATCGCCCCATGCGCAACGCCGACCTGACCGTGCACGGCCTGCAGGTCGAGGTCACCTTCAGTCAAGTGGGGCTGGACGTGGACCTGGCAGCCACCTACCAGCTTCTTCACGAACGGGTCGCCAGCTTCTCAGGGGGCGAAGTGGAGCTGGTTGTACACGAAAAACCACCTCTCGTTGCCGACGTCAGCCAGGCCCAGGCCCTGATCGAGACCATGATCGGCAGCCCTTTGCTTCTCAGCCCCAATTTCGAAGTCCGGGGTGAGCTGGTGGGAGATCTTCGACCCTGGATTTTGGGCCAGGAGACGATTGCTGATATGTTGATCATCCGCCAGGTCAAAGAAAACGATGACCGCGTAAAGCTGGAAGTTGAGTTGGACCAGGATAAGCTTGGCGCGTACGTTGCGGGCCTGGCCGCTCAGATCGAGCGGCCTCCTGAGAATGCTCGCTTCGACTTCGATGATGCGACGAGCAGCCTGACCCCGATCGTCCCCAGCCGAGAGGGGCGGGCGTTAGATATCGCTGAGACAATGCGACTTATCAACACCCAGGCAGCCACCGCTAACCGGCAGATTACCCTGCCCATCCTGGCCGTCAGGCCTCAGGCGGCTGATGACGACGGGCCTAACCTGGGGATCGTGGAGTTGGTCAGCGAGGGCACCACCTCTTTCAAGGGTTCATCAGCCAGCCGGGCACGAAACATCCAGGTTGCCGCTTCCCAGTTCCATGGCCTGGTCATCCCTCCGGGCCAGGTTTTCTCTTTCAACGACAACCTGGGCGAGGTTAGCGCCGCGACCGGATACGAGGAATCGGTGATCATCACAGGCGATCGCACCACGGAAGGAATCGGCGGCGGCATCTGCCAGGTAGCCACCACCGCCTTCCGGGCTGCCTTCTGGGGTGGCTTCTCCATCCGCGAGCGCGCCCCCCACAGCTTCCGGGTAAGTTGGTACGAACCACCCGTGGGGCTGGATGCCACCGTCTTTGCGCCAGCGGTTGATTTCAAGTTCCTGAACGATACCCCTTACCACCTCCTCATCGAAACCGAGACCGATCTGCAAACAGGAGTATTGAGCTTCCACTTCTACAGCACCAAGACCGGACGCACGGTGGAGATGGAAGGGCCTTTCGAGGAGAACGTGGTACCCCACGGGGAACCCATCTACCAGGAGGAGCCCACGCTGCCCAAGGGGACGACCAAACAGGTCGAATGGGCCCGCAATGGCGTTGATGTGACCATCTACCGCATCATCAAAGAGGGCGACCAGGTGATTGCCAGGGAGAAGTTCTTCAGCCGCTACAAGCCCTGGCAGGCGGTGTACCTGGTGGGAACCAAGGAATAAAGACAGCGCCGGCGATTCTACCGGCGCTGTTTTGAGGGGCCAGGCACTTCCGAACAGCCATCTAGCCCAGCAGCGACAACGAGGTGAAGGTACCTTGGCCCTGAAATCCTCACCGGATGTGCCTGGCACCTGGACGGTTACTGGAAGTACCGCCCCTCCTCCAGCACCACGTCCTCATCGCCGATGACCCTGAACTGGCGCTCCTGCCCTTGGCTCAGCGGAGTGGGGAAAGGCGGCTGCAGATAGCGCGGCTGGTTGTTTCCTGGGTTGACGATGACCACCGGCGGGTAGTTCGGCTGACGCTGCACCTCCCGCTCCCCACGCCTGTTAGTCACCGTCAGAATCAACAGGCTGGTCGGTATAGACGCCACCACTCCGCATGCCACCCCGATCACCACGGCCATGGCGTCGGTGGACATCCGCTGGCCGATGATCACCGCCAGGGTCACAGCGAAGGCAATTACTGCTACGATTGCTACCTTTTTCATCGGAATCCTTTCGTGTTCACTTCACCAGTTTCAGTCTGACAGCCAGACGCTTCAAGGGCCTCATCCCGTCTGTCCCGGTAGCCTCATCCACCCAACGCCTGCTCGTGCGCCCCCCCTCCTTGATACGGGCCGTCAGCTCGCCGATTTCCTGACTGGACACGTAAGCAACCTGCAGGCGCATCACCTGCCCCTGGGCTACTACCAGGAAGTCCCCCCGGCCCAACAGCCTCTCGGCTCCCGTGCCTGCCAGCCCTGAGGCCACCTTGGCGTCCTCTGGGCTGACCACACTGCCCACGATGCGCACCGGGAAGTTGGACTTGACCAGCGAGCCGATGATGGCCACGGTGGGTTTCTGGACGCAAGCCACCAGGTGGATCCCTGCCCCTCTCCCCCGCTGCAAGAGGCGCGTCAAGAGGTGCTCCATCTCTTTGCCCCCTATCATCATCAAATCGGCCAATTCATCAATGAATACCACCACCTGTGGCTGCGTCACCTTTTGATGATCCCGCCTCTCCATCTCCACTGCCAGGCGCTTCAGTACTTCCAAGGCCGCTTCCACGTCGTCTACCAGGGGATACAGGAGGTGGGGGAGAGTGCCGAAGGGGGTGAAGCCCTGTCCCTTGGGGTCAATCAAGACCAGTTGTACCTCCCCCAGGCGATTGTACATGGCCAGGCTGGCGATCATAGCGCGGGCCAACTCGGTCTTGCCTGAGCCTGTCCTACCCACGATGAGCACGTGGGCCACGTCCGCGCTGGGAAGGCGCAGCAGCAGCGGAGTTCCCTCCTCGTCCAGGCCCAGGATGGCGGTGCAGGGTGGTATCTCGGCCAGCCGCCGACACAGAGCGAGCAGCCTGACCGTGTGGGGCGTCTCGCGGGGAATCTCTACGTTGATCTTTCCGCCCTGCCGGAACACGCGGCAGGAGGGGATGCCCAGGGAGAGGGCTATTTCCTCGCCCAGGCCCTTGACGTGGCTGACCTTGGTGCCCACGACTGGCATCAGCTCGAAGCGCACGAAGCGAGGGGTAACCGTACCCCTGTAGACCTGGGAGGGCACCTTGTGACTCGCCAGCACCATCTCAATTCGTTCGGCCTGATACTCCAACAAACGTCTCATCGTCCCCCTCTGTCCCCCAATTCTGGGGGAAGCTTTGTATCCCTCACGCTCAACTGGCAGCCACGGCCACGCGCTGAGGAAAGACTATCACCTTGCCACCACTGGCCACCTCGTGGTGAGCTGGTCGAGCCACCTGAGGCAAGGGAATCTCCTCCAGAATTGGCTCGCCAACGGTTCGCAGCGCGCAAACCGCGCACCGGCGCGGGTCGCTGACCGGAGCGATCCTGGCCGCGCAGGCTGCCTGCAGGAAACTGATCCTGGGAGGCTCATCGTTCCACACCTCGGAGTGGCCATTCCCGTAGCGAACCACGATGGGTGAGGGAGAGAACTTCTGTAGTGAGAAGCGCAGTTTATCACAGGAAACCTGCCTGGCGGGGCAGTCCCGACACAGGTTAGGCGAAACCTCGTTGTCCCCCTCTACGATCTTGGTGCAGACGATACGGCCATCGCGGGCCACACTGCGGTACTGGCATATCTTGTTCGTCAATTTGCCCATGTTCACAACCCCTTTCTTGACTCATGCCACCTGACGGATCACCGCCATCACCTTGCCCTGGATCTCCACCTTGGCGGGATGGACGTAGATCGGCTTCACCGTCGCATTGGCCGGCTGCAGGCGCACCCGCTTGCCTTGCGGATAGAATCTCTTCAGAGTAGTCTCGTTCTGGTCCTTCAGCCTCACCGCCACCATCTCGCCAGCCTCGGCCACCCTCTGATGCCTCATCACCACGATGTCCCCGTCGTGGATCAAAGCATCCATCATCGAGTCCCCTTTCACCCGCAGGGCGTACAGGCCGTCCTGCTGCTTGACGATGTCGGGCGTCAGCTCGATCTCCTCGTAGTCCTCGTCCGCGAAGGAGATAGGCTCCGCGCTGGCGGCGATTTGCCCCAGCAGGGGCACCTTGAAGCTCCTGAGACCCTCGAGGAGCTTGATCCCGCGTGGGGTTTCGGGCTCTCGCTCGATCAAGCCCTTCCTCTCCAGAGCCCTCAGGTGATGGTTGACTAGAGACTTGGTGCTCATGTTCAGGCTCTGGCGAATCTCCTCGTGAGTGGGAGGGTACCCCTTCCTACCAGTGAAGGCTTCGATGAAATCATAAACTTCTCTTTGGCGTTGGCTTAAGCTTCTCATCGGTAACAGCTCCTTTCCCACAAAATAGAACGCATGTTCTACTATATATTATACCAGAACATGCGTTCTATGTCAAGGGGGAAAATGGGTTTTCTGAAAATTTTAAGGTTTGGCCTTAGTCCAGTTGGCGGATTACTAGAACCACCTTTCCTTGAATCTCCACGTTGGCGGGGTGAACGTAGATCGGTTCCATGGTCGGGTTTGCTGGTTGCAGGCGCACCTGTCCTCCCTCCAGGTAGAAGCGCTTCAGGGTGGTCTCCTTCTCGTCCTTCAGCCAGACGGCCACCAACTCGCCGTTCGCTGCCTCCTCCTGGTGCTTCATGATCACGATGTCGCCGTCGTGGATCAGAGCATCAATCATTGAGTTTCCCCGTACCTGCAGGGCGTAGATGCCTTCTCCTGTACCGATGATGCTGCGGGTCAGCTCGATGGTCTCGTAGCCAAAGGGTGGGAAATCGCTGTCGGGGATGGGGATGGGCTCGCCAGCGGCGATCCGACCCAGCAGGGGAATGTTGACGACATTATCCCTGGCTCTACCAGCCCCCGATCCGGATCTGGCCACCAGCTTTAGCCCTCGGGAGACAGTCTTATCCCGTGCGATATAGCCCCTCTTCTCAAGGATGTTCAGGTTGTAGTTAACCACCGATGTCGAAGAGATGCCCACGGCCTCGCCTATCTCGCGGATAGTGGGGGGATAGTGGTTCTCGCGGGTGAAAGCCTGCACAAAGCTGAGGATCTTCCTCTGACGCTCCGACAAATCCATGATCCATCACCTCCTGAATTTAGTCAAGACAATTATACACGAACATGCGTTCTATGTCAAATCGCTTCCCCGGTGTCCTAACCTTGAGAGGTCGGAGCTGGCCAGGTGCATACACGTTGCCACACGCTCCAGTGCAACTCGTTCAGCCCTCTGGGGCGGGCTCGATGGAGTAATCGTAGCTCGCCAGCTCGGTGGTGACCGGGGCCAGAGCCGAGACCACCAGCACGGCCCGCTCTATGCCCTTCCCCAGGTCCTTCACTACTAAACGGCCCCTCTGGACCTCGTCCAGCTCCATGCGCCGCACCCTTGCGGCTGGGCCGATTTCGATGAGCTGCACCAGAAACCGCTGAGGCAAGACGTTGTCAGTGCGAATGAACCCCTCGGCTATCCACAGTTCATCGCTTTCAGCATCATGGACATAGCTCAGTTCGGGGATGGTGATGTCGTCCACGCAGAAGCCAACGTGGTTCACGGCCCCGTCGGTGATGTACTCGAATCGCAGCAGAATCTCCTGGCCGACGTAGGGGGTCAAGTCTATCTCTTCTTCGACCCAGTTTGGGGCCTGGTCGGCGGAGCCCGATTTCCCCGTGTAGGCGTGGCCAAAGCTGTTGCCGTTGGGATTAGAATCGGTGGTGTATTCACCTTCCAAGATGTCCCAGGTCTGGCCGCCATCGGTCGAAACCTCGATGTAAGCGTAGTCCCAGTCCTCCTCGATGTCATACCAGAGCCAGGCTTTCAGGGTGGCTTGCCATAGCCCCGTCAGGTCAAAGGCTCGGGTCAGGGTCATGTTGCCGTTGTCGCTGCGATTGGACCACCAGAAATACTTTCCGCTGTGAGGATCGTTGGGAACCAGCTTCACCTGAGTTGAACCGGCGAAGGCCAGGGCCAGATCTCCCTGTCCCTGCAACTCGATGTAGTCGGCTGCGTATTGGTGGACGGTAGTGGAGCGGTGGACCGGATAGCGAGTGTGGGTTTCGTCGAGGCGAGCCGGGCCGACGGCCAGGTCCTGGTAACCATAGTGGCCATCTGCCAGCTCAGTATCATCCAGATAATTGGCGATCAGCCAGTCGGCGAAAACGTCCTCGAAGGTCAGGCCATGCTCAACAAGGATGGCTTCGAAACCGCTTACCCCGTTGGCCTGGTGCGAGACCACTCTGCGCAGGGCCTGATCGCCGAACCGCTCCAGGAAATAGACAGCGAACAGGAAACTGGCCCCATAGCTAGCCGATGACTCACCGGGGCTGCTGGGCCAGGACGTGAGTTGCGTATCCGGGCTGTGGCTAAAGGCGTGATGAACGCCTCTTACATCGTAACCGTTGAGGTAAGAGGCCAATTCCGAGAAGCCCTCATTGACCCAGGTATCCTCATCGCCATCAACCGCCCAGTGGATCAGGTGCTGGAATTCATGAGCCAGGACGCTCTCGTACGACTCTGTGCCCGGCTGCAAGTTGTCCGAGTTAACGTAGAACATCTTCCGCTCATTGGAGTAGGGGTTCACCAATCTGGAGTACTCATCGGTGTCCCGATAGTAGCCATATACTGACGACCCGAGTCCACTGGCCTGGAGTACGTGAATGTGGGGGCCATTGTCCACGCCCGGCGTCCACTCGCTTCCGAAGAACTCGCGGTTGGTGGGGTAGATCTGGCTTTCGAAACGCTCGGCCGATCTCTTCAGGGCCTCTTGATCGAAACTGGAGCCCTCCTCTACCCACAGGTAGAGGTGAGTAGTCACATAGCTGAGGATGGCCGTGGTGGTATAGTTCACTTTGGCGTCCAGGTTCGATACCCAGAAGACCTCCTTGTCGCCCAGAGCGTAGGAGGGCGGGGTAGCATTTACCACCAGGGGAATAGGCTGATCCACCTTCTTGAGACGAGTGGCGAGGGCTATCAGATCGCGTTCCGGGATCGAGATTTCGGCCAAAAGCTCTTCGGTGGAGCGCTCGACCGAGGCCACAGGGGTGCAGACGATGATGGGCACGGGGGTTGGTGTGGGGGTGGTCGGGAGCTCGCCTATCCAGGGCGCTACCACTGCCCCTATCCCCAGGCATAGCAGGGTCAGGCAGCAACACAGCGAGAGCATGATGGCCGCGGCGATAGCGGGAATCGAGCGGTTGTCCATGACGACTTTCCTTTCGAACGAGCCGAGGTCTTACGAATCGCATTTATTATAGCGACAAATTTCCGGGCGATCTCTGAATTTGCGCTCGGCAACGCAATTGGTGAACCACCTCGGTAAGGTGGCCTACTGCTCGAACGAGTCCAAAACCTGCTGAGCTACTCTGTCGCGATTGGCTTCGGTGACGACGACAACGGTTACCTGGGGCAAAGCCTTGACGTGGTCGGCCCAGGGATGAGAGGCCAGGGTGATGGTTCCCAGGACGGGTTTATCGCTGTGGATGGCTTCCCAGACCGCGTCCTTGAACGCCTGGGAGAAGAGCTCCATCTTGCCGATCTCGTCAATGACCACGCAGTCCTTGTGGGCCATGGCCTCGCCGATGGCTGCCACGCCGATTTCCTCCAGGTCGGTCAGGTTGACCCCGTATTTGCTGACCCGCATCGGGCTTTTGATGCCCACGTGGGCCAGAATGCCCTCCTGGCCGTCCAGGGTCACGATCTTGAAACCTTGCCGTCGGCCTCGCTCCCTCATCTCCTCGGTATAGAAGCCGCCTGCCTGGCCCGATAGCCTCCGCACCACCTCTTTGATGATGGTCGTCTTGCCCACGCGGGGCCGCCCGGTCAACAGAATGGTCTTGCCCATGATGGGGTCAGTATACCAGAAATTGACGACATTGCAAACTCAGCCTTGGCTTCGCCAAATGCTATCCGCCATAACCGTTGCATTGCCTTGGCCCTCCCGTGACTACTCAGGCTGTCATTGCGAGGAGGCGGTTTTTGCCGACGAAGCCATGCCCTGAGCCTGCCGAAGGGAATCCCCAAGCCACGAGTAGGAGATTGCTTCGCAAAAACCGCTACTCAGAAACTTGGTTCGTAGTGGCGACTTCCGTAGTGGCGACTTCGGTCGCTTTGCCGCTAAACGACGGCTAAAGCCGTCACTACGAACCTTGCCCAAGTTTCTGCCCCCTACGGATGGCACGCCGCGCCATGGAAAACTCGCAATGACAACCGTGGCTGAGCGGTTACACTTTCCCAATTTGAGCTTTTGAAGGAGTGTGATATAATAGCAAGCGCACCAAATTGTTTCACGTGAAACACCCCCAGAACCATGACCAGAATCTGCGATTACGAACACAGCTCATACCGGACCGACTTTTGGGAGGGCCAGGGGCGGGAATACGAGGACCTGGCAGAACGCATCGCCCTCCGCAAGCTGTTGCCTCCCGCTGGCGCTCGTCTGATGGAAATTGGGGCTGGCTTTGGCCGCCTGGTGGACCTTTACCACGGCTACCAGCAGGTCGTCCTGCTGGATTACTCCAAATCCATGCTGCGCCAGGCTCAGGAGCGATGGGGGCGAGAGGGGAAATATGTCTACGTGGCCGCCGACCTGTATGCCATGCCCTTCGTGGATTCCCTGTTCGACACCACCGTGACCGTGCGGGTGCTGCACCACCTGCAGGACATCCCCGCCGCCTTGCGGGAGATTCAGCGGGTGCTCAAGCCAGGGGGGTTCTACGTGTTAGAGTACGCCAACAAACGCCACCTCAAAGCCATCCTGCGTTACCTGCTGGGCCGCCAGAGCTGGAGCCCCTTTGCCCCTGAGCCCTACGAGTTCGTCGAGCTCAACTACGACTTCCACCCGGCCTGGATGGAGGCTCGTCTGAGGGAGGCTGGCTTCACCATCGGGCGGGAGCTGGCCGTATCCTCCTTCCGCCTCCCGTTCCTCAAGCGCCTGATTCCCCCTCGCCCCCTGGCCGCTTTGGATGGGTTGCTGCAGGGACCTACAGCGTCGTTGAAGCTGGCCCCCAGCGTCTTCATTCGGGCCAGGGCGGAAAAGGAGGACGCCCAACCCGAAGATCGAGGCTTCTTCCGCTGCCCAGACTGTCACGGGACCGACCTGATCGAGGCGGAGGAGGCATTGACCTGCCGGGACTGCAGCCGGAGGTGGGCCATAGACGACGGCATCTACGACTTCAAAGAGCCCGTTGCCCCTTGAGTTCTCTTGCGTGAAACTGCCAACCGTAGTATACTTACCTTGCGTCCGGGGGACCATTCCTAAGAATATCCGACTTTGTCTTGCGATGATAGGAGCCAATGATATTATGAAGAGTATATTTGAAGGTGTCTTCCAAGGTATGCCAGTCCTAGTAACTGGGCATACTGGTTTCAAAGGTTCGTGGCTTAGTATTTGGCTGAATGAACTGGGGGCCAAGGTGATCGGCTATAGCTTGGATCCACCAACCATTCCAAGCAACTTCGAAGCCTCACACTTGTCCCGGCGTGTCATTGACATACGCAACGATGTTCGCAATCTGGACGCGCTTTGTGACGTGATCGAAGAATTCAAGCCCCAGGTAGTCTTTCATCTAGCAGCTCAGGCGATTGTACTAGAGTCCTACGCCAGTCCCAAAGACACGTTCGACATCAACGTCGGTGGTACAGTCAACATTCTGGAGGCAATACGGCTAACTAACTCAGTTAAGGTTGCGGTTTGCATTACAAGCGACAAGTGCTATCAGAATCAAGAATGGGCATGGGGCTATCGGGAGATTGATCGTCTCGGTGGAAGCGAGCCGTACAGTGCAAGCAAAGCTATGGCTGAATTGGCAATTTCGGCATACCGCCAATCATTCTTCCCTACAAACAGGTATGAAGAGCATAGAGTTGCTGTAGCATCCACGCGGGCCGGGAACGTAATAGGGGGTGGTGATTGGGGTAAGGATCGTATTGTATCGGATAGTATGCGCGCATTGATGGAGGGCCGGGCGGTACGCGTCCGCAACCCACACCACGTGCGACCATGGCAATTCGTCCTTGAGCCGCTGAGCGGGTATCTATGGCTGGCCACAAAGCTTCTTCGAGAGGGATGCAGATTCGCTGAAGCCTGGAACTTTGGTCCGCCTGAGTCATTGGCTGTCAGTGTCAGGGACCTAGTACATGAGCTAATAGAGCTTTGGGGCACAGGCGAATGGGAGGATATTAGTTCAGACCAAGCACCTCACGAAACAGGCCTCTTGAGGCTAAGTTGGGAGAAGGCTGCAAATCTTCTAGGTTGGCAGCCGGTCTATACCTGGCATGAGGCTTTGGCCGAAACAGTTGACTGGTTCAAAAAGTACCATGAGGATTCGAGTATGGATATATACGACACCTGCGTCGAACAAATCAGACGCTACGTGGATCGTGCTCGTGAATTGGGTGTTGTCTGGGCTATGTGATAGCGGAGAAACTTCGCTCGGCATCATCTGGGCTGTGGTATTTTGACTTGTTCGGAGGACACAATGGAGCAATTTCAACCGTTGGGAAAACGAGATATCTTTGGGATTCTACTGCCAGGCACTATACTGGTGTTTGCCTCTACATATATTATCTTTGGAGTGCTCGTAGTGTTGGGGTTGAAGTCGTGGGTCAAAAGTTTGCTAGGGCAGGAATTGCTTCTGGCAGTTGTTCTTTTTGTGACTGCCTATCTCGTGGGTAGCTTGTTGAGATTGTACGCGGCAGATGAGGTTGATAATGAATCAGGGGAGCGCCTCCAAGAAGCATGGAGGAAGGAGTGCGAGGTGAAAAACATAAGCCATCCCATGCCGGAGTTTGAACGATATAGGATAGAACTGGCAAAAGGCAACGATGTGTCTGATATTCCAGCTGGATTCGACGCCTGGCTCTGGCGAGTAGATGAGTTCCCGTACCCTGCGTGGCAGAACAGAAAGTGGCAAGCTCATGGCCTCTGCGAAGTGTTAGACTTTTTCCGTGACAATTACAAGAGTAGCATGTGGTCGGAAAACAGGACATCTCCCAAGACTTTTTTCAACTATTGCAAGCTATAGACCTTCAGATAATGAATGTGACACTCGGGTGATTTGGTGAGCTTGGTTTCGGCGGACTGAGGTTGCCTTGTTGCGGAGCTACTCAAACCTGCCTCTTTCTTGATTTGGTGGTATACTTCCTCTCGCCAGTTGTGGCAGTTGCAGAACTGAGACCTGCACGGTGCGTTACCCAATGGTTGTA
>VGOG01000109.1 GCA_016875995.1 Chloroflexota bacterium
AGCAGCTTGCCCTGGGAGTGGAGTTCTGCCAGTCGCTCTTCCAGCTCGATCTCGATATCTCGCAGGGCCAGGGTCAGCTTCTCCTGAGGGGTGATGAAGTGCTTGGCCGGGTAGATGGCGATGGCGGGGTGCTCGGTCAGCACTTCTCCGGTCAGGGGTTCGATCTCGGTGATGCGGACGATCTCGTCGCCCCAGAACTCGATCCGATAGGCCAGGTCGCTGTAGGCGGGGAAGACCTCCAGGGTGTCGCCCCGCACCCGGAAGCGGCCGCGAGCTAAGTCCAGGTCGTTGCGCTCGTAGTGGATGTCTACCAGGTGGCGCAGCACCTTATCTCGCTGGCGGGTTTCCCCGCGGTGCAGGCTGACCACCACCTTGCCATACTCTTCGGGGTCGCCGATGCCGTAGATGCAGGAGACCGAGGCCACGATGACCACGTCGCGGCGGGAGAAGAGGCTGGAGGTAGTCGCCAGCCGCAGTCGGTCAATCTCGTCGTTGATAGAGGCGTCCTTCTCGATGTAGAGGTCGTGCTGGGGCACGTAGGCCTCGGGCTGGTAGTAGTCGTAGTAGCTGACGAAGTATTCTACGGCGTTGTGGGGGAAGAACTCGCGAAACTCGCTGTACAGTTGGGCGGCGAGGGTTTTGTTATGAGCCAGGACGAGCGTTGGTCGCTGCACCCGCTCGATGACCTGAGCCATGACGTAAGTATTGTGGACGAACATTCCCCCGAATCCAGCCAGGAAAGTTTCGTTGTCTGCCACACTGATGTCGTAGACGTAAGGTTTGGCATAGGTAACGGGTTCAACTGCTTGCACCATTGACCAGTGGACAGCAAGCAAGCCGCGTAGATAATACCATTCCTGCCACCAGTCGCTATCTCTGTGTCCTCGTTGATCGGCAATCTGCTTGAGAGCATCTAGTATTTTCTCTAAGGTCCGCCGGATGGGATTGCGTTTACCTTGCTCAAAAAATAGAATCGCCGCACGACTCAAGCCCGTGGCTCTGGCTAGAGCCTTGTTGCTCAATCCAAGTCCTTCCCGAAGGCTCTTGAATCGAAAACCACAGCCTGGGATGATGTCCACGTTTGAATGGGCGTGGTGTTGCAGTTGGCTTGCTAGAGCCTGAGCCTTTCTCTCCAGACCAAATCCGATGTGCTGGTGGAAAGCGCGCAGGTCATCCTGCCCGGAAATAATCACCTGCCAATACCAGGCTCCCAAGTGGGGGGAGTTGCCGGCCTTTTTCCACACTCGTCGGATACGCCCCCAGATGCCAAAGCGCTGCAGTGCGTAAGCGAGGTCAGAGGCTAGTTGGTAGCTTGCAGTAGTACAACAAACGGCACTGCTTCGCTCTACATATCCATCGCCGTCGAAATAAGCACGCAGTAACAAGCCCAGTTGGCAGTCGGACAGTTGCGGCCAGAAAGGGGGCAAATGCTTATCGGCAGCGGTCGAGCCCGCCATATGTTTCAGAAAAAGGGTCAGCGGCATAGACGAGACCTGATAATCGCCGTTTTTCCGGTTTGTGAAAGGGATGTCTAAAGATGCGAGAGTGGCCTCAAAGTCAAGGCGCATTCTGGGCGAACGATTAGCCCAAATAAAATAGCCGCTCTGACTTTGGTTATTGCCCTCAGCGATGTAATATCCAATCAGCCGAAGCAGCTCATCGGTTACTGATAGGCTGGCTGGCAGTGAGCACCGATCTAACCTACCTACCACTCTAGCCCGGCTGGGATCCCATTGCCCATTGAGCCGGTGGGTCTTCTCCAGGAGCACAGTGAAGATATGGATTGGGATTCGCGAATCCGGTCTATTGTTGAGGATGGCGCTGATCTTGCTTTCGGGGGCTTTGTAATACGGACTCAAGTATCTAACAAACTCCTGGCGGCTACCACCCGCCACTGCCTTTGCTATCAGTTCATTGGCAGCTACGTATATCTTTGTCGAAGCAAGGATGGATAGCAAGTCAAGGGACGTGAGCTCATCTTGAGGGCCAGGGATGGACAGTGGCAGGGGAATGTAATCGCCCTGGCAGACTTCAGTAGTTGGCAATAGGCACATCTGACCATTTCGTAGCACCCATAGGTTGTGATCACCGGTCATCAGTGCCTGGCGGCCGCAGGCAGTGCGGATATAGTACATGGTGGCAGGAGCCGGGTGGCGAATGGATGCCGTCACTGGCTTGAGTTCCGCCTTCCCCGAAGCGGGGTTAAAGCTCAACACACGGTACGGAGAATCCTCTGCTGCTATCGGGGCGATGGGGGTGTCATTTATCCTCTTGACCGTTGTGCCGGACTCTACCTGCTCGTCCACGAATTCTCCGATAGGGACGAGCCGGAGAGCCCATCGGTCGTTTTCTTTTTGCAACAAAAAGAGAGGCTCTTGACCATCCAGGCTTTTGCCCGTGGCCGTGGCCCCCAGCAGCGTCTGATGCTTGTGGCCCTGGTGAAGCCCTTCCACCAGCTTCTCGATAGCTGTGGGCTGGTCGCCCGTAGGTTGGAAATCGGAAACGAGCTTGAATTCTGGCATCTCTGATCCTCCGGCAGAATTATACTCGACTTGGCCGCCTTTGTCCAGCTAGACACGCCAGTGCTCAAAACAAAAGGTTCTGGCAAACTGCCCGCCAGAACCTTCTGCCTTGCGGTCTATTGTGGATATGGATTTCTAGCCCTCGCGCCTCCAGGCCAGCGCAACTCCCAGGGCGGCTAGTGCAGCCGGCGCTGCCAGCCCCAGCCACGGCGCCAATAGCCCCAGCCTGTTCACCGGCACGATGACCCCGCCGACGGGGACTGGCGGAGGTGGTGCCCAGGGCCTCCTTGATTAACGATCACTTCATTGCAAACTCCATCATCGTCCCCCGATCCGCCACCGGCTAGCGTGATCTTGAACAAAAAGAGGTGGTCGGCACCTCTTGACGACCTACATTCCCTTGGGTTCGGGCGGGCTGGCCACGGAGGCCTGCCCTTGTCCGATTCCCCACAATGGCTACGTTAGATTGAACAGCTTTCGCAGTTTCAGGTCAACTTTCGCTCGCATACTTGGTGAGAGCTCGCCCAGTTCCCGCCGGATGATCGTGATTGAGACCGTCATCAGCCGATGCAGACGGAGGGTGGAGGACACCCGCAGCCCGGTCATCGAGAAGTCCGCCTGCTTCGTATTCAGCACGAGATCGGTCTCTAGCAAGTTTGGTGGCACCTGGCTGGTGATGAACGCCAAAACCACGTGACGATGCGGTCCGATAGGCTCAGTCAGACAAACCGCCGGCCGCACTTTGGTCGTTGACAGGTCATCAAAGGGAAAGGGCACCAGGACAACTTTACCCTTGATCATGGAAGGGTTTCCCATCGGCCAGTGTGTAGATGTCTTCGGCCGGTTCTTTCAAGAAATCAAAGGCCGGGTTAGTCGCAGCTGCCCTGAGCCATTCAGCCTCGTCTATGTCCACCTCTTCCGGGAACAGGATGATCACCCGGACCTGGCTCAGACCGGCAACAGGCAGCGGAGCGTCCAGGTGAAGCTGGCGCCGATCATCAACCGTACCTGTCGTTTCAATCGCTTTCATCGTTGTTTCCATCACTTCTCTCCTTAACTAACATCTGTCGTTCAGCCTGACATTGAGCAAGATGACGTTGTCAGCAACCCACTGAGGCAGCTTCAGGCTTATCTTCTGTATCATATCTAATCTCGATTGCCGATTTCAAGGACAATGCTCATAGATATTTTATCACCTATTGGCTCCCTGGTCAAATGAGAGCTTTGACAAATTGCCTCTAGTGGGTTATACTATTGTGCGGCGGCCTCAAGGCCGCGCTCTGATTTTTCGTTGTGCTCTGGAGGAGATGATGCCTAGAACCAAGCTGATTGCGCTCGTTGCGCTGGCGGCTGTGGGATTGGCTCTTGTTGGCTGCAGCTCACCTGCACCTGAGCTGACCTCGAGCCCCTTGCCTATAAACACACCCTTGCCCACGCCTACCAAGACGCTCCCACCAACCAGGACCCCTACCCCCGTGCCCACTCCCACTCCTGTACCTCAGCTTCTGGAGCTGATGGTGCTGCACACCAACGACACCATGGGCTACACCGAGCCCTGTGGTTGAAGGCCACCCAAAGGGGGGCTGGCCCGGCGGGCCACAAAAATCAAAGAAGAACGAAAAGTTTCGGAGAACGTGTTGCTGTTAGATGCTGGAAATACGCTGTTCGGCAATCAGCCTCTGGCCCAGCAAACGCAAGGCCAGGTCATCGTGGAGGCCATGAATCTACTGGGTTACGACGCCATGGCTCTGGGCAGCGAGGACTTCTGGCTGGGCCTCGATGTGCTACGTCAGCGCATGGAAGAAGCCGAGTTCCCCATCCTCTCAGCCAACGCGGTGATTTCGGGGACCGATCAGTTGTTCGCTACACCCTACGTTATCAAGGAGATAAAAGATCACAAGGTAGGCATCATCGGCCTGACGAACCAGGAAGCGGCCAATACGTCGGGTAGAGCCATCATTGTCCTCGACCCGCTGGAAACCCTCAAGAATCTCATGGACGAGGTGAGCAAGGAGGCGGACATCATCATTGTCCTCTCCCACCTGGGCACGGTTGTGGATGTGCAGATGGCCGGCGAGGTGGAAGGCATTGACCTCATCGTCGGAGGCCAGTCCCAGGATGTCCTGGATCCACCCCTGTGGATCGGAGAGAGTGGCCCCGTGATCGCTCAGGCTGGCTACCAGGGTCAGTGGATCGGGGTGGTCAGGTTGGAGATAGATAGCCGGGGCAAGGTGGCTGGCCACCAGGGGGAAGTTGTGCTTCTGGGCCCTGATTTCGCCGACGACCCGGAGATGAGGGCTTTTTTGGATCAGTACAAGTGATGCCTCCTCGTTGACTTGCTACTCATATTGGACATCGCAGTCCCCACGACGAAGCCGTCTGTCGCCAGGATAGGCGGCTTCACGTCATTAAGGGGGTAAATCAGGAAATTAGGGAATCAGAGATGAGGGATAACCATGATCGTAATGAAATTCGGCGGCACCTCCCTGGGCGATGGGGAGGCCATCAATAGAGTAGTAGACATCGTCTGCCAAACCCTGAAGGAGAAGGGGGGAGGAATCGTGGTGGTGGTCTCGGCCATGAGCGGAGTGACCGACACCTTGCTGTCGGCGGCCATCTCCGCCGCCCAAGGCGACGCTGAGACCTTCCGTCGGGCGCGATGGCACCTCTCGGATCGCCATCGCCTGGCCATGACCAAGGTCATCGGCTACGAGGAAGCTCGGCTGCAACTGATGGAGGAGATCGAGGCTCTGCTATCCGATTTCGAGAACCTCTGTCAGAGCATCCACATCCTGGGAGAGCTCACGGCGCGAGGCTCCGATGCCGTGGCCTCCCTGGGAGAGAGGCTGACGGCACGCATTCTGGCGGCGGCCCTGAGAGACAGAGGGGAGAGGGCCACCGCGGTGGAGGCCACCGCGGCCATCGTCACCAATGGCCAGCACGGCTCCGCCACGCCCCTCATGGATGAGACCAGGGAGGCGGTCCAGGCCCGGCTGCTGCCCCTCCTGGCCGAAGGGGTGATACCAGTGGTGACGGGCTTCATCGCCGCCACCAAAGAGGGGGTGACCACCACCCTGGGGCGCGGGGGGAGCGACTACACAGCGGCCATCCTGGGCGCTTGCCTGGATAGCGACGAGGTCTGGATCTGGACCGACGTGGACGGGGTGATGACCGCCGATCCGCAGGTGGTGCCTGAGGCCCGCACCCTGCCCGAGATCTCCTACGCCGAGGCGGCGGAACTCTCCTATTTCGGAGCCAAAGTGCTCCATCCCAAGACCATCCTGCCTGCGGTGGAGCGAGGCATCCCCCTGCGCATCCTCAACACCTTTAACCCCCCCATCCCCCCCTGCCAGGGGGGGCAAAGGGGGGTGGCGGGGAAAGAGGGGGGAGGTACGCTCATCATGGCCGAGCCCAAGCCCAGCGAGTTCACGGTGAAGGGAATCACCTCCATCAAGGACCTGAGCCTGGTCACGGTAGAGGGCAGAGGGATGCTGGGGGTGCCGGGCATCGCCGCCAAAGTCTTCACTGCCGTGGCTCAGGAGGGGATCAGCGTGCTGATGATCTCCCAGTCCTCCTCGGAGCAGAACATCTGCTTCGTTATCCGAGCAGAGGCTGTGGAAAGGGCTCTACGGGCCCTGGAGGCGGCCTTCGAGCTGGAGTTGGCCCGACGCAACGTGGACCGCGTCTGGGCCCAGGATAAGGTGGCCATCGTAGCCGCAGTGGGGGCGGGGATGAAGGGGACGCCGGGGATAGCGGCCAAGGTTTTCGGCGCCCTGGGCAAGCACGGGGTCAACGTCATCTCCATCGCCCAGGGCTCTTCGGAATATAACATCTCCTTCGTGGTGGATGAGGCAGACATGGAGAAGGCGGTGCGATACATTCACCAGGAGTTTGGGTTGGGGGGGGCGAGATGTTAAACAACGCCACTCTGGCTTTCATCGGCAGCGGCATCATGGCCGAGGCCATGATCAGGGGCATCCTGAACGACGGTCTGACAGAGCCCCGTCGGATCATCGCCAGTGGCCCCCGTCCCGAGCGAGGCCGAGACCTGGAAGAGCGCTACGGAGTCAAGGGCACCACCGACAACCAGGAAGCGGCGCAGGCAGGCGACATCGTCGTCCTCTCTATCAAGCCCCAGGTGTTGCCCGTCATCCTGGACGAGCTGCGTGGCCTGATCCGTCCCCACCAACTCGTCTTCTCCATCGTGGCCGGGGCGCGCACCGAAATCATCGGTCAGGGATTGCAGCATCGGGCCATCGTGCGGGTGATGCCCAACACTCCCGCCCAGATCGGCGAAGGGATGAGCGTGTGGACCGCCACCCCGCAGGTGACGGAGGAGCAGCGCGCCCAGGCCCAGGCCATCCTCCAGGCCCTGGGCCAAGAGATCTACGTCGAGGACCAGGACGCCCTGGACATGGCCACCGCCGTGAGCGGCACCGGCCCCACTTACGTTTTCCTGATGATGGAGGCGCTGGTCGAGGCCGCCGTCCACCTCGGCTTCTCGCGGCGGGTGTCTATGGATCTGGTGATCCAAACGGTGCTGGGCTCGGCACTCTTCGCCAGGGAGTCGGGCAGGCACCTGGCCGAGCTGCGCAACATGGTCACCTCGCCAGGGGGCACCAGCGCCGAGGCCATCTACCAGTTGGAGAAGGGGGGCTTGCGGACCATCATCTCCAAGGCCGTGTGGGCCGCCTATCAGAAGTCCAGATTGCTGGGGGAGATGAGCTCCAGGCGGGGGCTGAGGAGCACCTCCCCCCTGGAAAGCCCTGGAATCCCGACCGAAGGGTTGGAGGAGTAGAATGTCATTGCGAGTCGGCCATGGCGCGGCCCGCCATTCTAAAGGACAGAAACTTCCTGGTGTCATTGCGAGGAGGCGGTTTTTGCCGACGAAGCAATCCCCAGGTCGCGAGTTGGAGATTGCTTCGCTCCGCTCGCAATGACGGTGGACAAGTTTCTGAGTAGGCGCGCTGTTTGCGCCGAAGCAATCTCCAGTTTGCGGGGTGGGGATTGCTTTGCCCCCTGCGGGGCTCGCAATGACACGTGATGTTGGAGGAAAGGCTATGGACAAAATCAAAGTAGGCATCTTGGGAGCCACGGGCATGGTGGGGCAGCGGTTCGTGCAACTGCTGGCCGATCACCCCTGGTTCGAGATATCTGCTCTGGCTGCCTCGGAGCGTTCGGTGGGGATGCCCTACGGTGAGGCCTGCCACTGGGTCATCGCGGAAGAAATGCCCACTACAGTGAAAGAGATTGTCCTTCAGGGATGCAAGCCTGATCTCTCTTGTCGGCTGGTTTTCTCCGCCCTCCCGGCCGAGGTGGCGGGGCCCGTCGAGGAGGAATTTGCCACAGCGGGCTACGCCGTCTCCAGCAACGCCAGCAGCTACCGCCTGGCTCCAGATGTGCCTCTGCTGGTACCCGAGGTCAATCCCGATCACCTGGCCCTCATCGAGATCCAGCAGCGAAGGCGCGGCTGGAAGGGCTTCATCGTCACCAACCCCAATTGCTCCACCGCCCAACTGGTGCTGGCTCTGAAACCGCTCTGGGATCGCTTTGGGATCACAGCCCTCAGCGTGGTGACCTTGCAGGCTCTCTCCGGCGCTGGTTATCCCGGCGTTCCCTCCCTGGACATTCTGGACAACGTCATCCCCTACATCGCTGGCGAGGAGGGGAAGGTGGAGAGGGAGCCGCTCAAGCTGCTGGGGCAATTAGAGGGGGAAGCGATCAGGGAAGCGGAAATAGCTATCAGCGCTCAGTGTCACCGCGTGGCCACGCGGGAGGGGCACCTGGAAGCCGTTTCGGTGAAGCTGGGGCAAGAGGCAGGCTACCAGGAAGTGGTGGAAGCGCTGCGGGGCTTTCGAGGGCCCCTCCAGGGGTTGGGCCTGCCCAGCGCGCCAGAGCATCCCATCGTGGTGCGAGAGGAGGTTGATCGCCCTCAGCCCCGCCTCGACCGCGATGAGGGCAAAGGAATGAGCGTGGTGGTCGGGCGGGTGCGGGAATGTCCGGTGCTGGATTACAAGTTCATCCTCCTGGGCCACAACACCATTCGCGGGGCGGCGGGAGCCGCCATCCTCAACGCCGAGCTTCTGGCGTCTCAGGGTTATTTGGATTTCCAGGAAGATCCTGAGGGTTTCAGAAATCCTTAGTAGAAGGGGGAAAGATGTTCGAGCGAGGGACGATCCACGATATCCTCGGCGACCTGGTGGTTTACCGCAACCTGGAGCCCGCCGACGAGCGGCTGCGGAGTCCCCAACTGCCCCCTCTGCCTCCCCCCCAAAGTTGGGGGGGAAAGAGGGGGGGCGTGCCTCGCAAGGCGGAGCCCGCCTACGCCCAGGCTGTTCTGCGGATTTTGGGCCAGGCCCAGGCGCTGCGCTCCGACCAGCGCCTGCAGCGACTCATCTACATCGGCGATACGGCCATGAACGACGGCCAGGCCATTCGCAATCTGGGCCAGCACCTGCCTGTCTATGGCTTCATCGGCCACGAGAGGCTGGAGGAGAGCAAGCGAATCGAGATTGAGGATGGGATAATGCTGGCCAACCGCTGGGCGGCGCTGGTTGATTTCGTACACTTCCTCCAGGGAGAGGGTTTCGCTTTCGACGAGGCGACCGCAGTCCTCGTTGACCTGGATAAGACGGCCTTCGGTGCACGAGGGAGGAACTCTCAAGCCATTGACGCGGCGCGGGTAGAGGCAGTGCGCCGCACCGTCGAGGAGGTCTTGGGGGCCAACTTCAACGAAGCGGAGTTCCGGGTGGCCTACGACGAGCTGAATCAACCCCCATACCATCCCTTCACCGCCGACAATCAGGACTATTTGGCCTACATCTGCCTCATGGTCGGCGGTGGGGTCTATGACTTCTCCCAACTGTTGACCGACCTGGAGGCCAGACGCCTTTCCTCCTTTGCCCAGTTCGTTGAAGCCTGTGCTGAGAGGCCCATTGGCGACGAGCTGGCCCCTGTTCACCGCGAGGTCTACACCAATTTCCGGCGGGGCGATCCCACTCCTTTCAAAAGTTTCCGTTACCGGGAATACGAGGAGACGGTGAGGCGGATGGATTGCCTGCCCGACGATGCAGGGGAGGAGAAGGTTCTCGCCGAGGAGATCGTGATCACCCGAGAGGTGGCCGAGGTTTGTCGCTTCTTGAAGGGGAAGGGAGTCCTGCTCTTCGGCCTGACCGACAAGCCCGACGAGTCGTCCACCCCCCGACCGGAGCTGGCCCAAAAGGGGTACTTGCCCTTGCACAGGGTCACCATGAAGGTGGTGGGGAATTCTATTTTGAGGGTGGAGGCCTGCCCTGAGCCTAGTCGAAGGGTTGGAAGTTAGAAAAATGGACATTTTCGTTTCAAAACATTTAACATGATTTTATACGACTCCTGAAAATTTTAAGGCAATTCAAGCCTTTTCAAGTTGAAATTTCGCGGAAAATGTGGTAAAATATAATTGTTATTATCTGACCAGCGTGTAGCTTAAGGAGGAGCTATCATGTCCATGAGGACCAGGCTTTCGACGGCCCAAGCGACGCAGCAGGTGTTCTGCGTGGCAGACCTGACTCTGGATTTAGCAAGCAGAGAAATTAAGGGCTGTAATGGCAATCATAAGCTTACTCCTAAAGAATGTGAACTACTCGCGCTATTCATGAGCTATCCAGGGCGAGTACTCAGCCGCAAGTTACTGATGAAAGAGGTCTGGGAGACCGACTTCCTGGATGACACCAGAACCTTAGAAGTCCACATCTGTTGGCTGAGGAAGAAGATCGAGGAGGATTGTCGTAACCCTCAGAGGCTGCGTACAGTCCGAGGCGTCGGTTACCGCTTTGGGTAGTGTGCTCATCTCCAATAACCAAGACCATTTTCCCCCAATTGATGGCGAGGAGTTGCACTCCGAGCCCCCGTTCGGCAGTACAACTGCCTCACATCGGTGTAGATAACCAATATCTAATCATTTTCCCCTGCCGGCCTTGTGGATGTGCTTACATGGCTGCACGCTATTTTATGATGGTAAGCATTTCACAACTCCTTTCCCCTGGCTCTTTCTTTCCCCCAAGCAAGCTATGCCCCAAGAATGGTGTCGTACCGGGCTCCGCTGCCGTTGAGCAGGGCCTGCCAGATGAAAATCTTGACCTGCCGTAGGTTAGCCCATTGTTGGACCAGCAACGTCCGATCATCCCTCAACGCGGTTGACGTGAGGTGGGGTTTGTGCTATACTGACTATAGTGGTGCAATTTTCTATCCCGCACCACTTATTTCAGGAGAGCCATGAAAAGGAAACCCGTAGGGTTGCTCCTCGCCCTATCCCTGAGCCTCATCGCCTGTCTGCCCCTGCTGGCGGGTGATGGCCCCATAAACACGCGAGGGGGAGGCGATAGTCCCTTCTTGCTGGTTCGCCTCCACCAACTGGTTTCCAATTTGAGCGCTGGCATCTTCCCTGCCCGCTGGATGCCCGACGCCGCCTATGGCTTGGGGTATCCTTTCTTCAACTACTACGCCTCCCTGCCCTACTACCTCGCCGCCCTGTTCAAGCTGTGCGGCTTTGGCTTCATCTGGTCCGTCAAGCTGACTCAGTCGTTGGGCTTTATTGCCGCCGCTGCCTCGATGTATCTTTTGGCCAAACGCTTGTTTCACCGAGAGGCCAGTGCCATATTGGCCGCCCTGGCCTACACCTACGCCCCTTACCACCTGGTCAACGTCTACGTGCGGGGCGATGCCCTATCGGAGTTCTACGCTTTTATCTTCTATCCTCTCATCCTTTGGACGCTGCTGCGCCTACGGGACTCGCTTTCGGCGGGCAACGTCGCCCTGGTCGCCCTTGCCTACGGCGGGCTGATCTTGACCCACAACGTCTCGGCCCTCATGTTCACCGCCTTTATGGCTCTCTATATTCTTCTAGTAATTTCCAACTCCCAACTTCCAACTTCCAACCCTTCGGCTAGGCTCAGGGCAGGCCTCCAGCTTCCAACCTCCAAAAGGCTTGCCAGGAGCGCCCTTGGCCTGGGCCTGGGCCTGGCCATAAGTGCCTGGTACTGGCTGCCGGCCTTGCTGGAGGGGAAGTACGGGCAACTGGAGCATCAGACTACCGGCTATTTGCACTACAGTAACCACTTCCGTGGCCTGGATCTGGTACAGCCCTCGCTTCTCTTCGACTATGCCATCCAAGCAGGGCAGACGCCCTTCGCCATGGGCCTGGCACAGGCGGTGCTTGCGCTCATTGGTATGGCGGCGATCGTCGGCTGGTGGATCAAGCGTGGCCGCCCTGAGGCCCACAGCGCCTTCCTCATCGCTGGCCTGGCCCTGGCTACTTTTCTCATCACCCCCCTCTCGCGTCCCCTGTGGGACAACGTGCCGCTCCTGCCCTTCGTGCAATTCCCCTGGCGCTTTTTGTCGGTACAGGCCTTCTTCGCCAGCCTGGTCATCGGCTACTGGGGAGTCCCTAACTTGTTGGGGGCACAGGGCAATAAGCCCGAACAAGTTCGGGACCCCGGTTTGGGTTTGCCCAGGCCGCGATTGCTGGCCTGTATCGTGGGAGCAGTGCTGCTGGTGGCTTCCATGGCAGGCCTCGAGCCCGAGTACCTGCCCATCGGCGAGGCGGACGTCACCGTGGAGCGCCTGATGCTTTACGAATACTTCACCGCCAACGTCGGCACCACCATCCGCCACGAGTATCTGCCCCGCTGGGTGGTGCCTCGCCCCTACACCTCCGAGGCGTTGCTGCGCAGCGGTGAGAAACCGCCACCGCTGGTGATGGCCGGAGAGGTGAAAGCTGCTGAGCTGGTTTGGCGTAAGCCAGCAGCCGAAAGGTGGATGCTCGACGTGACCTCGCCTCAGGCATCCCTGGCCTTCCACACCTACTACTTCCCCGGCTGGCGGGCCTACGTGGACGGCCAACCCAGGGAGGTGCGGCCCGTCGAGAACCTGGGCTACGTTGGCCTCGATCTCGACCGGGGAGAGCACCAGGTCGTCCTGCGCCTGGAGCGCACACCCTTGCGAGCCCTGGCCGAGGGGCTATCGCTGATCGCGGCCTTGGTCGTCATTGGACTCCTAATCGCCGCGAAGTTGACGAGGCAACGAGACAATGAGGCAATGAGGCAACAAGGCAACGAGGCAACGAGGTATTCTCCCCTCATTGACTCGTTACTTGTTAACTCATTACTCCTTGTCATGGCAATCTTGCTGTTAGGCATCATCAGATTTCGGACTTCGGACTTCGAACTTAGGGCGTTGGACGTAGGACGTAAGACATCGGACGTAGGACGATCAGACCTGACCATGGATTTCGACCGCCTGCCCTACCTGCATCACAATCCCCAGGGGGTCAACTTCGGCGGGAAGGCACGATTGCAGAGCTATCAGTGTTCGGTTGACGAGGTGAAAGCTGGCGAGACCGTCGAGGTGGTTCTCCACTGGGATGAGGTCAAAGGCGAGGGTCTTGAAGCCGACGTGTCTTTGCTCTCCCCTGCCGAGCACCTCTTCCACACCAGCGCTGGCCTGGCCGAGGATAGCGACCCCATCCCCCCCCAGCGGGGGGGGACAGAGGGGGGGGCGACGCACCACCATTTGAAAGTGCCTGACGAAGCCGTTCGCGGTCTCTACCTGATCAGCGTGAAGGTGAGGGACGA
>VGOG01000110.1 GCA_016875995.1 Chloroflexota bacterium
TAGTCAGCCGCCTCCATCGGGTAATTGCAGTGGTTGTGCTGAATGGCAGAGCTGGAACAATTGCTCATGGTGCACTACCCAATCTGACTGTAACGCTAGTGGTTTGTGTAACAAAAGCAGCATTTCAGGAGCAGGTTATTGTTCCAATCCCAGTCATATCAGATGTTGTGGTTGTGAAGGCTCACCCCCATCCAATCCTACCGCCACCCCCACCCCAACCTCAGCTCCAACTCCCACCCGTACACCAACACCCATCCCCTGCAGCTCAATTGGGGGAAGTTGCGCTCCGGCAGATTTGGTGGGACGAAATTGTCCTTGTTCTTCCTGCGGGTTAGGATCATGCTGTGCTGGAGAATATGATTGTTCTTCAGGAAGTTGCTGTGCTGTTCCCTGCCCAACCTGTCCTCCAACTTCCCCAACCGCCACCCGAACACCAACCCCAACCAGAACACCAACGCCAGGCGGGCCGACTCCGACGCACACCCCCACTCCCACTCGGACCCCAACGCCGACTATTTGTAGTTGTTCTGGCACCGATGACTGCGCTCCACCACCGATCGGTTGTCCTTCAGGTAATGCCTGCGATCTGGTTTCTGGGTGTTATACCACTGGAGCAACCCCTACCCCCACTCAAACACCCACCCCAACCAGAACACCAACGCCAGGCGGGCCGATTCCGACGCACACCCCCATACCAATCCCCACCCAAACTCCAATACCTGGCCTCCTCGGTTGTAATGAATCGTGTAATTTTCATAGTCAATGTCAAACTGGTTTTTGTTTTGATTCTTGGCGCTGCCGTAATCCGGACTGCCAATTTGACAACGATGATTGTATTTGTCCAACGCCAGCACCCACTCCAGACTGCAGTTGTAGCGGCGCAAGCGATTGCACCAATCCGCCAGATGGCTGTCCCTGGGGTAACGCCTGCGATTTGCTTTTGGGATGTTACACAATCGGTAACACACCAACCCCAAGCCGCACACCAACCCCGGGTGGTCCGACTCCCACCCGCACCCCTACCTCATCGCCCACGCCCACCATTTGCGCTCCTCCCAATACCTGTCTGCCTGCCTCTCTTTGTCTGCCCATTAGCCGCGCTTTAGGCAAAAGAGGATGTCCGACAACCGAAATTTGCTGTGCCCCGGCCACCACTCCCACCCCAACCAGAACTCCAACCCCTACTCCAACCAGAACTCCAACCCCTACCCCAACTAAAACGCCAACCCCTACCTCAACCCCCACCAACACCCCAACGCCCGTTTGTACCGAAGATGTAGCGGGGAGCCCTGTTGTCAACGAAGAGGGAAACGAATAAACGAATCAGTTTGGGGGCAAATGTCATTGCGAGGGCGCGGTGTGTGCGCCTGAAGCAATCTCCAATGTGCATAGGGGATTGCTTCGTCGGCAAAAACCGCCTCCTCGCAATGACAGCAGGAAGTTTCTTCGTCGGCAAAACTTGTCCTGAGCGAAGCCGAAGGAACCGCCGACTCGCAATGACAGCAGGAAGTTTCTGTCGTTTAGAATGGCGGGCCGCAGTCTGACAGACTTCGGAAGTCTTCTGTTTCAGCGCCCACCCATGCCCGTAAGGGTGATGCCCCGCACGATCCACCTCTGACCGATGACGTAGATGATGAGCACCGGCAGCATGGCGATGACGGAGCCAGCCATCAGCAGGTGCCACTGCACGTTGTACTGGCCCTGAAACGCGCTGAGGCCCACGGGCAGGGTGCGCATCTCCAACGAGGTGGTGATGACCAACGGCCACAGGAAATCGTTCCAGGAGCCAAGAAAGACGAAAACGGCCAGGGCCGCAATCGCCGGGCCACTGAGAGGCATGATGATCTGCCACCATATTCGCAGAGAGGACGCACCATCCATCCGCGCCGCCTCGTCCAGGTCCATGGGAATGCCCAGGAAATACTGGCGCAGCAAAAAGGTGCTGAAGGCCGAGAAGGCCAGGGGCAAGATAAGGGCCTGGTAGGAGTCGTACCATCCCAGCAGGCGCATAAGGATAAAGTTGGGGATCATCGTCACCTGGAACGGGATCATCAACGTGGCCAGGTAGAGCAAGAACAGGGCATTACGGCCCCGAAAGCGCAAGCGGGCAAAGGCGAAGGCCGCCAGGGAGGAGGTGAGGATCTGCAGAATAGTGACACTGGCTGCCACCACCAGGCTGTTGAGGTAAAAGCGGCCAAAGGGCATGATCGAGACAGTGGTGGCGTAGTTTTCCCAGGCGATGCGGCTGGGGATCCAGACAGAGGGGTAGGTGAAGATCTCTCGCGGTTCCTTCAAGGAGGTGCTGAGCATCCACGCAAACGGCAGCAACATAACTGCACTGCCGGCCATCAGGATGGCGTGCAACACGAAATTGCGGACTGCGGATTGCGGATTGCGGAATGGAAATAGCATCCTGCCCATCATACCTCGTCATTCATCTAATTTCTAATTTCTAATTTTCATTCTCCCGCTTCGTAGTGCACCCAGCGCCGTTGCAGGCGGGTTTGGAGAAAGGTAAAAGCGAAGATCAGGGTGAACAACACCCAGGCCATGGCCGAGGCTTTGCCCATGCGACCGAATTGAAAGGCATTTTGATAGATGTAGTAGACGATGGTCAGGGTAGCCTGTAGCGGCCCGCTCTGAGTCCGCGTCATGACGTAGGGTTCGCTGAATAACTGGAAAGCGCCAATCATCTGGATGACGAGCAAGAAGAAGGTCGTGGGGCTGATCATCGGCACCGTGATGCGGCGGAAGCGCTGCCAGGCGCTGGCGCCGTCCACCTTGGCGGCGTCGTAGAGCTCTTGCGGGACGGCCTGCAGGCCCGCCAGATAGATCACCATGGTAAAGCCCGTGTTCTTCCACAGGGTGAGGATCACCACCGCCGGCCTGGCCCAGGCACTGGTTAACCAATCCGGAGGCCTGATGGGAAGGCCAGTTAGCTCCCCCAGCTTCCAGATCATGGCGCTGATCAGGCCGAAATCCCGGTTGAACATCCACTGGAAGACCAGCGCCGCGGCGACAATGGTGGTGACGACGGGCATGAAGTAGATCAGCCGATAGAGAGTGACGCCCCGAATGGCCTGGTTGAGAGCCACGGCCAGGGCCAGGCCGAGAATCAGTTGCAACGGCACGATGGTGACAGTGAAATAGGCGGTGTTCCAAAACGCTCTTTGGAAGATGCGGTCCTGGGTCAGCAGTTGGGTGTAATTGGCCACACCGGCGAAAGTGGGAGGGGTCAAGAGGTTCCAATGAACAAAGCTCAGGGCCAGGGCGGCGACGACAGGGAGGGCGACGAAGATCAAAAAGCCAGTGAAACTGGGCAACAGGAAGAGGTACGCTTCCCATTGCTGATCGGGCCGCCACCTGGCCCACCAACGGCGACGATAGACTTCGGAAGTCTTGTTCTCGTCTTTTGGGAATAACGGCTTCCGTGCTGGAAGGGACATGGTCGGATCCTGGTCCAGGTTGCACTGGGAGGATAGGTTCTTGAGAATTCGTTCGGATAACCGCGGGGTGGTTTTTATTGCAGTACTACAACTTGAAAGTTGTAGTTTGTGCCAGCTCTAGTCGGCAAACAGGCTATCTACTGCCCAAACTACATCATTCATGATGATGTAGTGTAGCTTTATCAGACGACCATCCCGCTACCCAGTTGCTTTCTCCAAACGATGCACTACAAAATGCTAGTGCCATCAGGCTCCATAGCCCGTCCCCGGGCGACTTGGCGGGTCCAGCTCACCCCCTTATCGTAGCAGGGCTCCCCAAAGACGACCCGGGGACGGGTCTTGCGAGCCTCTGAAGACGCCAAACTGCATGTACGGGGACAGAGGCTGGGAGCGTCTTCAAAGACTTTCCGGCAGGCCTCGCTTTACTTCGGATAGCCGTTCTCTGCCAAGAAAGCGTCTACTTGGGCGCAAACGTCAGCCAGTGCTTCTTCCGGCGTAGCTTCGCCAGCCCAGATGCGCTGCATGCCAGGGCTGATAACGGAGCCGTCCAGCTCCCCCCACTCGGGGAAGTAGCCAAAGCGGCCCACCTTGGCGTTCTCGCCCTCGGTGAGGAAGGCCTGGCGGTTCTTGGGCGGCTGGCCGGATTTGAGGAAGTCGTCGGAGCGGGCGGTGGACTTGAGGGCCGGGAAGATCTCCCCGGAGGCGGTGTAGAGGTGCTGACCGCCGTCCTTGCTCTGCAGCCAGCTCAGGAAGGTCCAGGCCTCCTCCTTGTGGTCACTGGCCGCGCTCATCACCCAGGCCGCGCCGCCAGCAGCCGCCGACCGCTGTCCACCCTTGGGGATGGGCACCGTGGCCACGTCGTAGTTCAGGCCAGCCTGGTTAAAGGCCGACACGCGGCTGGAGTTCTGGATGATCATCGCTGCCTGACCGCTCTGGAAGACGGCAGTGTCGCCGCCGGCCTGGCTGAGGGCGGCATCGCGCAGGGCGTAGTTGTTGTTCATCAGGTCGGCGAAGAATTTGATGGCCTCCATGGCCGCTGGCTCGGTCAGGGTGCACCTGGAGGGATTGCGCATGTCGTCCAGAATGCGGCCCCGGTTCTGGCCAACCCACAACTGATACTTGCCGCCCTCCATGCCCAGGGCATAACGCGCCACCCGGCCGCTGGCCTCCACCACGGTCAACTGCTCGGCGGCGGCCAGGAGGTCGTCCCAGGTCCAATCATTGGTGGGATAGCTCACGCCGGCCGCGTCGAAGATGTCTTTGTTGTAGTAAAGGGCCTCCACGCTGATGTCGCGGGGCAGGCCGTAGACGCTGCCCTGGTACATGGCCGATTCCAGCAGGGCCGGCCAGTAGTCGTTCAGGTCGTAGCCGGTCTTCTCGATCCAGGGATCGAGGTTTTCCAGCACGCCATCGGCGGCGTAGCGAGGGGTGGGCCACAGGAAGAGCACGTCCGGAATCACCGCCGGGTCGCCGCTGGCCCAGAGGGTCTGAACCTTGGTGAAATAGTCGCTCCACGGCTCGACCATGGTCTCGATTTTGATATCAGGGTGTTCGGCCATGAACACGTCGGCCACCTTCTGGTGAGTTTCTGCCTCTGCCGGGCTGCCCCAGAAAGCCCACAGGAGGGTGACAGCTTCCGGCGCTGGGGTCGCGGCCGGTGCCGCGGGTTGGCAGGCGCTCAATACCAGCGCCAATGCTAACAGCAACGTTACGATGGAAAGTGTTCTTCTTCTAAACATTTACCTCCTCCTCAATGGATATTGGATATTGGATACTGGATATTGGGCTATGGATGCATATTTGACCTCCTTCCTCAACCTAAAACGATGCGCTTGAAAGATTCGGCGTAAGCCATACCCTGGCCCATCGCCTCATCCCTGGCCCGGCCTCGGACTCTCTCTTCCCAACCCTGGAGATGGCCCACCTGACTTTCGTGCTGCTTGAGGGCAGCGATCTTTAGCTCGATGGTGTCACTGATGTCCATCCAGAAGTTCGGTGAGGTTGAGCCTCTAATGTAGACCTCTCTCACTGGGTGAGGCTCTAACCCTTCGGCCAGAAGCTCTGGGAAGATGTACCGTGTGCGGGCCGAAGGGAAGACCGCATCCAGGGCGGCATCGCCAGCGGCGCGGTGGTCGGGGTGATTCAGATAACCGTCGCCGTAGTAGCGCACGGTGGGGTCTGGGCAAATCACGATGTCCGGCCGGTAGCGACGGATCTCCCGTGTGAGGTCGCGGCGCAGGGCCAGGCTGGGCTGAAGCGTGCCGTCCTCGTAGCCCAGGTAGACAATCTCCTTCACTCCCAGAACTCTGGCTGCCGCTTCTTGCTCAGCTTTTCGAATGGCGACCAAATGTTCCGGCTTCACCTGGGGGTCGTTACTGCCCCGGCTGCCGTCGGTGCAAATCACGTAGGTGACGGTCTTGCCTTCCCGAGCCCACCTGGCCACCGTGCCGGCCACAGTAAACTCCGCATCGTCGGGGTGAGCGGTGATGACCATGACCCGTTCTATCTCGTCAATTACTCCCCCATCTCCCATATCCGATTACCCCTTACCTCCAATTCAGAAGCTTGCCAGAAGTATATCAAAGAGAAAGAATTTTGTCAATGGCGACTTCTGCTCAACGGGTCAGGGTCACTTTGCGCAGGCCCCGAGGACGATCGGGGTCAAGTCCCTTGGCCTCGATCAACCCCAGCGTGAAGAGCTGGCCAGGCACAACCGCCAGCAAGGGGGACAGCCACTCCGGCACACCCGCCGGCAGTGGAAGCGGCGTCTGCGCCAGAGCCAAGGCATCATCACGATCGGCGATCACCACCAACCTGGCTCCTCGCTCCCGCAGGCGGCGTAGCAGATCCACCAACTCCTCAGCTACACACCCATCGGGCACCACCGCCAGAACAGGGAAACCCCGTTCCACCAGGGCCATCGGGCCGTGCTCGAAATCGGCCGAGGAATAGGGTTCGGCCAGGATGTAGGCCAGCTCTTTCAGTTTCAGGGCGATCTCGAAGGCAGTGGCATAATTGTACCCCCGGCTGATCACCACACAGGCCTCGATATCACGATACGGCTCGGCGGCCCTTATGATCTGCGGCGCCGAGGCAACGACCTCGGACATCAGCGCCGGCAACGCCTCCAGGTCTCGGAACCTCTCCTTGTCCTCTGCCAGGGCCGTGCTCAGCATGGCCACCGCCAACAGCGAGGCGGTATAGGTCTTGGTGGCGGCGATGCTTCGCTCCTGACCAGCGTGCAGGAAGATGACGTGCTCGGCAGCGCGGGCCAGGGGCGAGGCGGCGTCGTTGGTGATAGCCAGGGTCAACGCCCCCTGACGCTGGCCCTCCTCTATCACCGCCAGGATGTCCGGCGACTGACCTGACTGGGATATGGCCATCACCAGCGCCTCCTGTAGGCGCGGCGGCTTCCGGTAGAGAGTAAACAGGGAAGGCGTAGCTAGAGCCACGGGCAGGCCATTGGCAGCCCCGAACAGGTACTGCCCGTATCGCGCCGCGTTGTCGGAAGTGCCCCGCGCGGCGAGAACGACGAAGCCAGGGGCGCGGCGACGAATCGTGGCGGCGATTTCGTCAACAGCCAGGCGCTCGTTTTCCAGCAATCGCTGCAACACCTGGGGCTGTTCCAGGATCTCCCTTTCCAGATGTGAGGTGCCCATTCTCCCTGCTCCTTTGCCTGCCTCAACCAGACACAGGCTCTCACCCTATCCCTCTGCAGAGACCACTTGCTGGACGATCCTGTCGGTCTCCTTGTCCCTGAGGATCAGCTTTTTCTTGCCGTCGGGCATGTGCTCCTGCTTGATCACCACGAACTTGTCCTCATACTCCACGAGAGGTTTCTCCTCGACAGGCTGAGGCGCTCCCCTCCACACCTCCAGCTCCACCGGCTGCCATCGTTTTGACTTCGCGGAGCGATAACAGGCGTCCATGATGGCATTCACCACATAGCCATCGTAAAAAGTTTCCATCGGCTGCTCACCGCTATCCAGCGCGTTCAGCATGTCGTTGAACATGTCGGGATACCCCAGCTCGTGCACCTCGTCGCCCACGGGGAAGAGCCAGCCGGTTTCACCCTCGGCTTTTTCGGAAACGTAGCCCCTGGGACCAACGGCGGTGAACAGCTCCAGTCCCGTCCGCAGGAAGTGGTCAATCCAGATGGTCCCCTCAGTGCCGGAAACCTCGTCCCTGAGGTCCATCCCGCCCCTGAAGGCCCAGCTCACCTCAAACTGGCCGACGGCCCCGCTCTCGAACCGAATCAGGCCGATGCCGTGATCTTCGGCCGTGATGGGGTGCACCAGGGTATCGGCCCAGCATAAGACTTCCACGGGCCGGTTGTCCTTGCCCACGAAATTGCGGGCAATCTCGATGCAGTGGCAGCCCATGTCCACGATCGCTCCGCCGCCCGCCAGCTCAGGGTCCCAGAACCACGCGCTGTGCGGGCCGCCGTGGGTCTCCCGCGAGCGAACCCACAGCACCCTGCCGATGGCGCCGCCCTGTACGAACTGCAGCGACTTCAGCATCTTGGGGGTGTACACCAGATCTTCGAGATAGCCGTGGAACACCCCAGCTTTCTCGACCGCGTCGAGCATCGCTTTGGCCTCGGCCGCGTTTCTACCCAGCGGCTTGGTGCACAATACGGCTTTGCCGGCCTCGGCAGCCATGATGACCGCTTCTTCGTGCACGAAATTGGGCAGTCCAACCACCACCACGTCCGTTTCCGGGTCGTGGATGGCCTCTGCCATGTCCGTGGTCCACCTGGGGATGCCCCACTCCGCCGCAAAGCGCCTGACGTGCTCCTCTGTCGGCGAGTATACGACGTGGACCTTATCCCGACTGCGATGCCTGTGCAGCGTCATGGTATAGAACAACCCAATCAACCCTGTGCCTAGCATAGTTATCTTGTGCATTTTTCTTCCTCCTTCGATCAAATATTGTACGAGTCAAGTGACCATTCAGGTAGATGGTAGGGGCGAGCCTCAACGTGCCAGGCACTTGCGAATAGCCGAGCAATTGAGCGATCTCACCTGACTTGGAGGCACTGCAACCCTCAAGAAGCCCATGAAAGTGCCTGGCACGTGAATTGCCTCACCCCGTACCTTCGGGCGGCCTGGAACAGCGCGAAGACGTTCCGCGGCGGGACGTCGGGCTGCAGGTGATTGGATGGCGCCAGGATGTAGCCCCCGCCGTCCGCCAAAAGCTCGATCCGCCGCCGCACCTCGGCCATCACCCCCTCTTCGGGCCCCGTCATGGCCTGCTTGATGTCAATGCCGCCCAGGAAAGAGAGCCGCTGGCCGTATTCCCTCTTGACCGCGGCCATGTCGGTGGCCGGCACTGGTTCCAGAGGATGCAAGATGTCAACCCCCACCTCCAACAGGGAGGCAATAAAAGGAGCCACCGCCCCGTCGCTGTGGAACAGGACGTAGGTGCACGCAGAAGCCTGCTTTACCAGGCCGACGAGCTTCTGCCAGCAAGGCTTGAAGTACTTGTCAAACAGACGGGGGGAGATGAGCGGGGCTGTCTGGCTGGCGTAGTCGTCGCCCGGTAGCTCCATGATGTCAATGTAAGGAGCAACCGTATCCAGGTAGATCTCCAGCCAGCGATGGAGAACGCCCACGATCTGGTGAATCAAAGCCACGGCGAAATCCTCATCGGTGAGAAGGTCTATCATGAACTGCTCCGTGCCCCGCAACTGGCAGGCCTGCTCGAAAGGGCCATAAGAGGCTACCGCCCTGGCCGCCACAGCGTAGTCGGTCTCGCCGCGCAGGTAGCGGGCCCGCTCAAGGAGCTCCTCCCTGCGTACCAGGGACTCTACCTTGGGCCAGGGATAGTCCTCCAAATCCTCCACCGTGGCCTGGGCCAGAGGCGGGTCGCCAGGGAAGAGATAGCCGCCCGCTCTGCGCCACGGCACGCCCCAGGCATCCGCTCCGCCCTCGGCTGGCGGCGAAGCCAGATCGGTGGAGCCAAGCCAGACGTGGCGGATGTCGGCGTCTATCAAATCCAGGATGCGGTCATCGTAGTAGTTGACGGTGTGACCCTTTCGGGGACGGAACGGAGGCAGCGGCTTCCAGCCCAGCTCATGGAGCAGATTGTAGTACAGGCCGTCGGTGATCCCGTACGCGCTGCCCCACAAGGCCAGCGGAACTCGATCCGGCTGCTGGTGTGCCAGCGCGGTCAGAACTCGCTCGCGGTGATCCATCAGATCACGCCCCCGTGGCCCCCCTTCCCCCGCCCCCCTAGCCCCCCAAAGTTGGGGGGCTAGGGGGGCGGGGGGACGAGGGGAGAGCCAACTGCTGCTGCGCCCAGGCCGCAGCTCCCATCATCCCCGCATCGGTGCCCAACTCAGCGCGCACGATCTGGACCTTCTCGAAGGGGGTGACGTGCACCCGCTGGCGGGCCGTCTGGCGAATGGGGGCCAGCAGCAGTTCCCCCGCCTGTGCCACCCCGCCGCCGATGACCACCATCTGCGGGCTGAGGATGGTGATCAGGTTAGCCACCCCGATGCCGATGTAGAAGCCGGCCATTTCATAGATCTCCTGAGCCACAGCGTCTCCCTCTGAAGCGGCCTGATAGATCAGCTTGGGGGTGATGGCGTTGAGATCGTAGCCGCAGAGATCGCCGATGCGGGTGGTCAGGCCCTGCTTGACCGCCCGCACGCCCATGCTGGCGATGGCGGGTCCACTGGCGAAGGCTTCCATACAGCCTCGGTTGCCGCAACCACAGCGCGGGCCGTAGGGGTCAATGATCTGATGCCCGACCTCGCCGGCGGTGCCATCCAGCCCCAGGAGCAGCTTGCCATCCACCACCACTCCCCCGCCGATGCCGGTGCCGATGGCCAGGCATACCATGCTGTCCACCTCGCGGCCAGCGCCGTAGGTCTTCTCGCCCAGGGTGATGGAACGTACATCGTTGAGCAAGAACGTAGGCAGGCCCACTGCCACTTCGATCCTTGGGGCTAAGGGTACTCTGGGCCAGGTGCCCGGCAGATTGGGCAAAAACAGGGTGAGCCCCTTCTCCATGTCCAACATGCCCGGCACGCCGATGCCGATCCCGCCCACCTGGGTCAGGCCGATGCCCGCGCTCTCAATGACCTGCTGGATGAGCCGGGCCATGCGATCAATAACCGCATCGTGCCCTTCGTGAGCCAGGGTAGGGACAGTGGCCTTTTCGACGATGTGGCCGCCCTCGTCCAAAAGGGCTGCCGTCATGTTGGTACCCCCCAGGTCCACGCCGATGTAGTGCAGAGCTGACTTCTCGCTCATCGCATCCGCTCCCTTGCCCTTTCATAAAGCAGCACGCATAAACGTTGCAGAGAGTCAAGCGGAGTCCCGAACTTGTTCGGGCACTGCCAGGGCAATCTTCGTATTCCAGCAATGCTTACCACAGTGGGAACACCTCAACAAGTTGAGGACTCCGCAACTTGATCCAGCGGCTGCGCGCACCAACTGTGTAGGTTGGCTATCGCTTGGGCAACACCCTGAAGGTGTCCTCGATGTCCGCTAGCAAAGCCAACGTGGCAGCCTCGATCTGATCCAGGAACTTCCTGCCCTTCTCCGCCGTGGCCTGGGTGGGATCGCCCCAGGTGCCGGACTCAGTGGCTCGGTAGACCGTGCCCGGTGAGGTCAGGAAATAGGCGGTGTGCACCGCGCCAGAGGAGGTGCGGATTTTGGGGAAGCTCGGAAACTCGGTGTTGGCCCGCTCCATATCTACCAGGTCGGGGTTGATGGCCAGCACCGCCGAAATCTCGCCCTCGTTGGCGTGCATCCCCTTGGCCAGACTGACGTACTCGGCGGCCTGGTCCGGCGGCAGCCCATCCCAGTAATTCACCGGAAAGGCCCTGACCTCCTCGGGCAGCCACTCAGCGGCCTTGGCGCACCCGTAGGCAATGGCGTAGGTGTTGTCGAAGTGGCCGTTGAGGAAAATGATGCGACGGAAGCTCGCCTCGGCGAAGGCAACGCAGAGGTCCTCGATGACCGCCAGGAAGGTATCAATGCGCAGGCTGAATTCGCTGGTGAATCCCCTGTGCGGATACGAAAGCGCGTAGCTGAGCGGGGGCGCCACCACCGCGCCGATCTGGGGGGCGATGCGCCGCGCGATCTCCTGGGGGATCAGCACGTCGGTGGAGATGGGCCCTGCGGGGCCATGCTGCTCCATCGAGCCCACCGGCACGATTACCGTGTCGTGATCTCTCAGGAACTTCTCGACCTCAAGGTTGGTCATCTCAGCTAGAAATACAGTGGTTGGCTTCATTGCACTCCTTTCCGGGGCGAAAGTATTTCTGAATCGAAAATCGGCAATCGGCAATCGAAAATCGAGGAGACTCGGTCAGTAGACCTTCGCCTAACCTGAGATAAGCTCTCTCCTCGCCACGGCTACGATCCCGTCTATCTCGCCAGCCAGAGCGGGGTCTATGGGCTCAGGCGAGTGTTCGGAGAGGAGCTGTTGCTTCTTCTCACGCGCCCATTGCACCATCGCCTTGGCGCCGTCGTCCCACCAGCTCTGCCAGTCACGACGGTCGAAAAGCCCAGGGGACCATAGCTCTTTCCGAAAATGGGCCACGGTGTGCCTGTCGGCCAGGAAATTGCCGCCGATCCCCACCCGCTTGATGACCTCGAGGGCGAGGGTCTCCTCGCTGACCACGAAGCCGCGCAGGATGCGCTTGACGTACGCCGCCATCTCGTTGTCCACGATGAGCTGCTCCAGGCTGGCGGCCTGATCGGCTCCGGCGATGCCCGTATGACCGAAGGTGTCGGCCCCAGCCAGAGCCCCCATCAGCAGGGTCATCCCCCGCTCCAGGCCTGTCTGGACATCCACCAGCTTGCTATCCCCGATGCCCACGTTAACGTAGCACGGCAGGCTGTAGTGTTGAGCTACCTGGGCCATGGCCACAGCCATCAAACCCTGCTCCGGTGAGCCGAAGCTGATCTGCATGGTGCGCATGTCCATGACGTGGGGGATGCCGCCATAGCACACCGGGCATCCTGGCCTGAGGAGTTGGGCGATGACGATGCCGGCCAGAATCTCGGCGTTCTCCAGAGCCAGGGTGCCGGCCAGGGTGGCCGGGCCGGTGGCCGCCGCCTGGACCATGGGGGCAAAGAACAGGGGCAGGCCATATCGAGCGCAGGTCACCAGGATCTCCAGGCCGGTCTCGGCGAAGCGCAGCGGGCTGATGGGCTCCACGAAGCCGGCGATCATGGGAGATTGGCGATGGGCCTCGGCGCCGCCCATCACCGCCTCGTAGATCTCCAGGATGTAGCGGAGGGTGGTGCCGTTGGCCACCCAGACGTGGGTCGGCTTGTTGGTCCCTTTGACCAGCTCCGCCGCCATCCACACGTCGCGGATGGGGGTCGGCACGTCGAGCGCCATGCCCAGGGCACCCACGATGTTGATGTGTTCCAGGGCATCGCCCACCAGGATGCCTCGCCTGGCGTCCTCGCTGGTGGGATCCCGCCGCGGCCCGCCGTCTTCTTCGACCCACGAGAACTGCCCCGGACTGGAGACCAGCACGAAATCGCCGTAGCCAAAGCGGGCCGTCTTCGCCCTGTCTCGACCATAGAGGATGAACTGCTGGCCAGTCCTCTCCAGGGCTTCAGCCACCAGCCTCTCTGGAATCCTGGCCACCTCACGTGAAAAGTCAACGCCAGCGCCGGCCTCGGCCAACACCCCCAGCACCTCCTGAT
>VGOG01000111.1 GCA_016875995.1 Chloroflexota bacterium
CGGCCCTGGCCATCTCTATGGAGCCGGTCAGGAGATAGAAGAATTCGTAATCCAGTTGGTCGTCGTGCTCCCGAACCAGGACTCGCAGGACGTCCTCGCTGGTGGCATCCAAGAAACGCTGGATGAGATTCAGCTTGGCCCGTTGGGCATCCAGTTGCTCCTTGGTGATCCCGTCGGCCTGCACGATCTCGTCCAGCAACCCTTGCAGACCGAGAAAGATCTTGGGCTGCAAGAGATAGCCCTTGCGCTCTTCCGGGGCCAAGGAGCTCAAGACGCGGTTGGTCAGGTTGCCGACCAGCTTGTGCTGGTCGTCGCCTCTCAGGCTCAGTTCAGGTGGCAGGAAGCAGAGGAGCAGCTCTTTGTCAGGGTCGTGGTAGACGAAGGGAACGTTCAGCATGCCGGTGTTGCCGCACTGAGGGCAGGCGGCGACGTTTAGCTTACCCCGCAGAAGTTTCGTTTTGGCCTCTGGATCCTGACCTACGTCAATGATGCTCTGCACCTGGGCGCCGTATCGGCGCCCACAGAGGGGGCAGGTTACAGCGGCTATCTGTGGTTGGTACACTGTTTTGGATTTCCTTTCTGGTGTCTATTTGGGTGGATCGTAGGTGCGAGCCTCAATGTGCCAGGCACTTGCCAATACACGAAAGTGCCTGGCACGTATCAGACCATCGGCACATAGCGGCTGAGGGCTCGCTGGACCAAAGCCTGGGGGTTGACTACGGTGACCACATGGACCTCTTCTGCGGTTAACCCGGCGCCGGCGGCTACCAGACGGGCCATCTCCTGGTCTATCATATCGCCGGGCGAGTGGGCATCGGTGTTGAGGACCAGCCTGGCTCCTGACTGGCGGGCGATTTGAACCACGTGGCCGTTGGTCAGGCAGTGGCCGTGGCGAGAGGTGATTTCCAGGTAGACGCCGTTGCCGGCGGCGATTCGGGCCTCCTCTAAAGTGATGAGGCCGGGGTGGGCCAGGATGTCCACCTCGGCGCACTCCACCGCCGCGCGGTTGGTGCCTGCCATCACGGGTTCCACGATGGTCTCGCCGTGCACTACGACCAGCCCCGCTCCCAGCCCGCGAGCCCGCCGGGCCAGAGGGGCGATGCTGGCCGGGGCGATGTGGGTCAGCTCCACGCCTGGCACGAAGGTCAGGGGGAAGTCTCCTCGTTGCTCCTGGGCGAAGCGCACCAGGCTGGAAACGATCGCGTCCAGATTGGACGCATCGGCGTGGTCGGTGATGGCGATGGCTCCGTGCCCCACAACTGCTGCCCGTCGCAGAATCTCGCTGGGCAGGAGCACCCCATCACTGAGAAAGGAGTGAACGTGGAGGTCAATGCGTTGGTGTTCGTTCATGCGTTAGCCTCGCGGCAGCTTGAAAATGAACCTGGCTCCCTTGCCTGGCTCGCTCTGCACCCAGATTTTTCCGCCGTGGGCTTCGACCACTTCCTTGCAAAGGTAGAGGCCCAGGCCCGCTCCTTCGGTGCGGCGGGTGAGGGGGCTCTCCGCCCGATAGAAGCGCTCGAAAATGCGCTCCTGCTCCGACCTGGGGATGCCGATGCCCTCGTCGGCCACGTAGACGTAGACCCAATCGTCATCGGCCCAGCCGCCCGTCCGAATCAATCCCCCACGAGGTGAGTATTTGATGGCGTTGGAGAGCAGGTTAGTCAGCACCTGCCGTAACCGCTCGATGTCGCCCCGCACAGCGGGAAAGCGGTGTCCTGAGCCTGGCGAAGGATCAGGGGGGAAGTCCAGGGTGAACATATGCTCGCTCGATTGGGTTCGGAATTCATCCATCACCTTTTCTGCCAGCTTGTCCACTTGCAGATAGCTGAGCTCCAGCTTGAAGGCGCTGGCTTGAAGGCGCGAGGCGTCGAGGAGATTGTCTATGAGCTTGTTCAGGCGGTCGCTCTCCTCGGCGATGACAGCGAGCCCTTGTCTCAGCGTATCCTCATCCCACTGAGCGTCCTCGCGGCGCAAGGTGTCGGCGTAGCCCTTGATGATGGAGACGGGGCTCTTCAGCTCGTGGGAGATGACCGAGACGAAGGTGGATTTCATTTCCTCGGTCTCGCGGAAGCGGGTGATGTCTCGCACGTTGGCGATGATGCTGACCAGGTGGCTTTCCTTATCATAGAGGGGTGAGTAGGTGATGCCTACGGTGACGACTGAGCCATCCGGACGTTGGACGTCGCCTTCTGCGTAGAGGTGTTCCCCTGGCTCAGTTTGGAAGAGGGGACACGTGGCGTCGCAGATATCTTCTCCCTGGCGGTCTTGTAGGGCCAGCACGCGAGAGCAGGGTTGCCCCAGGGCTTCGCCAGCGGCCCAGCCCGTCATCTCCTCCAGGGCGCGGTTGAAGACCTGGATGTGGCGTTGGGGGTCCAGGATCATCACCCCGTCCGCGCTGTTCTGGATGATGGCGTCCAGGCGGCGCTTCTCGTGCATCAGTTGCTGATAGAGGCGGGCGTTGTGGACGGCGATGGCGGCCTGGTCGGCGAAGCTGGCCAGCACCTGGTGGTCGTTGGCGGAGAAGGGGACCCCACCTTGGGAGCGGAAGATGTAGATCACGCCGATGAGGTTGTCCTCCATGGTCAGGGGCAGGGCCACCACCTGGCGCAAACCGAGGCCATGGAGCAGGGTCGCAGAGTCGCAGGGTCGCAAGGGCGCGGATTCCCTTGTTCCTTGCTCCCTTGTTCCTTGCTCCCTTGCCTCGTGGGTAGGGATGTCGGTCAGCAAGGGTGCGAAGAGGTGCAAGATGTCCAACGGCAAGCCATAGCTGGCTTGCACCTGGAGGCCGCCATCCTCCTGGCGCAAGGCGATGAGGCCTGCCTGCCCTTGCAGCATCTCCACGGCGTTCCCCAGGATCAGGCGCAGCACCGAAGGCAGGTCCAGCCGCGAGGTCATGGCGCGGCTGATTTGGAGAAGGTATTCGCGCTGATGCAGTTGGTAGTCTATAGTCCAGCCTCCTTCTCCACCTCAGTCAGGGCCTCCTCGAAGATGGCCAGGCCCTCGTCCGCAACGTCCTGGGATATGTTGAGAGCTGGCATGAAGCGCACAGTAGTGGGGCCACAGCCCAGGATGAGCAGACCCTTCTCAAAGGCGCGCTGGACGACCTCGTTGCGTATCTCCGGCGCTGGCTCCCTGGTTTCCTTGTCCTTCACCAGCTCGACGCCGATCATCAACCCCTTGCCCCTCACGTCGCCGATGCTCGGATGGTCGTCCTTTATTCCCTCCAGATGATCCATTATCCGCTGGCCCATGCGGGCTGCGTTCTCCATGAGGTTCTCCTCTACCAGCCTGATGGTCTCCAGGGCCGCTGCACAGCAGACGGGGTTGCCGCCGAAGGTGCTGGCGTGGGCTCCAGCCTCCCAGGTCATCAGCGATTTCCTGGCCACCATCGCCCCGATGGGCATGCCAGAGGCAATCCCCTTGGCCATGCACACGATGTCGGGCTCCACCCCCCAGTGCTCGATGGCGAACATCTTGCCCGTGCGCCCGAAACCTGTCTGGATCTCGTCAACAACGTACAGGATGTCGTACTTGTCCATCAACGCCTTGAGCCGACCATGCCACTCTGGGGGCGGCACCACGTAGCCTCCTTCGCCCTGGATGGGTTCGACAAAGATGGCCGCTACTTCGTCAGCGGGGATCAGGTAGCGGAAGATAGTTTCCTCGATGTAATCTACACAGTAGATATCGCAGGATGGATACTCGAGGTGAAAGGGGCAGCGGTAGCAATAGGCGTAAGGCACATGCGTCACCCCCGGCACCAGCGGCGCGAAGCCCTTGCGTTGCACGTACTTCGATCCGGTCAGGGATAACGAACCCATGCTGCGACCGTGGAAGGCGCCGATGAAGGCCAACATGCGGGGACACCCCATGCGATAGCGGGCCAGCTTGAAAGCTGCCTCTACTGATTCGGTACCTGAGTTAGTGAAGAAGACCTGGGTCTCCTCTTTGATTGGCACCAGGGCATTGAGCTTCTCTGCCAACTCGATCTGGACCGGATAGTAGAAGTCCGTGCCGGACATGTGGATGAACTTCTCGGCCTGCTCCTGGATGGCCCTGACTACAGCGGGATGGGCGTGGCCCGTGGCGGTGACCGCAATGCCGGCGTTGAAATCAATGAAACGGTGGCCGTCCACGTCCCAGGCCTCCGAGCCCCGGCCGTGGTCCATCACAAAGGGGTAAGAACGGGTGTAGGAGGGAGAGACGGCGGCCGCATCCCTCTCGACCCACGCTTTGGCCTTGCGGCCAGGTAATAACGTCTTGCTTTCCATGTTGATCTTATATCCTCCTTGATATTTTTTCAGTTGACTAACGATGTCAACTTTCTAAGTTCCTCGTCGCCTCCTCACTCATGTCACCCACCAGCGACGAGATGAATGACCCTTACCTCATCGTTGTCCTCAATCGTGGTCGTTCCATGCTCGCTCTGGGGGACAACCTTGCCGTTCACCGAGACCACGATCATGGGGAAGGTGAACTTGAGAATCTCCAAGAGGGAGTCTACAGTCATCCCCTCTTGCCACTCGACGTCGAACTTGTCGTTAACCCGTATCATCTCGCTCCACCAGCTCCACCACATCGGGGAAGTCAATACCCAACCGCTTAAGGGTCTCCAGGGTGGGGATGCCGTTGGGCGTCCAGCCACGGCGCTTGTAGACGGCATCTTTCAGCAGCTCGTACTGCTCCTCGCGGTAGGCCCGCAGGGCGGCCATCTTCTCCGCGGTGGTCTTGCCTTCGGGATCGAATCCCACCAGTTCCCTGAGCTGCTGGTCGTAGCGCTCGGCGCGGGACTCGTACTCCTCGACCGTAACCGGCCCCACAGAGCGATAGGGGATGGCATCGTGCTGGCGAGTGCCAAAGCCCATCCTCAAGTTGAACACGCGCTGGAAGTTGTACACCCGCTCGGACATGGTGATGAGGTCTTTCTTGGTCACTTCCCGCCCGGTCACGCCGGAGAACAGCTCCACGTAGTTCTGCACGTGCTCCGGTATCTTGGCCGGCTCGTCGGTCTCGGCGTTGTCCGGCGGCACGATGTCGTTCCAGGGCAGCTTGCACAGCCCGCACAGCCCAAACCAGGTGCGCCACATGGGAAAATAGTGCAGCGCCTCGGCCTTGTCCTCGAAGGTGGGTATCTGGTTGTTGACCATATCCATGAAGATCAGCCAGGCTTCGTCGTGCTGCGGACCTTTGCTGGCCAGCCCGTAGCCGCCCTGCTGGGCCAGCGATTCCTTGGTCACGTACTCCGAATACTCCAGCCCCTTGGCCTCCATGCCGATGTCCTGCAGGAACTGGGGGTCGCCACCGTACTCCTCGGCGAAGATGTGCTTCATGCGGCGGATGCCCTGGCCGGCGATGGCCCCGAAGCCCTCGCCCCGCCCCATAAGGTGCAGCAGTTCGATGGCGGCGTCGGCGTTGCCGAAGTTCAGCTCCAGCCCGCCAGTGATCTCTTTGTTGAGGATGCCCGCTTCGTAACATTCCATCACGAAGCCGGTCAGTGTGCCGAAGGAGATGGTGTCCAGGCCATAGGTATCGCAGTAGAAGTTGATCTCCAGGATGGCGTCGGGATCGAAGATGCCGCAGTTGGAGCCGCAGCCGGCGACGGTCTCGTACTCCGGGCCATCCACCATCACCACCTGTCCCTTGTATGGCCCCGTCTTGAGCGTGTATCCATCCACGGCGTGGGAACAGCTCATGGTGCAGCCCAGCCAGCAGCCGTCGGGCAGGCCCTGGGTGAAGCGTGCCTCCCACACGTCCCCGTTGATGTTGGGCGTATCAGGATGGGAGCCATACTTGAAGTTGTGGACCGGCAGCAGGTCGTAGTCGTCCATAATCTGGACCAGGTAGGGGGTGCCTCGTCTGCGCATGCGGTTCTGTTGGTCGTCGTAATTGCGGATTTCCTGGTTGATTCTGCTGCCCACTCTGGTAATGCGCTCCTTGTCCGCAGGGTTGTTGGCTGCCGCTTTCCCGTCGCTGTACTTGACCACCAGGGCCTTGATCTTTTTGTCCCTGAAAACCGTGCCGATGCCGCCTCGTCCGGCCTGTTTGAAGCGCGGGCCCCGCCGGCGGCGCACGTCGTACCAACTGAAGTTGAGGCAGCCGATGAGGGCGTGATCGGCGCCGCTTCCTGCTGAGACGGTCGAGATATCGCGTTTCTCCCGTTCGGTTTCGGCGAACATCTCCGCCATCTGTTCGCCGAGGAGGTGGCTGTCTATGGCTTCTTCAGGCGCCTCCTCGATAGTCACTTTCCCCTCGTTCCCGTCAATGAACACGATCACGTCTTTCTCGGCCTGGCCCTGGATCTCCAGGGCATCCCATCCGGCGAATTTGAGCAGCGGGCCGAAGTGCCCGCCCACGTTGCTGTCCATCACTGAGTGCGTGGTCGGGGAAATGGTGACCACCAGGGACTTGCCAGAGCCGGGGTATTGGGTGGTCCCGCCGATGGGGCCGGACGAAATGACGATCTCGTTCTGCGGATCGTTCCATTTGGTGTCGCCCGTGACCCCATTCCACAGCAGCCAGAGGCCAAAGCCCCGACCCCCGACGAAAATGTCCTTCATCTGCTGGCTCACCGGCTTGCTGGCGATGGTGTTGTCGGAGAGGTTGACGTAGAGGGTTCGGTTCGTATAGCCCCTCTCCACTTCGCCCAACTCGTAGTCGAGCTCAGCCAGCACTTTGTGAGCTTGCCTCATCTTTTGGATATTCATAATGGCAACTCCTTGATTCAATTTATCCTCCGCCCACCAGCGGTATCAACTTCACGATGTCGCCGTCCTGCAGAACGTAGTCTTTCGACTCCTGGCGGCCATTGATCAGCGGGACGGCCACCAGGACTGAGGGAATGCCCAGTTCGGCCAGTACCTGGCTGATGTTCTTGCCGGCTGCGTCCAGGGCCAGCGACTCCTGGTTCTGGGTATAGTTCTTCAGCAGGCCGACTACAGTGATAGATATGGGGGACACAGGGTACTCCTGAGAATGGTTTCGGGGGGATTATAGCACAGGATGCGAATAATCTTCAAAATCCCTTAACGAGGTTGCTCAGCCCCAGCTCCTCCAGCTTCTCCTCGGTGGGGATGCCGTTGGCGTCCCAGCCCCGCTGCTCGTAGTACATGTCCAGCAGCTTCTGCACGTCCTCCCAGGGGGTGAACTGGCCCTGGGTTGGGCCGCTGGTGGCCGGGTGTTTGTAGAAGCGCGGCGGCGGATAGTCCCACTGGCGGCCAAAGCCGGGCACCTCCCGCACCCAATACATGCGGGTGAGATTCCATACCCGCTCGCTGAGCTTCAGCAGGTCATCCCAGGAGCGATCTATCCCGGTGATAGTCTGGAGCATCGGCGCGTATTCGGTGACGTCAATAGCCAACTCAATCCACTGAAACCTGCACCCCCCGGCGAGGTCGAAGAAGGGGCGGGCGTGCTGCAGGAAGATGACCCGCGCTACTTTCTCCGGCGTCACCGCCTCACGGCCCACCTCCAAATCATACGTGATGGCCCAGGCCCGATTGTGATGGGCGCCTACGTCACAGGTTTGATAAGCCAGTAACATCCCCGTCGCCTGGTGGACGTCGTAGGCACTCATCTCCATGCCTTTGACGTGGATGGCGAATTCTTCGCTGCCCTGCCCCCACACCCTGGCGGCGTGCTTCACCCCCTCGGCCAGCACTGCCCCAACGCCCTCCCGCCGGGCGATCTTCTCGATCAGGGCATAGATGGCCTCAGGCTTGTCCCAGCCCAGCTCCAGCCCATCGGTGTCTTCGGTGGTGAGGATGCCTTTCAGAAAACACTCCGTGGCGAAGGCGATGCACCCGCCGGCGGAGATGGTATCAATGCCCAGCTCGTCGCACAGGAAATTGGCCCGTGCCACGTCCTCGATGTCCGACAGGCCGCAGTTGGAGCCTAACATGCCGATGGTCTCGTACTCCGGCCCCTCCAGCCAGATGTTGTGCTTCTTGGAATGGGAGTACTTGCCGCAGGGGCTGGGGCAGGCGGAGCAGCCCTTGTCGGTAACGACAATCTTCTGGCGCATGACCTCGCCGTAGAGGTTGGGTCCCGCCTCGAAGGTGCCGGTCTCGAAGTTGCGGGTGGGCAGAGCGCCCACCTCGTCGCACCATGAGGTGATGATGGTGGTGCCGTAGCGCTGAAAAGCTTCCCATAGCTCCGAATCTTTGCAGGCCTTGAACATCTTGCGAGATTGCTGGTGGAAGGCCTTCACGTCGGCCACGGGGATGCCCTTCGTGCCGCGCACGGCAACGGCCTTGAGCTTCTTGGCCCCCATGACCGTGCCCACCCCGCCCCGCCCGGCCTGGCGCCCCCAGTCGTGGTGGATGCAGGCGTATTTGACCCCATTCTCCCCGCCCGGCCCGATGGCGGCGATCTGGAACTCCTCGCCCAGGCGGTCCTTGAGCATCTTTTCCGTGGTAATGCAGCCCTTGCCCCACAGGTCGGAGGCGTCGAGCAGCTCTACCTGGTCGTCGTCAACGAACAGGTAGACCGGCTCGTCCGAGGCCCCTTCGAAGATGACGCTGTCGTAGCCAGCGTATTTGAGTTCAGCGCTGAGCATCCCGCCCAGGCTGGCCGAGGCGTAGCCGCCGGTGAGGGGCGACTTGCAGGTCCAATCCATCTTGCCTGCGCCGGGCACCAGCAGGCCCGACAGCGGCCCGGTGGAGGCGATGAGCTTATTCTCCGGCCCCAGGGGGTTGGCCCCTCGGGGCACCTCAGTCCACAGCGTGTAAATGCCAAGCCCACGCCCACCCAGGAAGTCTCGGGCTGCTCTGTCGGGGTAGGGTTCTTTGGTGATGGTTTTGTTCGTCAGGTTAATACGCAGAATCATGCTGGCGTAGCCGTTCATTGGTCGTCCTCCCTAATGGCGCTAACTTCATCGGTAATGTAGCGAATCACAGTCGAAAGACTACGTTATGCAGGACGGCGACATCGTGAAGTTGATACCGCTGGTGGGCGGAGGATAAATCAATGGAGCAGGGTCGCAGGGTCGCAAGGGCGCGCCCCCCCGCTTCGCTGCCCCCCCGTTCCTTGCTCCCTTGCCTTGAACGACGTCTGGCCAGTGTGGCGAATTGTCCCATCGGCGGATCGGCTGACAATCGAGCTATGCGCCAACTGAGCAATCACGTCTTCCACGAGCGCAGCTCCTGATACCGCTGTCGCCACTTCTCGGCAGCCAAGTGCAGCCCCTTCCAGACCACGTAGTCATCCCATTCTTCGAAGTGCTCCTGCTCGCTGGACAGAACTCGTTGCTCAAAAGCCTCGAAGGGCAGGCCGTACTTGCGCTCATAGATTTCTACCTGTCTGCCGTATTCGTGCATCTTGCGGAGAGCTAGGGTGGTTGACCAGTTGATCAGGATTTCCTCTTCCGTAGTCTCTTCCAAAACCCAATTCGGAACTTTCACAGTCATGTTTGAACCTCCTTGAGATTCGTGGGCCTGGACTTCACGAATCCACGATAGATAGCACATCCATCCCACAAACCGGCACGCACTGGCCGCAGAGGTTGCATTTCCAGGGGGCCTTGTAGTCGGGATGGGTGAAGATGACATCTTCGGGGCAGACCTCGGCGCACTGGAGGCAATCGAGACCCAGGCACTCCTCCTGGACGATGTAGTAAGCGCCGCTCTTATCCTGGAGGATGCAGTCGGCCGGGCAGACCTCGGCACAGTCGCCACACTGGGTGCAGGTCCTCACCTCGAAGACGCCGGGCTCAGGAAAGTGGGCTTCGATGGCCAGAGCAGCCTTCCTGGGGTTGTTCTCGCCGTAGGAACCGTCCTGGCGTTGGGAGGGCTTGCCCCAGGTGGGCAAGCCCGCATTGAACAGGGAACAGGCCAAAAGACAAGCCCGGCATCCCGAACACCTGGAACTGTCTGCGTGAAGGTACATGGTTATCTCCTCTGAGTGGAATGCGGCCTAAAGGATAGTACAACTGAGGGAAAAAGTCAACTACCGCTTTTACAACTCACCCTATCTGCCTCATTGAGACCGAATCTTATGTGTGAGTCTAACGGGTGAGCAGGAAAATAGTCAAAGCAATTTGCCCCATGAAGATCAGCCAGAAAACGACCTGAAAGCTTGCTTTGGCTGTCTTGTGATGGGAGGGCATTCTTTGGCCTGCCAGGGCTCCAGGTGATCCTCCTAACAGACTCAGGCCGTGCAAGACCATTTCTGGCACACGGAAGCCGCTCGTCTCTGCTCTGTACTTGTCAAGTCTATAGAGCACGAATGTCACCATGCTGATCGACAGGAACCAAGCCAGCAATATGTGAATCCTGGTGAGCAGGGAGAGAGCAAGCATTACGACCAATGCTGTTGAGATGCCAATAGCGCCGTAAACAACGATGGGTGACCGTTGCATGGCTCCGGGCACCACTCGAACGGCCCTTGACCCTCTTCCAGTCTGCACGACCTGAAACTCCACGTGCTGGCCAATGCGCAAAGGGATCCTTCCTTGCACGTCAGAGATGTGAACGAACATGTCCTCACGAGCTTCCTGTGAACGGATGAAACCATAGCCTTTTTGCGGGTCAAACTTGATGACGATCCCCGTCATTTAGGAGACCTCCTGTGCCTTCCTGATGCCCTGCGTTTTCTCTTCCTTGCCGTTTAGCTTCTCTGTGGCTCTTGTCCCTTCCGAGCCAGGGGCCTACACAACTCGCTGAAAGATGTCGTGGATCTCACCCCGACGGATCTCGTCGTCGGGCTTGACGTGGTAGAAGATGCCGTTCAGGGCCTCAAAGACTTCTTGGGCGGCGGCATCCTTGGCCTTGACGTTGGGATGCTCGGTCTGGTCTTCACGTTTGACCTCGACCACTATCCAGCCATCGTCGGCCAGCTTGAGGAAGAAGTCGGGGAAGTACTTGCGCCAGCGACCAGCCAGTTCGTCGAAGTATTCGATGTAGAACTCGTTGTGGGCCGGGTCGGTGATGCCGCCAGTAAAATAGACCTCCTCTATCCGTTCGTGGGTCAGCAACATCTCGAAGAGCTTTCGTTCTTCCCCGGAATCGAAGATATAGTGGTCCAGATGGTAGCTACGATCTCGGCCACCGTCCGGCTTCATAATCAGTCCTTCTTGATCCTCGCTGACGTGCCGCTCGATGGGGAAGTTGCGCGTCAGTGCCACTTCCTCTTCGGTCGAGCCGCTCTCCTCTTGGTATTCGAACAGGGCGTCCTGGATGCGGGGGATGATCACGTTGTGGAGTAGCGCATTTTCACGGTTGACGTAGCCCAGCACGCCTTCCAGTCCGGCGTCGGACTGGCGCAGGATGTGCTCGACCTCCAGGCAGGACAGGGCGGTGAAGCGCGCCACCTCCTCGACCAGCGAGTAGCGGGTGTAGCGGCGCTGCACGCGGTACACCTCTCGGGTCTCCCGGGTGAGCATCTCCAGACCCTCAGTCACCGTGACCACTGGCTGGTACTGGCTCAGGTCAACGCTGTCCAGCCCGAAGGCCAGGCGGCCGATCTCAGCTCGTCGGCGCTGCACGATGTGGGTGACGGGCTTCTTCAGTTGCAACCTCTTGGCCTTCAAGACGTTGATCTGGATGCGCCGCTTGTTCCTCTGCCTTTGCAGGGTCTCCATGCTGGTGCCCAGGTTGGCTTCGATCTCCTTCTCCAGTACGTGGCGGTTCTCGGTGGACAGGAAGATGCCAGCCGTCTGAGGCATGTCGCCGATGGAGCGCAGGCAGCGCATGGAGGATTGCAGCAGGAAGACGCGGCTGTGAGGGCGGCGGTAGAGGGCGGTGGCGAAGAGGCTGCGACAGTTCCAGCCCTCGGTGCCCTTGCCCACCAGCAGGACAAACTGGTGGGGTGAATATGGCGTGTCCAGCTCGCGGAAACGGCGAATGGCATCGTCGTCCACCCGGCTGTGGTTGACCAGGATCTTGTCGGTAGGGATGTCCAGCCCAATCAGGGCCTTCTCCAGCAGGGGGCGGAACTCGCTCTCCAGCTCGCGAATGGTGGCGCAGTAGACGGCCATCTTGGGCAACAGTCCCTCGCGCCGCTCCTCGCCGTAGGTCTCCCAGAAGCGGCGCACCACGTCACGGACGAACTCCTCGGTCTTGACCCGGCTATAGTCGTAGAAGCGCACCTCTTTGAGGTGGCCGTCCCCGATGGAATCGGCCAGGGGGTAGTGGTAGACCACCTCGGGCAGCATGCGGTTGTTCACGTAGGGGGTGCCGGTCAGGTTGACGCAGCCGGCCAGCGGGGTGCGGGTGTGCAGGTGGTTGATGGTCTCCCGCACCCGCTTGAGGGTGCCCTCCAGAGAGCGGCCAAAGGAGTGATGGGCCTCGTCCACGAAGACCGCCAGGTTGTCCAGTTCCTGCAAACGTTGCAGGCGGGCGTTGGAGACCAGCTCGGCCTCGGCGCGGCGGGTGTCGCCGAAGAACGTGCGGGCCGCGCTGGGGCGGCTGTAGCGGCGCAGGATGATCTTCTGCACGTTGGAGACGATGACATTGTAGGCCGAGCCAGGCAGGACGGTCAGTTCGGCGCCGGGGTCGGCCAGGTAGTGGAACTTGAGATTGGCGTCCAGGAAGTTGACGTACTCGCCGGGCATGACCCGCGAGCGGTCGAGCTCCTGGATCTCGCGCAGGGATTCGATGATGGTCAGGTCGGGGCAGAAGACCAGGGCGTTTTTGGCGAAGCGGGGGTCGTCGGGGTGTTTCCAGGAGAGGACGAAGTCGTAGAAGATCATGGCCGCCACCAGGACGGTCTTGCCGGTGCCCATCGCCAGGGAGTAAATGGCGTTGAGGTAGTCCACGCCCATCAAAGTCTCCTCAATGGCCTGGATCTGGGTTTTGGCCGCTTTCAGTCGCTCCAGTTCGTCGGCGGTCAACTCCAGGGCCGACTTGCCCTCGATGTCGCCTAGGAGCACATCGCGGTAGAGCTGCTGCGTGGTGGGATTGCCCCGCACCTCCTTGAGGTAGATGTACAGCTCCAGGGCGTCCACTTGAGGAGGCCGCAGCCACTCGACGCGGCGGATGTGGCGCAGGATGTTCTGCGTCTCCGGCCGCAGCGCCTGGTAGAAGGGCGTGGCGGTGAAGTGGCGCAGCTT
>VGOG01000112.1 GCA_016875995.1 Chloroflexota bacterium
GCGAGGGCATCTTCGTCGGCTATCGCTACTACGACAAGAAGAAGATCGAGCCCCTGTTCCCCTTTGGCTATGGCCTTTCCTACACCACCTTTGCCTACCGCAACCTGCGCCTCAGCGCCTCCGAGGTTGCTCCCTCCCCTGTGGAACGCCCCCCCTCTCCCCCCCTGGCAGGGGGGGCAGGGGGGGTAGGGGTTGATGCCGATGAGGGCCTGCAGGTCTCCGTGGACGTGCAGAACACCGGGCCGCGCGCGGGGCAGGAGGTGGTGCAGCTCTACGTCCGTGACCTGGAATCCAGCCTGATGCGTCCAGAAAAGGAGCTGAAGGCCTTTGCCAAGGTGTCCCTCCAGCCTGGCGAAACCAGGACTGTCACCTTGACCCTCGACCGCGAGTCGCTGGCCTGCTACGATGACCTGGCGCGTCAGTGGGTAGCCGAGGCCGGAGAATTCGAAGTCCTGGTTGGTAGCTCGTCGCGGGACATCCGCGCCTCGGCCCGGTTCACCCTCCAGGCCACCAGCCGATTTGGTGGCCCCGAAAAACTTGCCCTGAGCGCCGTCGAAGGGGCGGGCGTCCGTCTCGGGCTTGACAGCACCCTGCAGTTGCTGCTGGCCAACGAGGGGGCCAGGGCCATCCTGAGCAAGCACATTCCTGGCCTGTTGGACGCGCCGCAATTGAGCATGGCCATGGGGTTCACGCTGGAGCAGATAGCGGGCTTCGCGCCTACTGTATTCACCGCTGAAGTGATGCAGGCCATCGCCGACGACCTGGCCCAGCTTTCCCCCGTGGCCGCCTCTGACCTGCCAGAGCCACCCAAGCTCACCCTATGGCAACGCCTACTGGCCAAGCTGGCTTCCTGGCGTGCCCGGCGGGCTTCCCGGTGATGAGGGAGTCTACACTATGTCGGGAGAACCCGGTCTGAGAACGGAGGTGACAAGATGTCAATTACCATTACCTTACCCCATGAGATAGGAGCACAATTGGAGCGTAGAGCCAGTGCCCAACGCCTTTCAGTGGAGAGATTAGCCCTCGATATCTTGAGCGACGCTCTTGAAGCTGAGGAAGCCTTCCCCACACCAGAGGAGGTGGTGGCGAAAATACGAGCAACGCCTCCCAACCCGCGCGGCATCCGCCCAGCCGCTGGTTCCCTGGCCGAAGGGTTACGCAATGCGCCCGATGACCCCGACTTCGACCTTACTTCCTGGCGTCGAGATTGGGCCGTAGTAGAGGCAGAAATGAAGGCGATTACCCGTGCCAACGACATCGCTGAAGGACGTGGGTAGGTTTTGGTATCGGCATGTTGCCGCGTGCGGCGCAAAACCTGGCAGAGTGGGAACGTCTCAAGCCATTCAGGCCATTCCCAGGCTCCAGCACGAGAACTGGTTGGCGGGATAGAGTGCTCCAGATGACTCGCCCGGTTTCCTGGCATCTGCGCGGTCCAGCGAAATCGTTGTTGCGAATAGCAGAACAACACCCCGAAGTGTTCATCCAGCTTTCTTGAGCTGGCCTGCATAGAGCAAGGGCAAACGTGAGCATGGGCGAGACAGAGTACATCATTTACCTGGACGAAGCGCAACGAGACCGCTATCGGCATTTTCATCGTACGGAGCGAGGCAAGGTTATCCTTTTTCGGATTCAGTACGAAGCGCTGATCGCTCAACAGTGGGTGGCTATCGTCCGCTACGACACGGCGCACGGCGTTCCCCATCGTGATGTGATGCATCCAGATGGCAGCCAAACCAAAGAGCAATTTCCGCACTATTCCCGGGCTCACGTGTTGACGATGGGCCAGCGTGACATCCGGCGAAACTGGCGCACCTATCGCGCCAGATATGAGAAAGAAATGAGGTGGTGAAATGAGCACGATGCATCAATTGCATTTTGAGGAGCTACTGGCCGAGTTCGATCAGTATGTTTTGGAGCATCCAGATTTCGCACAACGTATCCCCCACAATGCCCGAATTGTCTTCGTGGATGAACGGGATCCAGATTTCAGCCACTGGAGTGTGCAGACCTTTGGCAGCCCACCGTCTCACGATGATATTCCCGACCGCCCGGTCGTGTACATTGAGGTCGGTGAACTTGTGCCCCGACGATCTCGGCTCAAGTCTCCTCGGCTGATCTCGGGCATCCCTTCCTACGCCCATTCCTGATAGGAGAGCATCCGCCAGTGGAGACCGACCAGGATGACCAACGGTCTTGATTGGACATGGGCAGACATCCCGCACGAGGGAGACCACCACAAGACGAGGCTCGATCATTCGCTGACTCGCTTATTCGCTGAGGCTTGACAGCACCCTGCAGTTGTTGTTGGCCAACGAGCAGGCCAGGGCCATCCTGAGCAAGCACCTCCCTGGCCTGCTGGACGCGCCGCAATTGAGCCTTGTCCTGAGCGCAGTCGAAGGAATGGCCATGGGGTTCACGCTGGAGCAGGTAGCGGGCATGGCGCCGGGTGTGTTCACCGCAGAAGTCATGCAGGCCATCGCCGAGGACCTGGTGCAGCTTTCTCCCGTGGCCGCCTCTGACCTGCCAGAGCCACCCAAGCTCAGCCTGTGGCAACGACTGCTGGCCAGGCTGGCTTCCTGGCGTGCCCGGCGGAGTTCCCAGTGATTATGGTCGCTGCCTATGTGACCACGGGGTCCGCTACCGGATACCTTTCATGGGCAGAGCCAATAGTCTTATGAGGTCAATAACGTCGTATAAGCATTGCTAGGCGGTTCGACCGGTGAATGGAGAACGATATGAAGAGCGATGGAAATTCATCAGGATGTCGTAAGCTCGCGGGAATCATCAGTTTGATAGCTTCGATAATTGCTATCTTCGCTTTTGTGACAGGCCGGATGAGCTTGCCTGAGATTTTGGGACATTCCCGGAAGCCGAATACGACTCCAGGGATGATCGTGACTCCAGTACTTGCAAACACGGCCCAAATCGAGATGTCCACTAGCACAACCGCGACTTCGGAATCCTATGCGCCAGTGCTCGTCACTGAGCAGACGGTTCCGTCAGGAGAAACGCAAGTGTTTCAAGTCACCCTAGGCAATGACGAAATCATCGTAGGTGCAGGCTACCGCTTCAATCAGGATATCGAAGGGTGTGCAGCATTTCTCATAACTGGACCTGGACAGTTCACGTTTGTGGTGGGTGACGGCAAGTGGATGCGCTACATGAATGTGCCTTCCGCGGGGCAAGCAGAAGCGCTCCTACAGGGACAAATGGATCTTCTAGTCAACTACTACAGTTGTGCACGTTCCGAGCTCAGGGTTTCAAGGCTAGTGGCACCTGCTTCATCGGTTTCTACCACTTCAACACCGGCACCAGGTGCTGGTACACCAGTGCCAACCCATCCCGAAGGCTATACACTATATGATGATTTCACGGCACCAGGCGCGTTAGATAGCAATTGGTGGGTGCATAATAATGTAGGCCAGGTTTGCAGTTTCAGGGTCAGTAGAGGCCAGTTACTGTTCGCCTGTCGTAATGCCACTACTAACAACCTTGTAGTGACACTCAATGCCAATGGACAGTTCAGTGGAATTCGTGGCATAGCGGTTGTGGCGCGCGTGGACAGGTTTGGTGGGTCGCTAAAGCTTGCGACGGACTGGACATGCCAGGCCGATGGTCTCAAGCGAGCATATCACCTTGAACTGGGCACTAATGTCGCAGTAGCTAACGAGTTCTATCCACAGGAAGATTGGCATACCATAGAACTCGGGAGAGTATTTGTCCTCGCAGGTCAGGCGCATTTGTTACAGATTGAACACGTTAATAGCACCGTGGAATTCTTTGTAGATAGTCAACCTCTCCCACTTCATACCTCGCCCAACTTGTCGGCTTGCTTTGCCATAAGCGATTGGAGCCTTGGCTTTAGCGTGCTGAAGGAGGGCGGTGACCTTGAGGGCCAAATCGAAGAAGTAAGTGTGCGGTATCCATGAATACCGCGCGAGCCTGGCAGGCTATCGGCAATATCCACGCAGCCGGCCTAACACCGGCTGGTGTGCTCTGCAAAGCTGTCGTCTGCTAACCGGTGGAAGTCCGGCCGTGGTAACTGCCAGGAGGCCACGTAACAGGCATCCAGTGCATCAGAAGTTTCGTGTAAGCATTATGCGTCAAGATTGGCGCTATGAAAGTTTTATGGTGTCAATAAGTTAGCAAGGCATTGTTATGTGGCGGCTGCCTGGACGAGCGTTCCAAGAAGGCATCGGCCTGACAAAGGACTTAGGAGGTTATTGTGAGCGACGATTCTCCTTTGTTTGTGAGCGCTATTGAGCTGATTGCTCATTCGACTGAGCTTTACACACAGGGTAACGAGCGAAAGTACAAGTTCGTTATCCTCCACCTGGCAAATGCAATCGAGTTGATTTTGAAAGACCGCCTTGTGGATAAGGGGGTTAGTATATACATCCCGAAGAAATCTCTAACAATCACTATCTGGGACTCTTTTGAGAGACTTGAGGAGATAGGCATCACCGTACCCGAGCGCCCAGTAATCGAACTACTTGTTGATGACCGGAATACAATACAACACCGCTTTGGCTTTCCAGATTCAGAGACCGTTTATTACTATCTGAAGCGAGTAGTTGCTTTCTTTAAGCGATTCCTTGATGAAGAATATGGCGTCGATCTTTCAGACACTCTGAAGCTCTACCTGGCAACAGAAGATCTCGCCATACTGGGGTTAGTTGAGGAAGAGGAAGATCGATATGCTCAACTAGACAGGCTTTTCGAGTTGTCGCCTGAGTCTGCCGTTTTGCAGGCTTATAACGCACTGGAGGGCAAGTTCCTAGAGGTGATGGGAATTGACCTTGGTTCTCAAAGACGACCTTTTATGTTCTGGCGGGTTGCTGACTTCCCTCATCTCCTTGACGATTTGGCAATTGACGGGTTCATCTCTCAGGACACAGCCAAGAGATTCTATCTGCTTCGAGAGATGAGGAACCGTGCAGCTCATACCGCTCATTTCGAGGGGGAGCCACTTCTAGATTGGGCTGCGGCATTGAGCATTGCTAAGGATTTGTTGCAGGGATTAGATCAGGCTATTGAGGAGGGTTTCTTTCGCAAGAGAGCAACACGAAATGGTCTGTCCGAAAGCGATAACTTTGGTAACGAAACCATCTCTCAAAACGCGGCGGAGGAAGAAATAGACTCTAAAAACTTGACTTCCACAAGCGAGGCCACCGCATAACAAACCGCTGGTGTGTCCTAAAGGCTGTCGCCTGCTAACCAACAAAAGCCACATGCGTTAACCGCGCAGGTGGCCTTTTGTGTTGCCAAAGGAGTTGAAATCTGCTATACTATGCTTGGTGTTATCATTGGGACGGTCCACCATCCACGACAGTGAGGACGTGCACACCGGCACGCCGGAGGCGACGTTGACCGTGGCGTAGCTCGATCCGGAAATCTGAAGGAGAGTCCATATGGCACACTTATTCGAGCCCGATGTGGAACTGCGCTGGCGAGGCAAGGAGACCAAAGTAAAGACGGTCAGCCTGCCTTTCCAGACGGTGGAACGCATTGACTTGGGTAGGTCAGATTGCCAATCTGACCTACGGGGCTGGAGCAACCGGCTCATCTGGGGCGACAACAAGAACGTGATGGCCTCGCTGCTGGATGAGTTCGAGGGCCAGATTGATCTGATCTACATTGACCCGCCCTTTGCCACGGGGGCGACTTTCAAGGCCCAGGTGGAGGTCGGCGAGGCGGCCGACAAAGCGGAGAAGGCCGAGTCCATCATCGAGCAGAAAGCCTACAACGACACCTGGGGCCGTGGCAAGGCCTCCTACTTGCAGATGATGTACGAACGACTGGCACTGATGTACCGACTGTTGAGCGATACGGGCTCGATCTATGTGCATCTGGACTACCGGATGGATAGCTACGTTCGGCTGATAATGGATGAGATCTTCGGTGACGGCAATTTCAGGAATGAGATCATCTGGTGCTATACTTTTCCAGGGAAAGTGTTCCGCGATTTCCAGAGAAGGCACGACACGATTCTGAGGTATTCAAAAACTCAAAATCTCGTTTTCAACGCTGATAGCATAAGGGTGCCGTACAAAGCCAGTTTCACAGCGGCCAGGACTCCACCGGGAGGATCAGAAGGCTATACAGAGTTTGCCCAAAGAGAACGTCACGAAAGGGGAAAAATCCCTGAGTCGTGGTGGGCGGATATTTCCAATGTTTCCGGATGGAGAGACGAACTGCTAGGCTTCCCTACCCAAAAACCCGAAGCTCTTCCAGAGCGTATCATCCGCACTTCATCCAACCCCGGCGATCTGGTGGCCGATTTCTTCTGCGGCAGCGGCACTACGCTGGCGGTGGGGGAGAAGCTGGGCCGGCGCTGGATTGGCTCGGATTTGAGCAAGTTCGCCATTCACACCACACGCAAGCGGCTGATGGAGATCGCCGCTTCCAGAGACCTGGAAAACGAAGGCCAGCCATACGGCCAGCCACCGCGCCCCTTCGTCATCCAGAACCTCTCCGAGTACAAGACCTATCAGTTCGCCGACACCGAAGAGGAGAATCGAGAGAAGTATTTCGAGTTCATCCTGGAACTCTATCGAGCTGAGCCCGAGCCGGGCCACGATCTTCTACACGGCAAGAAGGGCGGGCGCTACGTCCACATCGGCGAACTGGACAGCGAGATGACCATCGAGAACGTCCGCCGGGCCGTGGCGGAGCTCAAAGCGCTGAGCGCAGACAAGCTGGACGTGCTGGCCTGGGAGTTTGCCATGAACATGGACCTGAGCATCGAAACGCTCCAGCAACAAGAGGACGTGGACGTGAAACTGATCCGCATCCCCCGCGAGGCACTACAGGTCAAAGACCCCCGCAAGGAGAACATCCACTTTTACGAGATGCCCCGCCTGGACGTGGCGGTCGAACGGCGCGATGGCCAGGTCGTGCTGCGCATCACCGACTTCAACGTCTACAACCTGGAGGACTTCTCCGAGGACGTGATCGAGGTGCTGCAGAGCTACAGCGACCTGATTGACTACTGGGCGATGGATTACGACTACGATGGGCAGCACTTTGTCTCCCGCTGGCAGACCTACCGCACCCGCAAGGATCGCAGCCTGGAGCTAGAATGTGCGATTGATGAGGCGGAAATCGGCGACGCCGTCGTAGTCAAAGTGGTGGACATCTTCGGCAATGATACGAACAAGCTGGTGGAGGTAGAGAGCACATGAAACGATATCGCAGAGGTAAATCCGGATCTATTGAGAACAAGGAAATTGACGCTTTCTTGAGAGAAATCGTCAAGGTCTGTAAAGACCACGGCTTTTCTTTGAGCCACGAAGACACTCACGGCGCTTTCGTCGTAGAGAGATATGACGAAGACAACGTACAGTGGCTCATGGATGCCATGATTGGTGAAAGCGTAGACGCCGGCTGACACATTGCCACGGGCGACGAGGTGATTGTGGAAACCTGAAGGGAAGCCTAATGTTTTCGAGAAAGCTGCTGGAGAGAATCGAAGACTGGCGGGGAAACACCACCCGCTGGGAAGAGACCAATTACAAAGGCACCACCCCCATCACCAAGCGGCTGCTCCAGTACTGGTTCTACGAGGAGCACTTCCTGGAGCAGGACCTGTTATTCAAATACTGGGACTGCCAACGAGAAGCGATGGAGGTCCTGATCTACTGCTATGAGGTGCTGAAGGTGAGAACCATTAGGGAGCTGGCTTCCAAACTAGACTTTCAGTTGATTGAGCAAGCTGCACTTCTGGAGGAATTCCAGCATTACAGCGCGCCTGAGCTATTGGAGCGACAGAATCAGATCAAGGAAGCCTTTGTTGGGTATTTGACTAAATCATCTATCCCCAAATTGGCCTTCAACATGGCCACCGGCTCCGGCAAGACGATGGTTATGGCGATGGCCATCGCCTGGATGTATCTGAACAACTACAGCCGCACCTTCCTGATGATCTGCCCCAATACCATCGTTCTGGATCGCCTGGCACTGGCCTTTGAGAACCTGGCCATCTTCAAGCAGTTCCCCATCGTGCCGCCCGAATACTGGGCCAACGACAAGGTGTACGATTTCAACTTCAAGAACGTACAAACGGTGAAGCAGAACGAGGGCAGCACGGAGTTCGGCACCGGCGTCATCTTTCTGACCAACATCCAGCAGCTTTACGACAAAGAGACCCCTCGCGGGCGCAACCAACTGCGCCTGTGGCTGGAGAACGTCCGCATCGGCGAGTTCATCAACCCCCTGGTCAACCGCGTGTTGCGATACGACAACGTCACCGTCATCAACGACGAAGCACACCACAGCGCCGCGCTGGAGTGGTCACACGTCATTCAGCACGTTCACGACAACGCGCGCAGCTTCCACCTGCAACTGGACTTCTCCGCCACCAACAAGTACTACAGCGACGGCTCCCCCTTTGAGCACATCGTCTACGAGTACGGCCTGAAGCAGGCCATAGACGCTGGTATCGTCAAAGACATCCAGATCCAAACCTACGCCGACATGCAGGATAAGATCGTCCTTTGGTCGGACGAGAGGCAAAAGCAGTTCTTGATTGAAGAGGGCCTGAAGAAGCTGGAGGAACTCAAGCAAACTTACGCTGATACCCCAGCCAGGCCAGTCCTCTTTATTCTAACCAGTACCACCGATGAGGCTAACGAGATTGGCAAAGCCATCATCGAGGATCTGAACAACCCATATACTGCCGAGCAGGTTTTGGTTATCCATACCAACATGCGAACCGGGGAGATACTGAAAGATAATCTGGAAACTGCACGCAGAGTGGCCAGGGAGATAGACGAGCCTGGAAGCAAAATCGAAGTCATCGTCAGTGTGCTCATGCTCCAGGAGGGGTGGGACGTCAAGTCGGTCTATTGCATCGTCCCCCTGCGGGCAGCCGGCAGCCAAATCATGGTAGAGCAGATCATCGGCCGGGGACTGCGGCGTAGATTCCCTCACAAAAACCGCGATGACGAATACGAGGTGGAAGAAAAACTGTGGATCATCGAGCACCCCAACTTCAAGCGGTTCTGGGAAGCGGAAAAGAAACGACACGGCTACGATTTCCACATTGATTCGGGCCGACCAGAGAAGCCAGTAGAGACGATCAAGGTTGATGAGTCCAAGCTGGAGTACGATATCGAAGTTCCCGTGCTGTCCGGAGGAACATACCAGACCCGAGCCATTGACGCCACGCTGATCAACGTGGACGCGATGCCCACCAAAAAGTTCTACGTTGCGGCTTTTGACGTCAGCGACCCCCAGCGTGTACACAAGCGACTCGGCGAACGCGAGGCCGAAGGCGAGCGAGTTGAGCTGGTATTCTATACCTTCTATAACTTCGTCAAAGCCAAGCTGGTCAACATGATCGTCGAGGACAACAAACTGGTCGGGACGGACGTGAAAGCGGTCATTGACAGGAAGCTGGATGAGTACATCGCCGGCAAGCTCTTTTGCGACTTTGACAGGGATAACCCCGAGCACGTCAAGCGGCTCAATCTGGCACCCATTGTAGACGAGATCCTGACAGCCTTTCGAGATCAGATTCGCAAGATAGCCGCCACCGTGCGGGACTTTGAGCCCAGCCTGCGGGCGGTGAAGGTTTCCGAGACCAAGCCCAAGCAAACCTCGAAAGATACGTATGTCCCCAAAAGATCGGTGTTCAACCAGGTGGATTATGACAGCGAGTTGGAGCACGAGTTCATGGAGAAGCTGGACACGTGGGAGGGTGTCGAAGCGTGGAGCCGCGTGGTGCCCTTCAAGGTTCCCTACTACGACGAGGAGTACGGCTTCCACTACTACATCCCCGATTTCATCGTGAAGGCAGATGGACAGTATTATCTCGTCGAAACCAAGGGGAAAGGCTTCGCCAAACAAAAGGACGTCGAATCCAAGCGGGACGTGGCCGAGGAATGGATTGCGAAGGCGAACGAGAGCACAGAAGTTACGTGGGCCTATCTCTTCGTGCTGGATGAGAAATTCAATCAGTACAAGGGCCTGGGCTCATTTGATGCGTTTGCTAAAGCAGTCGAGTAAAGGGTCATTACATCCCGCTGGTGTGCCCTGAAAGCTATCGTCTGCTAGCCGGTGAGAGTCCGGTCGTGGCAACTGCCAGGAGGCCACGTAGCAGGCATCCAGTGCATCAAGAGTTTCGTATAAGCAATGTGCGTCAAAATTGACGCTATAGAAGTTTCATGGTGTCAATAACGTCGTATAAGCATTGTTAGGTGCCCGCACTGATAGGAGGAGCAAACATGGCACGAAGGCCACAAGGACAGGCTCAACGGGGTAGCCAGAAATGGCTCCAAATCCTGGTAAACGAGTGTCCAGGGCTGGTTGATCGGTATCTCTGCGATTTCATTGGACTCTCTGACGAGGAGAGTGTGCATTGGCTATCCCCACTGGAGAAGGACGACTACGCCGAGTACAGCGATCGGCAGTTCATCGATAAGCTTGGTGTTTCTCTGGAGAAGGTGCGTTTGAATTCATTCTGGCCAAGGTTTGGACCTGTGTGGGATGGGTTGGCAAAGACTGACCGGGGCGATTTGATACTTGTCGAAGCCAAGGCGCATATCCCAGAACTGGTTAGTGATCCCACTGGGGCAAAAGGGAAATCGCTTGCCAGAATTCAAGAGAGTCTAAACAAGGCCAAGCTATGCTATGGTTCGCGTTCGGGTGGTGATTGGGCTACTTGCTTCTATCAATATACCAATCGGCTGGCACATCTCTACTTGCTTCGTGAGCTCAATGACCTTCGAACGTACTTGCTTCTGCTGTGCTTCACAAATGACAAGGAGATGGATGGGCCTACCAGTCGGCTGGAATGGGAAGGAGCTATCAGGTTGATGGAGTCGTTTCTGGGCATTCGGCGTCATAAAGTTTCCGATTGCGTTCTTCACGTTTTCATCGATGTGCAAGAGTTGGAGTCGTCGGGCGCCTAACAACTCGCCGGTGTGCCCTGCAAAGCTGTCGCCTGCTAACCGGTGAGTGTCCGGTCGTGGCAACTGCCAGGAGGCAGGCAGTTTCGACAGCATAGGTCGAGATGCGGAAGCGAGTGTCCCTGGGGTAAGGGAAAGAGAGAATGAGAGAGGGGATAATGGATTGTGAAGACGTTGTTGCCCTCATTGACGAGATCAGGCGTCTGGGCAGTGAGCTGGATGATGTGGAAACCAAGGCCGCACAAGGTGGCCTGCCAGCACGTATCTATCGCTCCCTCTCAGCCTTGAGCAACCGCCGGGGCGGGGGCGTCATCCTGCTTGGCGTGGACGAGGAACAACGGTTTGCCGTCGTCGGCGTGGCGGACGTGGCCCGCCTGCAACAGGAACTGGCGTCCGTCGCCTCAGAGATGCGTCCCCCGCTGCGGTTGGATTTCAACGTCTGCGAGGTCGAAGGGCAAAGGGTGGTGGCGGTGACGGTGCCAGAATGTCCGCCAGACCAGAAGCCCTGTTACTGGGGAAGAAGCCGCTTGGAAGAAGGGGCCTACGTGCGCGTGGGTACCACCAATCGGCAGATGACGGTCAACGAAATCCGACGGTTGTGGGCCTCGTATCGCGATGATGTGGACGTCGAGGTGGTGCCGAATGCTTCGCCTGAGGACTTGGATTGGCGACGTGTGGAGGCCTATCGCGCCCAGGTGCTTCGTCGTGACCCTGAATCGGCGGCCGCCGAGCAAACGCCTGAGCAACTGCTGTTGGGGATCCATTGTCTGGCGCGTGATGTCGGTGTGCTGCGGCCGACGCTGGCCGGTCTGCTCTTCTTCGGACGCACCCCCCAGTACTACTGCCCGCGCTTCATCGTCACCATCACGCAGTACACAGGCACAGAGGTGGGGCAGGAGATCATCCACGGCCGCCCTTATCTCTTCGATACCGAGGCCCAGGGCCCCATTCCGGCCATGATTGACAAAGCCGAACGGACGGCATTGGGACTCATCAAGCGCCGGGCCTACTTTGATGGCTTGACGCGGCGGGAAGTGCCAGAGTATCCGGAGTTCGCCATTCGGGAGGCCATCCGCAACGCGGTGGCCCACCGGGACTACACCGCGCGTGGCAGTCACGTTGACGTGCGCCTCTTCGCCGACCGGCTGGAGGTTCGCAACCCCGGCGGTCTCTTCGGCGACCTGACCGTGGAGACGCTGGATGAAGCGCCCCCTTCAACCCGCAACCCAATCATCATGCGCGTGTTGCAAGACCTGGGCTACGTTGAGCAGCGGGGCACCGGCATTCGGCGCATGATCGCCGAGATGCGCCAGGCCAATCTGGAGCCGCCCCACTTCAAGGATGCAGGGACCTACTTCGTCGTTACGCTCAAGAACCACACCCTGCTGGATGAGGAGACATTGGCCTGGCTCAACCAGTTTGCCAGTTATCCTCTCAGCGACCGGCAGCGATTGGCGTTGGCCTATCTACGAGTGAACGTGCAGATGACCAACGCTGACTATCGGCGGCTGCATCACGGCGCGGTGGAGACCGTTGAGGCCACGCGGGAACTTCGGGGTTTGGTGGAGACTGGCTTGGTGGAGATGCACGGCATCCGCCGCTGGGCGTATTACACCCTGAGCGAGGAGGTGCCTGCTCAGTTACAGCCGCCTCTGCCTTTAGCGATGAGTGGTGAAGAGAAGATTCTGGACTACGTGCGGGAGTATGGCTCCATCCGTAACGCAGAGTGTCGAGAACTGCTTGGACTTGGCGATGACCATGAGAGAGCAAGGTACATCCTGGGGAAACTGGTTGCGACCGGAGAACTGACACCGATAGGGCATAAGCGGGGAACCCGCTATGTGTTGCCAAACGACAATATATCCGGAAGTTATCCGGAATCTTCCGGATAACCTGCCCATAAATGGAGATAGTGTCGAAAGGTTAATCCCATTGATGCTATGAGAGTTTTGTGGTGTCAATAACGGCGTATAAGCATTGCAAGGCGGTGTAAGCCTGCTCGAAGCGAACTGTTTAGCAATCAGGGAGGTCTATTCTGTGCTGAACATCACTGAAGA
>VGOG01000113.1 GCA_016875995.1 Chloroflexota bacterium
AGAAGCCCACCACCGTGACCACGATGAGCATCACCGCCGTCAAGGGGTCAATCAGATAGCCCATCTTGAGGACGGTCTCCCCCGTGGGCAGCCAGTTGAAGGCCCGCTCGAAGGGGTGCTCCGGGTCTATGACGGCCGAGCTCAGGAGGGTGGCCAGCACGCCCAGGGATAGGAGCATGGAGAGGCCCATGGCCACCACGGCCAGGCGGGCCGACCAGTCCTTCCAGCGATTGAGGAACAGAACGATGATGGCAAAAGCCACCAGGGGCAACACTGGAATCAACCAGGCGTAGTCCAGCAAGTTACACCTCGACGCGGATTTTCGATTGCCGATTGCCGATTGCCGATTGCCGATTGCCTACACAGTGCGCAGCAGCTCTTCGGCCACCTGCACGCGATCCCTGGGCACGTAGATGCGCTGATGGGCCAGGTCGCCCAGGTGTTTTTCGGCCGGGTCAGGCTTGACCTGGCAAGGGATGCCCTCGTTCTCTAATAGCTCTCGCCAGGCATCGGCCATGATAGCATTGGGTGCGGTCTTAATATGAACCCACATGGCAAACCTCGGGAATCAACGAATGAGCGCCCCAAGAAGCAGCCAATTGCTCATTCGCACATTCACTAATCCGCTCATTAGTTCGTTGGGATTACTTCTTGGGTGGCGTGTATTTCTCCACCCGCACAGGACAGTATTTCAGTTCTGGCATGTGGCCATCGTCGCCGGCAGGACGGCCCATCAGAGAATTTACTGCACTCTCCGCGTAGTGGATAGTCATGAAGACTGTTCCCGGAAGGGCCGCCTCATTTAACCGGGCTTTGGTTACCACCTGGCCTCGCCGGGAAGAGATCTTGATCAGATCATCATCGGTGATGTTCAGGGGCCGCGCATCGTCCGGGTGCAGTTCAGCGTAACCCTCCGGCCGGATGGCCATCAGCCCCTTAGAGTGCATGGTCAGGCGACCCGCATGGTAGTGGAACAGAATACGTCCCGTAGTCAAGAGCAAGGGATACTCGGCGTCCGGCTGCTCTGCGGGTGGCCTGTACTCCACCGGCAGGAATTGCCCCTTGCGCTCTCCAAAGCCCCCCGCATAGAGGATAGGCGTACCAGGCTCGCTCAGGCTATAGCAGGGCCACTGCAAACCGCCCTTCTCCAGCCGGTCGTAGGAGATGCCGCCATAGAGCGGCGTCAGTGTGGCAATCTCGGACATAACAGTTGCGGGATGGATATAGTCCCAATCAGCGAAGGAACGAAGTGATGAATCAGATGCAGGGACGGGCGGTTTGCTGATTTGCTGGAGCCGTCTCGCCAATTCCGTGATAATCCACCAGTCCGGCTTGCTATCGCCTACCGGTTCCAGGGCCTTATACACGCGCTGTACGCGGCGCTCGGTGTTGGTAAACGTGCCATCTTTCTCGGCGAAACTCACGCCAGGCAGAACCACATCGGCTAGTTGGGCCGTTTCGGTGAAGAAGATGTCCTGCACCACCAGGAAATCTAGCTTTTGCAGGGCCTCCTGCACGAAGTTCAAGTCCGGTGCTGCCAGCATGGGGTTCTCGCCGATGACGTACAGCGCCTTCAGGCTCCCCTGATGCGCTGCCGCCAACATCCCTGTCAGCGTCAGTCCGGCCCGCTCAGGCAGTTCGCTGTTCCAGGCCGCCGCGAACTTCGCGCACACCTCTGGGTCGGCCAACGACTGATAGCCAGGCAGGTAGTTGGGCAGAGCGCCCATGTCGCAGGCGCCTTGCATGTTGTTTTGGCCAGCCAGGGGGTTCAAACCGCCGCCCGCCACACCCAGGTCACCGGTAAGCATAGCCAAGTTAGCCAGGGCGCGAACCCCGTCTATGGCGTTAGCATGGTGGGTAATGCCTGTGCCATAGATGATGCTGGTATGAGCGGTCTCACCTTGAATGCCTACTTCTTCCATGAGCCTGTAGTACACGGGCGGCATGACGTAACCGGGATGCCGGCCGCCGGTAGCGATGAGGCGGGCCGCCATGACGATGTCCTGAGTTGGCACGCCGGTGATCTTGCTCACCTGCTCCGGGCTATAAGCCTGTAAACTGGCAATCAAGGGATCGAGCCCGGTACAGTTCTGGCTCACAAACGCGCTATCCCATAGCTCCTCTTCCACGATCACCCGCGTGAGGCCATTGATCAGGGCCACATCGCTGCCGGGCTGGTGGCGCAGCCAGAGGTGCGCAAAGCGACACAGGTCAATCTCCCGGGGGTTAGCTACGATCAGTTTGGCGCCCTTCTTCACGGCCCACTTGATCCGCAAAGCGACGATGGGGTGAGTCTCCGTCGTATTGGAGCCAATGACGAAGATGCAGCCGGCTTTCTCAATATCGGGGATGGAATTGGTCATCGCGCCCCAGCCGAAGGCTGCTTGGAGGCCCTCTAGGGTAGGCTTGTGGCACAGGGCGGCACAAGAGTCCACGTTATTGGTACCGATGACCGCCCGGGCCAGCTTCTGGGCCAGGTAGTTCTCCTCGTTGGTGCACTTGGCCGAAGCGATGATGCCAATGGCATCTGGGCCATACTGAACCTTGATCTCGTGCAGGCGTTGTACGACTATGGAAAGGGCCTGGTCCCAGGTGGTCTTGGCCGGAGCACCTGCCGGCCGCCTGACCAGCGGGGCGCTCAGCCTGGCCGGAGATTGCACGTAGTCATAGGCATAGCGCCCCTTCACGCAGAGACAGTTGCTATTGACCGGGCTGGCTACATCTGGCACCGCGCCGATGATCTTATCGCCTTTGATGTTCAGGCGCAGCCCGCAACCCACACCACAGTAGGAACAGATGGTAGAACAAGAACGATCCGGCCGTCCAGCATACTTGTTGACGCGATCCATGAGCGCACCGGTGGGACAGACCAAAACACACTGGCCGTCGAATTCGCAGTTGGTGTCCTTCATCTCCACATCGAATGGGGTGGTGACCAGGGCCCGTTTCCCCCGATAGGCGAAGTCTATAGCGCCCACGCCACGAATCTCCACACAGGCCCGCACACAGCGACCGCAGGAGATGCACTTGTTCCAATCACGTTCAATGAAGGGATTAGTACGCTCTAGGGCGTACTCCCGGGACACACCGTAAAAGCGTTGTTGCGTGACCCCCACGAAGTCTACTACCTGCTGAAGCTCGCAAAGCCCGTTCTTGGCGCAGATGACACAGCGATCGGTGACCGCCAAGTCACGCTTGCAAGCATCGAATAGCGAACAGCGCACGCGGCGTGGGCAGGTAAGGCAGCGATCGGGATGATCGGAGAGGATAAGTTCCAGCACCTGGCGACGGGTGCTTACCACTTCCGGCGTGTCCGTATGCACTACCATGCCCGCGGCGGCGGGTTGGGTACAGGCGGTGATTAGCTCGCCCTTCTTGCGCCAGCCTTCGATCTCCACCAAGCAGAGGCGGCAGCCGGCATAGGGCCGCAGGCCGGGCAGATAGCACAGGTGTGGGATGTAGATGCCCGCCCCCAGAGCGGCCTCCAGGATCGTCTTCCCTGGTGGCACCGCAACGGATTTGTTGTCAATGATCAGATTGATAGTCTCCAAGTGATTCTCCTTGTGACCACAGGCTTGCCTCTCAAGCCGCGTTACCTATTACTCCCCTCCCGCAGTCAACACGAAGCGGCATCCTTATTACTCGATGGCAATCGCTTGGAATTTGCAGGCCTCATGACAGGCGCCGCACTTAATGCAAAGCTCTTGGTGAATTTCGTGCACCGCCCTCTTCTCGCCGGTGATGGCCCTGGCGGGGCAACGACGCGCGCAGACCATACAGCCGGTGCAATTGGCGGCCACCACCCGATAGTGAATCAGCGCCTTGCAGACCTTGGCCGGGCAACGCTTCTCCAGGATATGGGCCTCGTACTCGTCGCGGAAGTAGCGCATGGTACTCAGCACCGGGTTCGGCGCCGTCTCTCCCAGGCCACAAAGGGTGGCCTTCTGCATTAGGTGGCCCAGAATCTCCAGGGTCTCCAGGTCACTGGGCTCACCCTTGCCCGCACAAATCCGCTCTAGAATCTCATGCAAACGCTGAGTACCGATACGGCAGGTGGAACACTTCCCGCAGGACTCGTCCTCGTTGAAGGCGCTGAAGAAACGGGCCACATCCACCATGCAGGTATCTTCGTCCATAATCACCAGGCCGCCAGAGCCCATCATAGAGCCGACCTCTGCCAGCGAATCGAAGTCCATCTTCAGCCCCAGGTGGCCGGTAAAGACGCAGCCACCGGATGGTCCACCCGTCTGCGCGGCCTTGAACTGCTTATCGCCTATGATGCCGCCGCCAATGTCGAAGACCAACTCGCGCAGGGTGATGCCCATGGGGACCTCGACCAGGCCGGTGTTCCTCACCTTGCCGGTGAGGGCGAAGACCTTGGTGCCAGGGCTATCCGGTGTGCCCATGCTGCGGAACCAGTCTGCCCCCTTAAGGATGATTTGGGGCACATTGGCCAGGGTTTCCACGTTATTGAGCACGGTAGGTTTGCCAAAAAGCCCCTTCTCCGCCGATTGCGGCGGCCGGGAACGGGGCATGCCGCGCTTGCCCTCAATGGAGGCCATGAGGGCCGTAGACTCGCCGCAGACGAAGGCTCCCGCGCCACGTTTGATCTTGATGTCAAACGAGAACTTGCTGCCCAGGATGTTCGTACCGAGGAGGCCTAGCTCCCGGGCCTGCTCTATGGCCAGTTGCAACCGCTCAACCGCCAGGGGATATTCGGCCCGCACATAGATGTAGCCCTGGTCGCTGCCCACGGCATAGGCGGCAATGGCCAGGCCCTCCAAGACGGCGTGGGGGTCGCCCTCCATGACCGAGCGGTCCATGAAAGCACCTGGGTCGCCCTCGTCGCCATTGGCGATGATAAACTTGGGATAGCCGCTGGCTCGGCGACTGGTCTCCCACTTGCGTCCCGTCGAGAACCCGGCGCCGCCACGGCCACGCAACCCCGACCGCTTAATCTCGTCAATGACCTGCTCTGGGGTCATCTCCGTGAGGACGTGCCCCAGGGCGGCATAGCCGTCCATAGCAATGTATTCCTCTAAATTCTCCGGGTTAATGTGGCCACAATTACGCAACACCACGCGCAGTTGCTTGTCGTAGAAGGGGATATCCGGGTAATAACGCAACTCATTCACACTGGCCAGTCTGCTCATCTGTTGTCACTCCTCCGCTTGGACGCCAAGGTCCTTGAGTAGCCGCTGCACTTTGTCAATTGTCATGTGCCCGTAGGTCTCTTCGCTTATGACCATCGTGGGGGCCAGGCCACAGGCCCCAATGCAGGCGACTGTCTCCAGCGTGAACTGGAGATCTGGCGTCGTGCCACCAGCCTGGAGGCCCAGGCGCTTTTCCAACACCGCTAGGATTTGATCGGAGCCGCGCACGTGGCAGGCTGTCCCCCGGCAGACGCGAATGATGTGCTTGCCACTGGGCCGGGTGTGGAACTGAGCGTAGAAGGTAGCTACTGAATAGACCTGGGCCGGTGAGAGATGCAGTGCCTTGCCAATGGCTCGCATCGCCTCTTTGGATAGATAGCCGTACGTAGCTTGTACCTCCTGGAGGACTGGGATCAACGCCCCTTCCTCCTGGCTATACTTATCCAGGATCTCCTGTAGTGTCGGCTGGTCGTGCGGCGACGAGACGGCCATGCATACCTCCGCCATAGATTAGCGATTAGCGATTAGCGATTGGCGATTGGCGATTGGCGATTGGCGATTGGCGATTACCAAATCGCAAATCGGAAATCCAAAATCGGCAATTGGGTTACCACTTCATAAGGTTGATCTCATCGGCATTGACGGTTTCCCGCGCCCGATAGATCGCAATAATAATGGCCAGCCCCAGGGCGGCCTCTGCGGCGGCGATGGCGATCACAAAGAGAGCAAAGACCTGGCCGGTGAGCGCCGCTGGCGTGACGTAGCGGGAGAAAGCCACCAGGTTAATGTTCACGGCGTTGAGCATCAGCTCCAGCGACATCAAGATGGCCACGGCATTGCGTCGTGTCAGCGCTCCATAGAGGCCGATGCAGAAGAGTGCCGCCGCCAGGGTCAGATACCAGGGGAGAGGAATCATCACTCCTCCTTGGCCAGTATGATCGCCCCCACCAGTGCCACCAACAGGATGACACCGGCCACCTCAAGAGGTAGGGCATAGGCGGTCATCAGCAAATCGCCCAGGATCGACACCGTGTTGGGGGGCGGGGCTGTGGGGTTAACGTACCAGGAGTAGCCGAAGATCAGGGGCAAAAAGATACCAGCGAAGAGCCCCAAGACCACCAAAGCCACAGGCCCTCGCTGCTCATTGCTCTGGCGCACCCCCTCGCCGGTAACCCGGCGCGTAACCATCAGGGCGAAGAGAAAGAGGATGGCCACTGCGCCTACGTAGATGAGCACCTGGACAGCAGCCAGAAACTCCGCCTCCAGGAGCACATACAGCCCTGCCACACTGAAGAAGGTTAAGACCAAGAAAAGGGCGCTGTGCAACAGATTGCGGGAAGTGACCACCGCCAGGGCAGCCCCCAGCGTCAGGGCCGCGAAGATGAAAAAGGCTACGTAAACTAAAGGCTCAGTCACTATCCTTTCCTTTCTTCCTCCACGGCCCTAGCAGCATGTCTCCGTCCCACACCAGGTTCTCGCGGGAGTAATAGGCCAGTTCGAACTCGTGGCTCATGGCCAGGGCATTAAAGGCGCACGAGTCGGCGCAAAGGCCGCAGTATATGCAATTACCCAGATCGATCGTGTAGCTGTCCACCACGCGCTTCTTGCCTTCACCCATGTGGGTGACCAGGGTGATGCAGCCATGTGGACAGGCGCGAACGCAGACACTACAGCCCGTGCAATTAGGCTCGCCCGTCTGCTGGTTGCGCAGCCACATTGGTCGTCCACGGAAGCGGGGCGGCAAAGGCAGGCGTTCCTCCGGGTATTGCACCGTGAAGATGGCCTTGCCCCGGAAAGGGTCCCGCCCGAAGCGATAGGTCTGGAGGTAGTGCTTTAGGGTCACCAAGAGACCTTTGACTATGCCGAGTCCGTACATTTCAGTTTCCAATTGGCGATTTTCGCTTTGCAACTTGGCAAGCGAAAATCACTTGACCAGATTTTGGAGGAGCGCTATCCCCACCCCAGTCACAAAGATGTTCACCAACGCCAGGGGCAACAGGAACTTCCAGGCGAAGCCCATGAGTTGATCCACGCGGAAGCGCGGCAATGTGGCCCGCAGCCACATGAGCGCCAGGATAATAAACCCGGCCTTAGCCCAGAACCAGACGTAAGGAGGGAGAAGCGGCCCATTCCACCCTCCCAGGAAGAGTGTGGTGGCAATAGCCGATACGGCCAGGGCATTGAAGTACTCGCCCAAATAGAAGAGGCCCCACTTCAGCCCGCTATACTCAATATGATAGCCGGCCACGATCTCCGACTCACCTTCCGGCAAGTCGAAGGGGGCACGGTTCAACTCGGCTACGGCACAGATAAAGTAGATGAGGAAGGCCACCAAGCCCACCGGCAAGTAGAAGATGAACCAGCCCATTCCCCCCAGGGCTCCCTGCGCCTCGGCGATCTTGACCATGGACATGGAGCCGGCCAACATGACTGCCACCAGGATGGAGAGCACCATGGGCACTTCGTAACTGACCATCTGGGCCACGCTACGCAGGGCCCCCAGGAGGGCGTACTTATTATCGGCGCCCCAACCGGCCATGAACAGGGAGATGATCGCTATCGAAGACACGGAGACAATGTAGAGGACGCCAATATTCAGGTCGGTGCCTACCATGCCCTTGCCGAAAGGAATGACCGCCCAGGACAGCAAGGCAGCAAAGGTCACCACAATCGGAGCCAGCAGGTGCATTGGCCGATCGGCGGCGCGGGGGGTGATGTCTTCTTTGGTCAGGAACTTTATGGCGTCAGCCAGGGGCTGGAGCAGACCCCAGAGGCGCAGGTGGCGCAGAAAACGGCTTCCCGGGATTTTCTGGAGCCTCTGGCGCCCCAGGGCGATGACCAGCAGACTCTGGATATCGGCGCGATTGGGGCCATAGCGATCCTGCACACGCCCAATGATCTTACGTTCCATCAGGGTGATGAAGAGCATGACCAGCATGATGAAGGCCAGGATGAGCACCGCGCTGACGATCATCATGGCCAGGTCCACACCCCAGCCGGGCCACCCCCAACCACGCAGAACGGAGGCTAACCAGGCTGAAGCGTCAGGAAAGAAGTTGTAGATGAAATCCCATACCTGCCGGATGAAATCCATACCCACCTCAGTCAACACCTGATCCGCTGTCCAGGGCCCGCGTTCCATGCTCTATGTTTCAAGTTCAACTTGTAAAATCCTCCAAGGGGAAACTTGGAACGTGAAACTTGGAACTCTAGCGGACTGCGGACTTGAGAACTTGGGACTTACAGACCTAAACGGGCGTAGAGGCTGGCGAAGTCGAAGCGCTCTTCCAGGAGCTTCTCAAATTCAGCTACCTTCTTCTTCTGATGGAAGCGCGTCTTGCCGAAGATGCGCTCAATGATCTCCAAGGCTGTAAGCGTATCCTGCTTGGCCAGAATCATGGGCACGCCCAGGTCTTCGGCCTGAGCCAGGATGAGTTGGTTGGGCTGTATGCCGCCAGTGCAGATGATGCAGCGGGTAGAAGTCTGTAGGGCGGCCAATTGGATGTCGGGCCGATCACCGCCAGTGATTACGGCCTTGTTCGGCTTGCGGCGGAAGTACTCCAGAGCACTATCTACTCCCATAGCGCCTACCATGAGGTTCTCCACCAGATCTTCGCCCTGCTCTGGGCTATTGAGAATTTGCCCCTCCAGGATCTCGGCCAACTCCGCCACGCTGACGGACAGCAAGATGCGTTCTTGCGTCAACACGCCGAAGCACTTGATCCCCTGGCTCTCCAGGTAGGGCTTGGCCTCGCTCTCAATCAACTCCATCTTGGCCCTGGGCACAGCGTTGAAGACCATGCCCACCAGGGCATCACCCATGGTAGACTTGATCAGCAGCGGCGCTTCCATGGAGAGATCGTCGGTGTAGCGTACTACCAACAGCACCTTCAGGTTCAGCAAGCGGGCCACGTCGTAGACCGAGAGCCTGGCAATGGCCCCCTCAGTGATGCCCGCCGCGCCCTCAACCAGGACAATATCCTTGTTGGCAATGACCTGCTCGTAGGCCGCCTTTACCAGCGACACGTAATCCTGGGCACGCCCGTTGAGGATCTCTTCCACAACCTGGGGGGTCAGTACCAACGGCGCGAGAACTTTCAGCGGTTCAAGCAGGCCGAAGACCTGTTTCATGAAGTTGGCGTCTTCGTCCACAATCTGTTCATCAAAGGCCTTGCCGGACGAACTGACGGGCTTCATGTAACCGATGGTGTAGCCATCGCTGCGGAGTTTGTTCCCCAAGCCTACGCAAAGGGCGCTCTTGCCCGAGAAGGCCAAAACTGAGATAACGTATAGCGGTACCATGCGTTAACCCTCCGTTCTGCGGTGTCCGATGCCCAGGGCCCGCGTTTCGCGCTCCATGTTTCAAGTTTAACCTGCAAAATCCCCCAAGGGGAAACCTGAAATGTGGAGCATGGAACCTGAAACTCTAATGGACTTCAGCCCTGGGACTTCAGGTCTCGGACTTACCTATCTATTTCCCCCAGGACGATGTCCACGCTCCCCAGAATTACCACTACATCGGCGATCTTCCAGCCTACCGCGATCTCCTTAAGGCAGCTCAGGTTAATAAAGGTAGGGGGGCGCACGTGAAAGCGATAGGGGCTGATCCCCCCATCGCTGACCAGGTAGAACCCCAGTTCCCCTTTGGGGCCCTCGATACGGGAATAGGCCTCGCCAACCGGCGGACGTAGGACACGCGGACGCGGCACCTCAGCCATGTACTCCCCATCTGGGATGTCGTGCAGGGCCTGCTCCAGGATGCGCGTGCTCTGGCGCATTTCCCGGACGCGCAACAGGTAACGGTCGTAGGTATCGCCATTGTAAGTCACGGGTATCTCGAAATCAAAGCGGTTGTAGATGGAATAGGGTTGGGCCCGGCGCACATCGTAGTTGACACCGGAGGCGCGGGCCATAGGGCCGCTGACGCCGTAGTTCACGGCCACGTCTGGCGGCAACACGCCCACGCCGATGCACCTCATGCGCAGGATCTCGTTATCCGTGAGCAATTGCTCCAGTTCGTCAATGAAGCCGGGCAGCCAGGCAACGACCTCTTGAGCTCGGGGCAAGAACCTGTCCGACAAATCATACCGCACACCGCCAGGGCGCATGTAGTTGCAGGTCATGCGCGAGCCAGAGGCCATCTCGAAGAGATCCACAATCCTTTCGCGGCCCTCTAGGCAGTACATCATGGGTGTGAAGAAGGCACCAAGGTCGTTCAGAAGAGCACCAGTGGCAACCATGTGGCTCTGGATGCGGGTGAACTCGGCCATGATCACGCGAATGTACTCGGCGCGCTCCGTGGGTACGATGTCCATCAGTTGCTCGATGGCCAGGACATAAGCCAGATTATTGGACATGGCGGCGACGTAGTCCATGCGATCGGTAAGGGGGATGTTCTGGACGTAGGTACGTGCCTCGGCCATTTTTTCCATGCCCCGGTGCAGGTAGCCGATAACCGGTTCGACATCCACCACCCGCTCGCCGTCCACCTGGATAATGATCCGGAGGACACCGTGCGTGGAGGGGTGTTGAGGGCCTAAATTGACCGTGATGGTTTGCGTTTTCAAGGCCATTTTTATCGCTTCTCCAGGCGATTACTGGCCACCAGTGGCTCCGGCAGGGTGGGCAGTAGTTGCTCTGTGGTCGTCTCCACCAGGAAGTTGAAGTCTTTGCGCAAGGGATGGCCCTGGAAGCCGTCCCACGTGAGGATGCGCTTCAGGTAGGGATGTCCTGTAAAAACGATGCCCATCATATCGTAAACCTCGCGCTCCTGCCAATCGGCGCTGCGCCAGAGGGAGGTCACGGACGGCACTTCCGGATTCTCCTTGGGCAATCGCACCTTGAGCACCAGGGGACCAGCCACATGGCGGATGGAGTACAGGTAGTATACCACCTCAAAATAGTCGGGCTGGTCCACGCCGGTGACCATGGAGAGATAATCCAGACTCATCTGGTCACACAGGTACGTGGCTACTTCCACGAGCTGTTCAGCCTTGACTAGCAGCGTCGGCACCTTCTCCTCCAGCAGCTCAATTTCTGCCTGGGGTAGGGCCGCTTGGAGTTGCTCCAAGACTTCCTGAGTGCTCATTTTACTGCCCTGCCTCCGCACCCTGCCGCTCGGCCTTCTCCTGCCGATACCACGGCACCTGCCGGATGGATTGCTGATCAATTTTCTCTTGCAGCTTTATGAGGCCGTGTAGGAGGGCTTCCGGGCGAGGTGGACAGCCGAGGACGTAGACATCCACAGGAATCAGCAGGTCTACTCCTTGCACCACGCTATAGGACTTAAAAATGCCCCCAGAGACCGCGCAGGAACCCATGGCGATGACGTACTTGGGCTCTGCCATCTGCTCGTAGATGCGCACTACCTGGGGGGCCATCTTCTTGGTTACCGTGCCGGCGACGATCATGAAGTCCGCCTGGCGGGGGGAAGGGCGCATGAACTCCGCCCCGAAGCGCGCCATATCGAAACGCGCCGCCCCCGCGCAGGCCATCTCGATAGCACAGCAGGCCAGGCCAAACATTGCCGGCCAGAGCGACCAGCGTCGGGCCCAGTTATAGATGGTATCCACACCGGTAATCAGGATATTGCGCTTCAGTTCCTCAGGCACTTCGATCCGTGACTGGGGAACAACTAATTGCTTGTCCTCAGACATAATTCCTCACGGAGCAAGATTTCCAGTCCCATTTCCCGATTCCTCGTACTAACGTGAAATCGGGGACTTGGAGCTTTTGGCTAGCTGCTACTTCCACTGCAGAACGCCTTTACGCCAGGCATAGGTCAGGCCTAGCACCAAGATGCCGATGAAGATGAACATCTCGGCGAGGGCAAAGAGGCCCAACTGCTTATAGGCCACGGCCCAGGGATAAAGGAAGACGGTCTCGACATCGAAGACGACAAAGAGCAGGGCATAGATGTAATACTGGACACGGAACTGCACCCAGGTCTCGCCGATGGTCTCGAGGCCGCATTCGTAGGTGGATTGTTTGAGTGGGGTAGGTTTCTTAGGACGGACTAGCCAGGCTATCGCCAAAGCGACAACGGGGAAGCCGATGGCCACGATGGCCATCAGCCCAACGAAGCTATAGGATTGCAGCAAAGCCTTCCCTCCGTCAAGGTGGAGATAAGGGATTAGAGATTGCAGATTTTTTCAAAGACCCAAATCGGCAATCGCAAATCAACCTGGGGTTATTATAGCACAAACCCGGCCAAAAGGGAAGAATTTCAGGGCGAATTATGTAGGGGCGAAGCATTGGCCAGGCAATACCGTGCCGCGTCTCCCTATGGATGGGCAAATGCTTCGCCCCTACTGCTGATTATCGCGTATTCCACCGAATTTGTCAACTAAGGAGGCGGCGCAATTTGGCCCCGGCAGACACCATCTGGGCCGTTCTAGCGTTGCCAGCCCCAGTAGTAAGAAGACAGGGGCGCCAGCTTCATCAGGTCGCCTCGCCAATCACGACCTGCTGGCAGAGCAGACAGCACGCCCAGCCCATAGCGATAGACGATGTAAGCCAGAGCGTAGCTGGCTGGCGTCTCCCAATCGCCTGGGGAGCGTAGCAGGAAACGAGCCAGGGCCACGGCCAGGGTCTCCTTGCCGCTGAAGGCCATCAGGCGCAGAGCCTCCAGCATATCCAGGTTGGGCTTGTCCTCCAGGACGTGGGCCAGCGCTTCTTCCACCCTGGGATGTTGCCAGTTGACCATGCCGATGAGCGCGGACAGGTGGAAGTCGGCGTTGAGGCCCTTGCGGTAATTCTTCACTATCTCGTAGAAGGC
>VGOG01000114.1 GCA_016875995.1 Chloroflexota bacterium
AGCAAGTTCGGCGATAGCTACGACGAGGTATCCATGACCTGGTTCTGGGGGAAGATGCGCCTCCGCTTTGGCTCCCGCCCCAAAGGGATGCAAAAAGAGAAGCTGGGCTACATGGAGGGCAGCTTCCAGCTCCTGATAGACGAACTGGAGAAGCGGATCAAGGAGCTGGGAGGCGAGGTCCATACCAACGCCCCCGTGGAGCGAGTCGTCGTTGAACAGGGTAAAGCAATCGGCCTCACGTTTCACGTTTCCCGTTTCACGACTCGAAACTTCGACACCATCATCGCCACCGTCCCCTCCTTCGCCTTCACCGAGATGGTGCCCGAACTCCCCTCTGACTACATCGGGAAACTAAGGCACGTCCAGTACCAGAGCGCGCTCTGCCTGGTGTTGAAGATGAGACGATCGCTCAGCCACATCTACTGGATGAACATCAGCGATGCCAGCGTTCCCTTCGTCGCCGCCATCGAGCACACCAACTACATGCCGCCTGACGTTTACGGTGGCACGCATATTCTGTACCTCTCCAACTACTTGCCTCTGGATAGCCCGCTCTTCCCCCTTTCCAGGGACGAGCTCCTGCAGGAGTACCTGCCTCACGTGCAGCGCGTCAACCCCGAATTCGACCTGGATTGGGTGGAGGAGAGCTGGCTTTTCCGCGACGACGCGGGACAGCCTATCATCACCTGCCACTACTCCCAGGAGATACCCGATCATCAAACCCCGATCCGGGGACTTTATCTCGCCAACACCACCCAGATCTACCCTGAGGACCGCGGCATGAACTACAGCGTCCACCTGGGCCAGAAAATCGCCAACATCGTTTTAGCTTGCTGATTTGTGATTTGCTGATTTAAAATGCGCTACCTCATCATCTCCGACATCCATTCTAACCTGGTCGCTTTCGAAGCTGTCCTGGCCGACGCTGGCTCTTTCGACAAAGTCTGGTGTCTGGGCGATATGGTAGGTTATGGACCTGATCCAAACGAGTGCGTCGAGCGGCTGCAGGATTTACCACACGTCTGTGTGATCGGCAATCACGACTGGGCGGCGCTGGGCAAGCTGGATCTCGAGAACTTCAATCCCGAGGCTCGAAAAGCCTGTCTTTGGACTCGAGACCAGTTGTGGCCTTCAAACCTGGGATACCTGGCGGCGCTCCCCGAAAGCCTGGTCGAGGAAGGCTTTACTTTGGTACACGGCAGCCCTCGTCACCCCATCTGGGAATACATTGTATCTCCCTCCATCGCCAGGGCTAACTTCGAGTGTTTTGATACCAGATTTTGTTTGGTCGGACACACCCACGTCCCGATCATCTACCGCCATCATCCTGACAACCCCCACCGGGCTTACGACACGCTGATACCCTCCCTCGATGCTCGGTTGGTGTTGGGTGAGGATCGCCTGATCATCAACCCCGGCAGCGTGGGGCAGCCTCGGGACGGCGACCCCCGCGCCAGCTACGCTATCCTGGATTCCGACGAACTCACCCTGGAATATCGGCGCATCCCATATCCCATCGAAGTCACTCAGGCGAGGATGGTGAAGAGGGGCCTGCCGCTGCGCCTCATAATTCGTTTGGGGTACGGGTGGTGAGGGACAGGTCGCAAGGTCGCAGGGTCGCAAGGTCGCAGAGTCGCAAGGGAGGAACCTTTCGACTCATTTGGGCGTCTAATGGATGAGTAACGAGTTTCAGTAGATGGTAATTTTGAAGTAGAGCGGGCTCCCATGCCCGCGAATCGGCGGCGTGGGAGCCGCCGCTGCTAGCAATTTTCCATCTACTGAGTCCACGAGTTAACGAATCAACGAGTCAACGAATCAGCGAGTCATAAGTCTGCTCCATTCCTCGTTGCCTCACCAACTCTACCACGAAAGGAGATAATGAAATGAGAAAAGTGTTCTGTTTGATTGCTGTTGTAGCTGTGCTGGCCGCTGTTGTGGGCTGCGCTCCCGCGCCCGCCCCTCAGGTGATCTCGAAAGAAGTGCCTGTCGAGAAGAGGGTCGTCGAGACGGTGGTGGTCGAGAGAGAGGTAGCAGCCTGGCCCGCAGCCGAATTGGGGCTGGAGCCCGTCGAAGAGCGCATGATCATCTGGACGGGGTACGTCTCCCTGATCGTGAAGGACGCAGGGGAGAGTCTGGAGAAGGTCGAAGCTATCGCCAGCGACCTGGGAGGCTACGTGGTTAGCTCCAGTTCCTGGTACCAGGAGGAGCAACTGCGGGCCAACCTGACCATCCGCGTGCCGGCCGAAGAATTCGACACGGCCATGGCCCGCCTCAAGGACCTGGCCATCCGGGTCGAGAACAGAAACGTCTCCACCCAGGACGTGACCGAGGAGTACACCGACCTCGACGCCCGGCTGCGCAACCTGGAGGCCACGGAGAGGGAATTACTGGAGCTTCTCACCGAAGTGCGCGAGCGGACGAGCAAGGCCGAGGACGTTCTGGCCGTGCATCGGGAGGTCTCCAACATCAGAGGCCAAATCGAGCAGGTCAAAGGGCGGATGCAGTACCTGGAGAAGATGACGGCTATGGCCACCATCAGCGTCGAATTGATCCCCGACGTGTTGGCCAGGCCCATCGTCGTCGCTGGTTGGCGGCCAGGTGGTACGGCGGCCAATGCCCTGCGAACCCTGGTCAGAACCCTCCAGTTCATCGTAGATGCCGCCATCTGGGTGATCATCTATGCCCTGCCCACCCTGGCAGTCATGGCCATCCCCTTCTTCATCCTCTGGATGGTCTGGCGTCGGTGGAGGAAGCGAAAGAAAGAAGCGGTGTAGTCCCAAAGCTCCCCTTGCTGTTTTTGGAGATTTGACAATCGCCGCTTTTCTGGTTATAATAATTGATAGATCGGGTGGCCTAGGGACCTCACGGTAACCACTCCGTGGGCTGAACTAGGTTTACCTGCCGCAAGGCAGTCCCCGATCTTTTTTATTTGAACTGGGCCAGCAATTCCTCAGTCGTGATAGTTCTGTCTGGCCGGAGTTCACCACGAAGGGTATAGAGTGCTTTGTCATGGGCAGGCGATCGCTTTCCAATCCTTTGAAACCTGATCATCTCGCCAGAGACAGAAAAACCGGCCCGGGCAAAAAGGTTTAGAAGGTGCTCTTTGATATCCGGGCTATGGCCAGGGTATTCAAGGTCAATGGTGATAAGGGTAATTCTATCCAGATGACCCTTCAAGAGCAGAAACAAGGCAGCAGCAAAAAGCTGTAGATAGAGAGTAGTCCCCGATTTTCCCCAGCCACGGAGTTCCCTTAAACACGCTCGCTTAACTCTGGCAGGAATTAGGATTGAGAAGCTTTCGGTATCTGAGAACGCTAAAACCGTAGGATCCTTGGTGTCCCCGATCTTAACGCTCTGGTCAACTTGAACATGCATGAAGCTACCCTAGCACTGGTCGCTGTTACAGACAACTGAACTCTACTATGCCTCCGAACGTATATCGGTGGTTGGCCCTACTGCCCAAGGGCCAAAAGACAACAAGCTCTTAAACAAAGTGATTTCCTCTTCGCTGAACGTCCCCAGCAGCATCAGGGCCAGGAAGTAGATCAGGCCACCCAGGGGCACGGTCAGGAGGAAGCTCACATCGCGCAGCACGACCAGCAGGCTGCCCATCAGCGCGGCGGCCAGGGCGGGCCGCCAGAGTAGCCTCCCCCAGGGCACGGGAGCCAGATGCTTGCGCAGGCAGTAGTAGAAAGGCAGCAGCAACGCCAACTCGGAAAAGAGGTGGATGAGGGCCGAAGCGCGGTAGCTGTAGATGGGGATGAATACCAGGTTGGCCACCACGGTGAAGGCCAGGCCAATGGCGAAGGCTCTGGTCAAGAAGCGCTGCTGATTCAGGGCGATGAGGACGTAGTGGGTGACACTGTTGATGAAGCCAATGGGTATGGACCAGATCATCAGTTGCAGAGCGATCCGCGAATCGGGTAGATACTGAGAGCCGCCCAGGAGATAGACCAGAGGCTCGGCCAGGACAGTGGTAACGATGGCCACAGGCAGGGCGACGATAACCAGCAGGCGGACCGACAGGAGATACGCCCTCAGCAGCGAATCCTTGGCCGAGGCGGCGTAGCGCGACATGAGGGGGAAGACGGCGATGGTGAAGGAGGCGGGCAGGATGTTCAGGGCATCCATGAACTTGTAGGCCACACTATACAACCCGACAACCGTATTTCCCTTCATCGTCTCCAGGAGAGCCACGTCTATCTTGAAGAAGAAGGTGGAAAGAAGATTGTTCAGCATCAGCGGCCAGGAGAGGCCAACCATCCAGCGCTGCAGAGAGAAATCGAGCTCGAAGCGCGGCTGGAAGCAGTGGCGGATCAACAGGTAGAGGAGGATGGCTGCGGTGACGACGTTGATCACGATAGAGAGGCCAGCCAGGCCCACGAAGCCCAGACCGAGCAACAGGACCAGCGTGCCCAGCACGACTTTGAGCACCGTGGTCACGGTGGTGATGGCTGCCGGGTACTCCATCCTCTCGAAAGCGTTGAAGACCGCGGTGAGACCGTTGGCCAGGCTGCCGGGGAGGAGGCCCACGGCCAACAGCACGATGGCCATGATAGTATCGCCAGCCAGGGGAAGAGTGAGTTGACGTGCGCCGATGAAGGCGGCCAGGAGTGGCGCGGCGATGACCACCAGGAACAAGCGCAGGATGGTGGTGTTAGCCAGGTACTGGTTGCCGATGGCGCGGTCCTTGGCCACTTCCCGCTGCAACAGGATGTTCAGCCCAAAAGTGGTGAAGATGTCCAGCCAGACCCAGATGGTGATGGCGAAGTAGTACTTGCCGGCATCGTCGGGGCCCAGGATGCGCAGCATCAGCGCGGCGAAGGCGGTCTCGATGAGCTTGTTGGCGAGTTGAAGGACGATAGGAGCCAGGCTGTTTTTGGCCACCCGCCTGGCATCGGACTCCTCGATGTCCTCTCGATAGAAGCGACCCCACAGCCAGTAACCCAGCAGCAAGACGAGCACCAACCCGGCCATGAAGCTGACGAATAGCCCCAGCTTGAAGGACATGGGCGAATACTTAAAACGCACTGTCCATCGGCCGGCCGGGAGGGAAACGGCGCGGAAATTGCCGTCAGCGCGGTAAATCCCCAGCTCCTGCTCTTCCCCCTCTCCTGCCCCCTGGGGTCGGCGAAAGGCCTTCCAGCCAGGGAAATAGCTATCGGCCAGGACGAGAAGACCCGGCTCCTCCAGTTCCAGGTCAATGAAGACTTCATTGGGGGTGTAGGAGGTGACGGTTGCAGGGTGCAGGATACAGGACGCAGGATTCTCGCCTCCTGCCTCCTGCCTCTCGCCTCCTGCCTCCTGCCTCTCGCCTCCTGCCTCTTGCCTCTCGCCTCCTGCTCCTTGTCCCTTGTCCCTTGTCCCTTGTCCCTCCAGAATCACATATCGTCTTGGGTCATAAGTTCGCAAAGCCTCTGCTACGTCATCGGTCACAATAGTGCAGTTCGCGGGCAGGGAAAAAGCGCGGGGCATGGCCCCCTCGTTGCGGTAAACCCGCACCTCTCCGTCGTAGACCAGGGTGTACCTGGGGCTCTCGATCTGCTGGGTGGTCAGGACGTATTTGACGTTGAGCAGATCCAACAGTGGTGAGTCCAGGGCCTGGCGGTGGTCGGTGTAGATGGGGGCAATACGATTAAATTGGAGCTCGGTCTGGGCGTAGATGAGGCCCATGTAATCGGTATACTGCCTGGGGATAATGGAATCGTAGCCGCGCACATCGCTGATGTCGTAGAACATGCCCGCGTTGGCGTTGAAGGTTTTTTCACCAGGGGCATTGTAGGTGGTGATGCGGTAGAGGCTCTTGTCCTGCTGGAGAAACTCCACCACCGGCGGCTTGAAATCCAGAAGCCTGGGATCAACCGCTGGATTGAAGCCGTAGCCAAAAACGAAAAGGTCGCAGATCAGCACCAACAGAGCCAGAGGCTTCCACACCTCATACCTGCCCAGGCGAAGGGAGGAACGAGCGAGCAACAACACCGCCCCGCTGGAGGCACAGAATAGTCCAAGAATGAGCAGGTTGCGGAACTGGTAGGAGTAAAACATCCGCCCATCGGCGAAAGCTTCCGGGGCCCTGGCCAGGCTGAGCATCACCCGCTCAGCCAGAGGAATAACGGTGTCTGGCAAGAAAAGGCTGAGGGCCAGGATAGCCACCAGGCCCAGGCCGGCCAGCAGGGCCACCCAGTCCAGCTTGCGAGCAATTCCGAATTCCGAATTCCCAATTTGAGCTTTGAGCTTTGAGCTTTGAGCTTCACAATGATGTACCCCAATCCCTGCCAGCACCGCCACGCTCAGCGTGTAGGGGAATATCCAGCGAAACGGCGAGTGCAACTGCTTGACGCCGGGTAACAGGTAAAAGAGCACGGCATAGAGAGGAGTGCCGAACACAAAGGCCAGGGAGATGCCAGCCAGGCCGGCGAAAATCCAAGTATACTTGTTGCGCCGTCTGATAATCGCGATCAGGGCCAATAGCAAAGGCAAGATGCCGAGGTAGCTGCCCCCTTCAACATAGTTCTTGATCCCCCAATCGGTGTTGCTTATTGGGTTGCCAAAGTAATCCCTGCTCACGTTAAGCACCTGGCGGCTGAAAACATCGAAGTAGCTATGATGGCTGGGGTTGCCGAAGAAATCAGGGACGAGGAAGGCGATGAGGCGGCGAAGGGGGAAAGCCCACCCCACCACCTGCTGGTAACTGGCCGAATCCTGCCGGAAGCTGCTGCTCACCAGCTCGTAGAGTGGGATAAGCTGCACTGCCCCCAAAGCCAGGCCCAGCACGACCATGACCATCAACCAAAAAATGGCCCGCCCGATTGCTGATTTGCTGATTTGCCGATTTGCCGATTTGCTGATTTGCAAGAGTCTGATGGCGGCATAGAAGGCCACGACCAGCAACACGTAGTAGGAGATCTCTATGTGGCCGGCTAAAAGTTGCAGGCCGAGGGCAACGGCGCCAACGACAACGTAGACAAGTCCAAAATCCAAAGTCCAAAATCCAGAGCCCATTTGGGATTTGAGCTTTGGGATTTGAGCTTTGGGATTTGAGCTTTGAGCTTTTTGGATAATCAGCTCGATCATCGCCAGAAGCAGGGGAAGCCAGGCGGCAGCAGCGATGATCATGGTGAAGACCACGCTGACGATCATGAACGCGCTGAACATGTAGGTGATAGCGGTCACAGTAGCTCCCAGGCGACCCAGGCCGATGACCCGAGCGTAGATGAAAGCAAACAGGCCGGCCAGGAAGAGCTGAAGGACGGTGAAATAGCCGTAGGCGTGAGCGATGGGTAAAACGTAGAAGAGCACGCTGAAGGGGTATAGCGCCGAGTGTTGGCCTGCGGCCAGAAAGGGCAGGCCAGCAAAGATGTGGGGGTTCCAAAGAGGAATCTGGCGGGCCTTAATGGACTGAACGATGAAACGCTTCCAGACGTAGTTCTGCAGGATCAGGTCGCTCAAGAGTTCATTGTGGGGCACGGAGATGCCGAACTCATCGGCAAAGGAGCGCCAGGGCTCAAAGGCGAAAAGGTTGTCGGCAGGTAGGAGGGTTTTGCCGCCGAAGATAACCGGCCAGAAGAAAACGGCCGCGAGACCAAACAAACTGATCACTATGCTAAGAGTTGAGAGCCTGCTTCTATACATCATTGGAACATCAGCGTCAACTTAAGCTCCGAGCCCCGTCTCCGGGGCGGCCCGAGGACGGGCCTTCGAGCCTTAAGTCTACGGGAACGATCGTTTGAAGTTTGAGGTTTGAGATTTGAAGTTTCCAACCGATTATACTATGGTGTAGGCAAAAGGTCAACAAACCTGGGGCCGAGAACCAGCTTCATGGATCCGAGGACCGAGCAAGCTGGCCACCGCCCGCTCATCGCTACTGTTTCGTATCCGGCGAGAGCCCGCGCCTGCAACATATAGGGTTTCTTAATGAATTGAATCTACGACAAGTAGTGGTCATCGTGAGGCATGCCTGTTAGTCCGCCGGGGATTCCCGCATAGTTGCCTTAAAAAGGGTAATGCGCTATAATATATCCGTCTACAGCTCTCCCTCTTTGACCAAACTCTTCCGGTCCATTTCCGCCCTCTTGCTGCATACCGTTGCCGACCAAAGCTCGTGGGGAATATCTCAGTAGCCGCATAGGACAAAGCAATGGCTGCAAGCATTTTGCTCATCGAAAAAGCTAAGTCCCCCATAGATTGGATTTTCCAAAGTCTGGAGAAGAAGGGGTACACCGTATCATTGGCTCGTGGCAAGCAAAAAGCCATCCAACAGGCGACTTCCGAGACGCCCGATCTAATTATATTGAACGCTACATCCCCCCAGGTAGATGGACCAAAAATCTGCCACACCTTGCACGAGAAAGTCGGAGAGATTCCCATTATTTTGATCCTGGCCGCGGGAGAGAGAGACGATGATGTGGTGGGAGCTACGGTTATCCTGATTCCCCCTTTCACCCCTCGAAAGTTGTTCAACCGCATCAAGTGGGTCTTGACGAGCGGCACGGGAAAGATCATGCAGGCAGGAGGGCTAGCGCTAAAATTGGGGACGCACTGTGTTGACAATGGGTGCAAAGAGTGGAGATTGACTCCCAAGGAGTTCGAGCTGTTAAAAGTGTTTATGCGCAGCCCAGGGAGAGTGTTGAGTCGCAAATTCTTGATGAAGAAGGTCTGGAAAACCGATTACATGGGCGATACCAGAACCCTGGATGTCCATATCCGCTGGCTGCGAGAAAAGATAGAGGAAAACCCGAGCTCGCCGACTTATTTGCGCACAGTGCGCGGGGTGGGCTATCGCTTCGATATACCGGAGGAAGCAAACGAAGAAACTGAACGTAAAACGTGAAACGTGAGATGAACCGCCACCAAAGGATTTGCCAGTCCAACGAGCTAGGGTCCCCTGATACCCTGGCTTGTTTGCTTAAGAGCCTCTTTCGTGCTACAATAGTATATTGCCGAAGAATATATCTCGTAAAAGGTGCCAGGCACTTCCGAAAAAGCTATCTACTCCAATGCCGAAGGCAATTTGAAAACCACTTTTGCCGTGAAATCTGCGGTGAAAGTGCCTGGCACCTGAACGCTTACTCTGGCAATTGAGGTCGGAGAATGGCTCAAGATAAGCTCATCGTGCAAGGCGCGCGAGAGCACAATCTCAAGAACATAACGGTGGAGATGCCCCGCAACAAGCTCATCGTCATCACCGGCATCTCAGGGTCGGGCAAGTCGAGCCTGGCCTTCGATACTATCTACGCCGAGGGACAACGCCGCTACGTGGAGTCCCTCTCGGCCTACGCTCGCCAGTTCCTGGGCCAGATGGAGAAGCCCGACGTGGATCAAATCGAGGGCCTCTCCCCGGCCATCAGCATTGATCAGCGCGGGGCCAGCCACAACCCTCGTTCCACCGTGGGCACAGTGACCGAAATCTACGATTACTTGCGCCTCCTCTACGCCCGTATCGGGGTGCCCCACTGCCCCCAGTGCGGGCGGGAGATCAGTCGGCAGACGGCGGAACAGATGGTGGACGCCATCATCAACCTGCCCGAGGGCAGCCGCATCATGATCCTGGCTCCGCTGATCAAGGACCGCAAGGGCCACCACAGGGGAATCTTCGAGGACGTGCGCAAGGCGGGCTACGTGCGGGTGCGAGTGGATGGCGAAGTGCGCGAGGTGGACGAGCAGATCGAGCTGGACCGCTACAAGATGCATACCATCGAGGTGGTCGTTGATCGGCTGGTCATTCCCCACGTAGATGACCTGGCTGACTTTCGCTCCCGGCTGACCGAATCGGTGGAGATGGCGCTGCAACTGGGCGAAGGGGTGGTCATCGTCCACAATCTCTCTGCCGAGCCCTCCGCCCCCCCCCAATTAGGGGGGGAGACAGCAGACCTGCTCTTCTCTGAGCACTTCGCCTGCATCCACTGCGGAGTCAGTCTGGCGGAGATCGAGCCCCGCACCTTTTCCTTCAACAGCCCCCACGGGGCCTGCCCGGAGTGCCAGGGACTGGGAACTAAACTGGCTATTGACCCCGACCTGGTCATCCCTAACCCCGACCTCTCCCTGCGGGACGGGGCCATCCAGCCCTGGCAGAGCAGCGGAAAAGATGACGGCTACTACTCTCAGCTTCTACAGGCGGTGGCCGAGCATTATGACATTCCCATGAACGTGCCGGTGCGAGAGCTTTCCCGGAGCCAATTGCACGTGATACTCTACGGCAGCGGGCAGGAGCGCATTGCGGTGCGCTACCGCAACCGCGAGGGGCGGCGTTGGCAGTACGAGACTACCTTCGAGGGGGTGATCCCCAACCTGTGGCGGCGCTACAACGAGACCACCTCGGACTACGTGCAATACAAAATCTCCGGCTACATGACCCATACCCCCTGCTTGGCCTGCCAGGGCAAGCGATTGCGTCCCGAAGCCCTGGCCATCACCGTGGCCGGGAGGAATATCGCCGAGGTGACAGAGATGTCGGTGGCCGAGGCCAAGCGGTTCTTCGAGGAACTGCCCAACCACCTCACCGAGCGCCAGCGGATCATCAGCCAGAGGATTCTGAAAGAGATCAAGGCGCGCCTGAGCTTCATGGAGAACGTGGGCCTGGACTATTTGACTTTGAACCGCACGGCAGTGACCCTGGCGGGTGGGGAGGCCCAACGCATCCGCCTGGCCACCCAGATCGGCTCTCAGTTGATGGGGGTGCTCTACATCCTGGACGAGCCCTCCATCGGGCTGCACCAGCGGGACAATGCCCGCCTCATCCGCACCCTGAAGGGGATGCGCGATCTGGGCAACACGGTTCTGATCGTGGAGCACGACGAAGCGGCTATCCGCGCCGCCGATTTCATCGTTGATCTGGGGCCTGGGGCCGGCGAGCACGGTGGGGAGGTGGTGGTAACAGGCACGCTAGAGGACGTCATGGCCTGCCCTCAATCCATCACCGGCGACTACCTGGCTGGCCGCCGGCGCATCCCTATCCCCGACCATCGCCGGAACGGCAACGGCAGGGAGATCGTCATCAAAGGGGCAGCGGAGCACAACCTGAAGAGCATAGACGCGCACATCCCGTTGGGGAAATTCGTCTGCATCACCGGGGTCTCGGGGTCTGGCAAGAGCACCCTTCTGGTGGAGATCCTCTACAGGAGATTAGCCCAGGTGTTGCAACACAGTCGGGACAAACCCGGCCGCCATGATGCCGTGTTGGGGGTGGAGAACATTGATAAAGCCATCAATATTGATCAGTCTCCCATCGGCCGCACGCCCCGCTCCAACCCGGCCACCTACACCAACGTCCTCACCTACATCCGTGAGCTGTTCGCCGAATTGCCCGAGTCCAAAGTGCGGGGCTACGCGCCGGGGCGCTTCTCCTTCAACGTCAGGGGGGGGCGCTGCGAGGCCTGTCAGGGACAGGGGACGGTCAGGATCGAGATGCAATTCCTGCCCGACATCTACATCGCTTGCGATGTCTGCAAAGGAAAGCGCTACAACCGCGAGACCTTGCAGGTGCGCTACAAGGGGAAGAACATCGCCGAGGTGTTGGACATGACCGTCGAGGAGGCCATGGAGTTCTTCGGCAGCATCCCCAGGATCAAGCACAAGCTCAAGACCCTCTACGACGTGGGCCTGGGTTACATCAGGCTGGGCCAGCCAGCTCCCACGTTGTCGGGGGGCGAGGCCCAACGGGTGAAGCTATCGCGGGAGCTCTCCAGGAAGGCCACCGGTTGCACGCTGTACGTGCTGGACGAGCCCAGCGTGGGGCTTCACGCCGCCGACGTGGACAAGCTGCTGAAGGTCCTCCATCGCCTGGTGGACAGGGGCAATACCGTGGTCATCATCGAGCACCACCCCGACATCATCAAAGTGGCCGACTGGATCATTGACCTGGGCCCCGAGGGTGGCGACGCCGGTGGGGAGGTCGTGGCCGAGGGCACTCCTGAGCAGGTGGCGGAAGTGGAGGAGTCGTACACAGGGCAATTGTTGAAACGAGTGTTGAGCGAGAAAGACCTTAAGCATTAAGACCAGGAGGTAATGGCGATGACATTAGCAAGCCGGGTAATGGAAAGGTACCCTCTCCGAATTGAAGCGGATAAGCTCCGCCGGGCCTTGACAGACATCGAAATGCAAGCTCGAACGTATGAAAACATTATCAAAGAGTTTGAGAATGAGCACGGATGTGACCTGGAAACCTTTGAGTGGAGGATGCAAAAAGGAGAGATACCTGAGCATCCCTCTTGGGAGACCTCAATAGAATGGGGTGTAGCGACCGATGAACTGGAGAAGCTGCGAGTGATGAAAGAGGCCCTGGGATGGACCCTCAACTTCTTGAGTTAGCGCCTCTTTTCGAGAGAGAATGCATCCATGTTATATCGTCGGAAAGATTGCCCACCAAGGTCAGATTTACCCTGGAAGGCGGTTATAAGTTCGATCTTTTCTATCGCTCGAAGACCGGCGGCTACTCTTACACCTTGTTTAAGGGCAGGCAGAGAGTCATTGGTTGGGACAACGCTCCTCACCATAGAGAACTGGACAACTTCCCCCATCATTTTCATCCAGAGCAGGGCGCACCCCATTCCTTCGTCGCTGACCAACATCCCAAGGCGGGACATTGTGATTGTGGCTCGCGAGGTTAACAAATTCTTGGCAGAACGACTACCTCCTGATATGGAACTGTAGGATGGTTCCTTGCCCACCTTTGCTGCACCCAGATGCCAGGAGAAAGAGCCGAGGAGGAACAAAATATGCAAGTGATCATCAACCAATCGTGGCTCGAACTCGCCGAGGGCGACATCACAAAGCAGGATACCGAGGCCATCGTGAACGCGGCCAACCCAAGCCTGCTGGGCGGAGGCGGTGTAGATGGGGCCATTCACCGCGCGGCGGGGCCGGAGCTGCTGGAGGAATGCCGCACCCTGGGCGGCTGCAAGACGGGCGACGCCA
>VGOG01000115.1 GCA_016875995.1 Chloroflexota bacterium
ACGCCTGGGCCAGCAAGGTACGGTTGTGTTCTTGCTGCGCCACGTTTTCGCCGCCGACCTCGACGCGCTGCAGCAACCGGCCTGGCTCGTTGCCTGGCTTGACCAGTACCACCAGCAGGCCGATCCCATGCCCTCCGTGCTGGCCGATAGCCTGCTGGCACACCTGCGGAAGATCCCTGCTTACGCCGACTGGCCCCTGGACGAGTTACTCGCAAGCCGAGATGCCTTCACCAAGTTTGTGCGCGAACAGTGGCGCGCCTACGTGCAACAGCAGACCGGTCAGCTTCTGGGTGAGGAGCCAGTGCGCTATCTGCTCAGCTTTGATACCGATCACAGGTTACAGGATGCCCTGCCTGGCTTGGTGCGCAGTGGCACGCTGGAGCCTGTCAGCGTGGATCGGCCTGATCGCTTACCAACCTGGGCTCGTCCCGCCGTCTTAGCCCTGGATGAGGACCGCCGGCCCCGTCGCGCGGCTGAACTGCTAAGCATCCTGACCGATCATCTGAATACACGCCTGGCGGATGCGCGTTGGGAGCAGTGGCAGGCCGTCGCTCGCGCCTGGGCCGAACTCAATGTCCTGCGCTACGACCCTGACATACCACTGAGCTCAGCTCAACAGCAGGAGTACCAGCGGTTGCAGAGCAAGCTGGACACTGCCTTTCTGACTTGGCTGCGCCAGCGCTATGCTCCCCTGGGAAGCCAGCGCCTGCCCACACCTCACCACGTTCACCACGTGCCGCACTACATCGCCTATCAGCGCCGCCAGGGGCAGGCCGATCGTGTGGCCTTGCTAATCCTGGACTGCATGGCCCTGGCAGATTGGATCCTCATCGGCCCGGTGTGGCAGGCCCGCCATCCGGATTGGCACTTTGAGGAACGCCTGCTACTGGCGCAGGTTCCCACCATCACTGCCATAGCCCGCCAAGCCCTGATCAGCGGTCTACGCCCGTCCGACTTTGCGGCCACATTGGACAACAACCGAGCCGAACCAGGGCAGTGGGCAGCCTTTTGGGCAGGAGAGGGCTTGCTGGCGGATGTTTGTCCCCATGCCCGCCTGGCCCTGGACCGGGACGGGTCGCCGACGGCACTGGACAGCGCGCGGACTCATGCCCTGTGCTTGATCGTCAACACGATTGACGATATGGTGCACGATGCTACTCTGGGGGTTGCGGACTTCCAGGCATCGTTGCGTGTCTGGCTGGAGGAATATGGCAAGCGAGTAGAGGAAGTGATAGCGGGGCTATTGGCGCGAGGCTTCGCCGTCTACCTGACCAGCGACCATGGCCACGTCGAGGCTCGCGGGTTCGGACAGCCTTCCGAGGGACTCACGGTAGACACCCGGGGCAAACGGGCGCGCATCTACAGTGATTGGCGTGCCGCCGTGAATGTACAACAGGGCTTTCCTGAGACCATCCTATGGGGCGAAGACGGCTTGCTGCCTGACGATGTCTGGGTTCTGATGCCCCAGGAGCGCAACGCCTTCGCCGTCGTCAACCAGACCTTTGTCACTCATGGCGGTCCCATCTTGGACGAGATGGTGGTACCTCTGATAACAATAACCGTACGAGAGTGAAATGATCAACAAAGGGATTGGCTTCAACCGCACCATCTACCTTGCCTGGCTTGATGCCGCTGCCGCCTTCTGCGCCGAAACCGACGATCCCTCTGAGATCCGAACGCGCCTGGAGCCGGTAGTCGGCCAACATCTCAAGGGAGTTGATGCCCGGCGCAAGACAATAGACGTTCTGATCAACATCTGGCTCAGGAGCCGTGATGTCGCTCCAGACCTCCGGGCTGAAGCAGTGTCGTGGTTTCAGACTACACCTGTGATTGAAGATCGCCTGTGGCTGCACTACGGTCTCACGTTGGTGTATTATCCGTTCTTCCGCGAATGTACTGCGGTCATCGGGCAATTCGGCCGATATGAAGCCACTATCACAAACAGAATGGTCAAGCGGCGGCTAGTGGCTGAACGAGGTCACCTGGGTTCCCTTAGCAGATCCGCAGAGCGGGTGGTTGCCTCGCTGCGCAATTGGGGTGTCTTGACCGAATCGGAGCAACGCTATGCCTACGTACCGCAGCGCCAAGCCTTCTCCGCCAGCAGCACCGTCCTTGAAGCCTGGCTGCTGGCCTGTGCTTTGCGCGCCCACCCCGCCGAAGAACTCGCCTTTGCTGACTTGCTGCACCTGCCAGAACTCTTCCCCTTCCGCTTCACCCTAACCGTAGATCATCTGCGTGCGCATCGCTGGTTTGAGGTACAGCGTCAAGGCGCTGGCTGGGATATGGTGCGGGTTGTGTTGGCGTCAATGAGATCGGGGGCAACAGGGTTCTCCCTCAACCGTGTTTCCGGTACATGATTTGCACAGGTGTGAGGAAAAAGCCACTTGCTTCAATATGCAGTAGAACGCCCACGGATCGTCGAACGATCAGGGCTGTTGGGTAACTGGCAGTCCTACCGCAATGGCGGCTGTGGTGATAAAAGGAGTCAACAAAGTGCTCACAGTATCTGAAGCGTGGAAGACGGCCTATCCTGGGGCAGCAGTAGGAGTGCTGGCCATGCGCAGTGTGGTCAATCCGGAGGGTCACGCTGCGCTTGACAAACGGAAAGAGGAATTGGAGAATCAACTGCGATCCCGCTTTTCCGGCTACGATAGAGCCACGCTGAAGACCCTCCCCACGCTCCAGGCATACGACGCGTACTACAAGCGCTACAAGAAGACCTATCACGTCCAGCTCCAGCTTGAGTCAGTCGTCTTCAAGGGCAAATCGCTTCCTCGGGTGGCGGCGCTGGTGGAAGCCATGTTCATGGCCGAGCTCAAGAATCTGCTGTTGACGGCCGGTCACGATCTGGAAGCCGTACAGAGGCCGGTGAGGCTCGACGTGGCAGAGGGCAATGAGCGCTATATCCGCCTCAACGGTGAGGAGCAAGAGTTAAAGCCAGGCGACATGATGATCGCCGACGCTCAAGGCATCATCTCGTGTGTGCTCTATGGTCCCGACCATCGCACCCGAATCACCCCTGAGACGCGCCAGGTTCTCTTCACCGTCTATGCCCCGCCTGGCGTTGGGGAACAAGCTATGTATGACCATCTGCGAGACATTCAGGCCAACGTTCTGCTGGTCGCACCGCAAGCTGAGGTGGAGTTGCTAGAGGTGTATGGCACGGAGTGACTGGAGGGCATTTCTACCGTGTGGAGGAAAAGGTGCGGGGAACAAAAATAGCGGCTCTGCCTGGGGGCCGATGACCACCACCCGAGGGGTGGAGTGGGGTGTTCTACGAACACCCAGCCGATCCAGGACTTACAATACCGCTACTTGCTTGAATTATACTATCAAATTGGACCAAAGTCAAGTTTAAGTTGTACAAAACCCCTGTTATCAACGGTGAACAATGTCACTTAAGATAGTTCTGCTACAAAATAAGCATCTCGAAGACGCCGCGGCGCTAGTGACCACAGGCTATCGGGCGTTGCGGGAACGTGTGCCATCTTTGCCCTCCCGCTATGAGGACGCCAGCTCTATACTGCCGCTGTTGCGTGATCTGGCTGGACAAGCGCCAGGTGTCGTTGCCATGCGTGATGGCCGCCTGGCTGGTTTCCTGTCGGGGATGGTGCTCCCCGATTTCAGAGGGAAACGCAGCGTCTACAGTCCGGAGTGGGCCAACGCTGTGGATAGGGAGGACGGTGGAGAAACCTATCGGGAGATGTATGCCCATCTTTCGGCCCGTTGGGTTGCCGATGGATGTTTTACTCACGTGATCACCCTCCTGGCCCAAGACCACGACGCGATAGATGCCTGGTACTGGCTGGGCTTTGGATTGACTACGGTAGACGCCATACGTGACCTCACACCTGTGCAGGGAAGCACGGCCGATGTCGTCATACGTCGCGCTGGGCTGGAGGACATTGAACAGGCGATGGCGCTAAGTCAGGCACTACAGCGGTACCTGGTCGCAGCACCAATTTTCGTCATAGAGGAACACGCCCCCCTCTTCCCCCTCAACGTTGAGGGGGATGAAGGGAGGGAGCAATGGCTTGCCAATTCGGCCAACGCATTGTGGCTGGCATACCGTGATGGAGAGGTCGTGGCCTGCATGGGCCTCGAGCCATCCAGTCCGGAGGCCTGCTACATCATCCGCGACGAGAAGACCATCAGCATCACCAGTGCCTTCACCAGGGAGAGCCAGCGAAGCAAGGGCATCGCAACAGCCCTGCTCAACCACTCGCTGAACTGGGCCCGTTCGGCCGGCTACGATAGGTGCGCGGTGGATTTCGAGTCCCAGAACATCTCTGCCACCCGTTTCTGGCTGAAACACTTCCAGCCTGTGTGCTTTTCGCTGATCCGCCACGTGGACGAGAGAACTGCCTGGGTACATGAGGAGCAAACTCGTAGATTCGTAGACTCGTAAATTCGTACATTCGTGGTTACGAATCTACGAATCCCGAATCTACGAACCTACGAAGGGGGGATTGGAATAGCGGAAAAGGAGGGTACGACTCTCATGAAGAGCTATCGAAAAGAACTGTGGTTCAGCGTTCCTGGGCGCCGGGCCTTTATCAACATCACGCCTCAGGTTCAGGAGTGTTTGCGCGAAAGCGGCGTCAGGGAAGGGCTGGCGCTGGTAAACGCCATGCACATCACCGCTTCCGTGTTCATCAACGACGACGAACGCGGTCTGCACCAGGACTACGACGATTGGCTGGAGGAGCTGGCCCCTCACGAGCCCATCAGCCGCTATCGCCACAACCGCACCGGCGAGGACAACGGCGACGCTCACCTGAAGAGGCAGATCATGGGCCGTGAGGTGGTGGTAGCGGTCACCGATGGTCGCCTGGACTTCGGGCCGTGGGAGCAGATCTTCTACGGTGAGTTCGATGGCCGTCGCAGGAAGCGCGTCCTGGTCAAGATCATAGGGGAGTAGGGGTGATCAACTGTGGCAACATCAAAAACGCTATCTGAGCTGATCTCTTTGCCGGGAAAGCGAGCTCTCATCACGGGTGCGGCAGCCGGCATTGGCAAGGCCATTGCCTACCGCTTCGCAGAAGCTGGAGCCGATTTGGAACTGGTGGATATTGACAGCGAAAAGTTGGTGGCAACGAAAAAGGAGTTGGAGGGATTCGGGACAGAAGTCAACGTTCACCAGACGGACATAGCGAGACGCGAAGAAATAGACAAGCTCTGGGAGGAACTAAGCGGGGATGGCCCGGATATCCTGGTCAACAACGCTGGCATCTATCCGTTCAAGGAATTCCTGGATGTGGACGAGTCCTTCTACAAGAGGGTGATCGAGACCAACCTGGATTCGGTCTACTGGATGTGCCAGAAGATGATCAGCAGACGGCTGAAACGGGGAGGGGTGATCGTCAACGTGGGGTCCATAGAGGCCCTGGTGGCCTTCAAGGAGGACCTGGCTCACTACAGCATGAGCAAGGCCGGGGTCATTGCCCTGACGAGATCGCTGGCCAAGGAGCACGGCAAGCACGGTTTCAGAATCAATGCCATCGTGCCTGGGGGGATCATCACCCCTGGGACGAAGAGCAAGGCCGCTCAGGGGATATTTCGTTTCGACTTTGGGCTCATCAAGACGGGCCTCGAATTCAAGTGGCGGTTGCCCATCGGCCGGCTGGGCCAGCCAGACGAAGTGGCGTGTATGGCGCTGGTTCTGGCCAGCGATCTCTCCAGCTACGTGCATGGAGCAGCGATACCAGTTGATGGGGGATTCCTGGCGGCGTGAACCTGTATCTCAAATTGGCCGAAATTGCAGATTTATGGTATAATAGAGGCAGTTGGCTGAGTTCTTTGGAAAAACTAAAGACAAGAGGCTGTGAACAGGAGTAGTAGGCCATCCCCACAGAGAGCCGGGCAAGGGTGGAAGTCCGGCAGGGCGCCGATGGGGAGCGCCGAGAGGCCGAACTCGCCTGGGAGCCGCAACGGTGAAATGCAGAAGTAGTCGTTGCCGAGTGGCGATCGTTACCTCGCCTGAGAGCGGATGGATAGCGTGGGGCTGTAGCGCAGTTGGGAGCGCGTCTCAATGGCATTGAGAAGGTCAGGGGTTCGAGTCCCCTCAGCTCCACTAAGCCAGTGATCAGTGATCAGTAATCAGTGATCAGGCTGGCTACTGGGCCATCAAGCAGGGTGGTACCGCGGAGAAGTTCCCTTCGTCCCTGAGACGGAGGGAATTTTTGTTAAAGAGGAAAGGAGCAAACCAATGACTGATAAGTATATCCCTCAACAGATCGAACCCAAGTGGCAGAAGCGGTGGGACGGTGATGGACTCTACCGGACGGTGGAGGACCCATCGCGGCCCAAGTACTACTTTCTCACCATGCTGCCCTATCCGTCGGCCGACTACCTGCACATCGGCCACTGGTACGTGATGACTCCCTCCGATGCCCGCGCGCGTTACATTCGAATGAAGGGCTACAATGTATTCTACCCCATCGGCTTCGATGCCTTTGGGCTGCCAGCCGAAAACGCAGCCATCCAACACGGCATCCATCCCTTCAAGTGGGCCTGGGATAGCATCGAGGTCATGCGCCGCCAGCTCCGCTCGATGGGAGCGATGTGGGCCTGGGACCGGGAGGCGGTCTCCTGCCTGCCCGGCTACTACAAATGGACCGAGTGGTTCTTCCTCAAGTTCTACGAAGCCGGCCTGGCCTACAAGAAGATGGCCCCGGTGGACTGGTGCCCCCAGTGCAACACCACGCTGGCCCGAGAGCAGGTGTGGGGAGAGGATCGGCACTGCGAGCGCTGCGGCACGCCAGTCATCAAGAAGGACCTGCAGCAGTGGTTTTTCCGTATCACCAACTACGCCGACGAGCTCCTGGACTACTCCAGGATAGACTGGCCGGAACGCATCCGCACCATGCAGACGAACTGGATCGGACGTAGCGAGGGGGCGAACACGACCTTTCCGATTGCCGACTTCCCCCCCGGAGTTGGGGGGGACCGAGGGGGGGCGCAAGAGGACCCCATCGTCGTCTTCACCACTCGGCCCGATACTCTGTGGGGCGCGACCTTCATGGTGCTGGCCCCGGAGCATCCGCTGGTGGATGAGCTGACCACGCCGGAGCACCGCGAGGAGGTGGAGGCCTACAAGTTCCAGGCTGCCCGCCAGAGCGAGATTGACCGCCTGAGCACCGAGCGGGAGAAGAGCGGCGTGTTCATCGGCGCCTACGCCATCAACCCGGTCAATGGCCAGCACATCCCCATCTGGGTGGCCGACTACGTGATGATGACCTACGGCACGGGGGCCATCATGGGCGTCCCAGGCCACGACGAGCGGGACTTCGAGTTCGCCCTGAAACACGGCCTGCCCATCATCCCGGTCATTGACCGACCCGACAGGGTAGCGAAGAGTTTCGTCTTCCCTGGCTCCATGCTACCTGGCCTGGCGGAGAAGTTGTCCGAGGCCGACATTGAGTTCACAGCAAGCCCATACTGCGACCTGGGTGAAGCGCTGTACGTCACCTTACGCGGCGACGCGCAGATAGACCGCTACATCGCACTGGCGCGGATGCACATCCAACCCGGCCACTGGAACACGGTGGTCGGCGGGCGCTGGCTCTTCATCTTCGACGACGGTATCCAGGAGTTCGACTCTACAGAAGCTGATCGCCAGATCCTGGCTCACTGCAAGGAACTGACGCCCTCGGTGCGGGACATACGCACGGTCATGGAGATGTTGTGGGACGTGGAGTTCTACCGTGACGTGCTGCTCCACATCGAGTATGCCACGATGATCAACTCTGGTCCCTTCAGCGGCACGCCGGGCGACGTGGCGGTGCAGAAGGTGACGGAGTGGCTGGAGGAGCAGGGCATCGGCGAGTTCGCCGTCAACTACCGGCTGCGCGACTGGCTGATCAGCCGCCAGCGGTACTGGGGCGCACCCATCCCCATCGTGTACTGCGACCAGTGCGGGATGGTGCCGGTGCCCTACGAGGACTTGCCGGTGCTGCTGCCCGAGGATGCCGAGTTCCTGCCCACGGGCGAATCGCCCCTCAAGTTCCACGAGGGCTTCCGCTACACCACCTGCCCGAAGTGCGGCGGCCCTGCGGAGCGCGAGACCGACACCATGGACACCTTCCTGTGCTCCTCGTGGTATCAATACGCCTACGTGACTCCCTATCGCAAAGAGGGCGAGCCGCTGCATCGAGACGACTGCCCCTGGGACCCCGAGGCGGGCCGCTACTGGCTGCCGGTGGACATGTACACCGGTGGGCCGGAGCACGCTGTGATGCACCTGCTGTACACGCGCTTCTTCACCAAGGTCATGCGGGACATTGGGCTGGTGGATGACGATGAGCCGATGCTGGCGTTGCGCAATCAGGGCATTATTCTGGGTCCCGATGGGGCGCGCATGAGCAAATCGCGGGGCAACGTCGTCCGACCCGATGACCTGGTACAGCAGTACGGCGCCGACACCGTGCGGGCCTACTTGATGTTCGGCTGGCGTTGGGAGCAGGGCGGCCCGTGGGACCTCCAGGGGATCGAGGGGGTATGGCGCTGGCTGAACCGGGTGTGGAACTGTGTGCTGGAGCCCCTCCCTTCCTCCCCCCCAACGCCTGCCCTGAGCCCCGTCGAAGGGTTGGGGGGAAAAGGGGGGGCGGACGAGGTCCGCGTGCTGCGGCGGCAGACGCACCAGACCATACGTGCGGTAACGCAGGACATGGAGGACTTTGCCTTCAACACCATCATCGCCCGCCTGATGGAACTGACCAACACGCTAGTGAAGGCCAAGGAGACGCCACTCTACGGCAGCGATGCGTGGGAGGAAGCCATCGTCAGCCTGCTGCTGATGCTGGCGCCCTGCTGCCCCCACATCGCCGAGGAGCTGTGGGCACGCACCGGTCGGCCCTATAGCATCCATCAACAATCCTGGCCTGTCTCAGATCCCGAGCTGGCTGCCGAAGAGGTCATCACTTTGGTGGTGCAGGTCAATGGCAAGCTGCGAGATCGGCTGGAGGTGCCAGTGGGCATCAGTGAGGAGGAGGCCAGGGAGCTGGCTCTGGCCAGCAGTGGCGCTCAGCGCCATTTGGAGGGCTTAAAGGTCAAGAAGGTCGTCTACGTGCCAGGACGGCTGGTGAACATCGTGGCAAAATAGAGGCATAGTCTCTTTTCGCAACAAAGTGGCGTCCCCGCCACGTCTGGTGCGGCGCAAAGCGGGGCGAGGACGCCTCTCGGTAGCAAATAGAGGGACTTTTGCCTTGCCCCAGAGAAGAATGTCCGGTATAGAGTCAGAACAGAAAAAGCCACCAGGGGAAAATCCCCGGTGGCTTTTCGGTCCCAGCTCCCTGCCGCACTAGAGGTCGAAGTCCACGCGCTCAAAGTCGCCACAACCTTCCCACCTGTCATTCTCGGTCCGTCCCATGCAGCGGACGGAAAAGTCTGCGCAACCAGCAGTAGAGAAGCACCTGGTGGGTATGCCGCCGATGATGTAGGTGCCGTTCGCGCCCGTGGTGGCCGAACCGACCACTTCGCCATTCACGATCACCTCGACCAGTTGGTCTGGAATAGCCACCCCGCCAGCTTTCACGAGGCCGGCAACCGTGCCATAACCGCACAGCATCAGCTCCACATCCTGGTTTTTGAGCGTGCGGCTAGATGAGCCGATGTTGGCGCAGCTACCGTCATCGAAGCCGTACCACGTGCCAGCATCACTTCGCGTGGTATCGCTATAGATGCGAGAGTTCAGAGCTTGGCCACCGAATATGCTGTTGGTCGTTCTACCTGTAGGCGTGTTCACCATCTGCGTCCAGGTGAAGACGCCGCTCTCGGCGATGCCGGGCGCGCTCACGGTGAAAGTGCTGGTCGCGCTGAGGATAGGGACGGTCAAGGTTAACGCGCCGGTGTGGTCGGTGGTGCCGGAGGTGCCATAGTAGTTTCCGTAGTGGGCAGCCTTGGGGGCCAGCGGCTTGCCGTAGTCCACCGTGGCGCCCGCAATGCTGGAACTGTCCTCGTCGGTAGCCATAGACGCCACGACCTTGAAGCCGACGTCGCCCAGGCAGAGCAGCTCGGCATTAAGCATCTTATCCTCACCGCAGTCCAGGAAGAAGGGCGGGGCTTCCCAGGTCAAGAAGCCTTCCTTTCCAAAGGTCACTGTCCGGGTCATGTACTCCACGCCTTTCAGTTTGTAGCCCCCGGTGGAGTCGGTGGAGGACTCGGTTCCATCGTCCGAGGTGACCGTCACGCCTCCGATGGGCTTCGCAGCGCCTACGGCCGCCTCGTGGCACGGGTCTATGGAGTGCACTGTGCCCATGATGTCACCTCTGCAGGTGAGATCCCACTCCTTGAAGGGAATGCCCTCGTAGGCGGTAGTGATGTCGCCAGCGGGATGGCCCTTGTTCACCACTATGACAGAAGGCAGGACCGGCGCTGGATCTATGTGGCCATCTCCGTCGGCATCGCACAACTGCTCCACGCCGGTGACTTCTACCACCCCTGCCCCGATGAAACCGGAAGCCACGGTGCCAATGCTGGCCAGATCTATTAGCCGCGAATGCTTAGGTCCCAGCCACAGGTTGCTAATCGTGGCGTGGGTGGCGCCGGTCTGGTCATGGATGTTTACTCGGAGCTGGATTCTGTTACAATTGGAGTTGTTGCGGATGGCAATAGTCGAGGTCGCCTCACCTGACTTCGCTATGGACGGAAGGGCAATATGTCCCCACCCCGGCCTGGCGTACAGCGGAGTGGCATTATAGGCCCCTCCCTGGGCTTCACCCGGCAGGGCGGCCACCCATTTGTTCAGGGTATCGGAGTAGACCAAAGCCTTCTTCACGTCCACCACGGCGAAGATGGGTTGGCCGTCGGTCTCTCTTCCGCTGGGGTAGTCCATTTGCCTGTGGGATTGGATGTCAGCCGCTCCTACGTAGTTGAAGCCAAGATCGGTGATGGCCGGCAGGAAGAAAGTGGTAGCCCCGTTGGGGCAGATCCAATCGCCCACGAATATCAACTCACCTCCACTGTTGTCCATGAAATTCACCGTGACGAAAGTGGGCAGAGATTTCTGGGTCAGGTTTTGTACCTGGATGCCGGTTTGCCAGCCGCTCCACAGTCTGAACAGGAGACCTGCGTAGAGGAGCGTATCACCGGCCGGCTGGTAAGGTTGGGCCCAATAAGTCAGCAATGTGCCCCGATCGCCTGACGCCGGGCAGTATTTGGAGAAACTGGTCTGGTCTACGATGATACTCAGCGGCTGGTTAGCGTGAATATAAGCTGACCCCAGCCATTCACATTTTATGCTATCAGGCATCCTTATCCGAACGGATTCTCCAGGCGCCAGTTGCTCGATGCGCTGTATCTGCTCGAAGAAGCAGGGTGCTTGCTCCTTGTAGTAGATGGATACGGGGGTACATTGGTCACCGCTGTTCTGGATAGTCATCACCGTGTACAAGTTATGATATCGCCTCATGGCGTAGGGAGTGAAATATTGATACGGAGGCCCTTCCCCGTGCATAGACTCGGTGATGCCGGGGTAATCACTGGAAATAACAGTCTCGAAGTCGTTGCTGCCTTTGCGTTGGACTATCACTGCTAAAGGTTCACCGCGGCCCCCATAAGTGTCCTCCCATGCCATCCACGCACTGGTGTCACCTACGGCATCGCCAGCATCATCACAGGCATTGCCAAAGACAGACGTAGCCACCGAGTAGACGATGGCTGACTTGGCTGGGGTGGGAATGGTGGCCTTGAGCGTCCAGACGGCATTCTCTGGCACTCTCATGCAGGCTGTGTTTATCGGCCCTGGGTCGTTGGTTGGGCACTTGTTTGAGTAAGCGCCCCAGAAGAACACCACCACGCCGGTGGCCGTCGTTCCCACATTCTGCACCTGGACCCAGGTCTCCCAACCGCTTTCTTTGTCAATCGCTGGTAACTGGATTCGTTTGCCAGGCCCAGCTTGTGCTCTGGCATAGCCAGTACTGTGCTCAGGTTGCGCTAGCACTGGTTTGGAGGGCGGGATGATTGATCCGAGCGTCGTCGTCATGACCATGCTCGAGAACACACACAGCAGGCCAAGCAAAGCTTGCCTGCGCCAATTTGTACCTGAACCTATCAACGCATCGAATTTACGGAACATCTTTGCACCTATCTTTCTATCACCCGTTACCAGCCATTTGGCTGGCAACGAGCCACTGTGACAGGAGATTCCTCGGCGCTTCGTGCCTCAGAACGACGAAATCAGCGATGTGCCTGAAAAGGCGCCGGTTTAGAGTGAAATGGTAAGGATACATTGAACTCAATCAAATTATAACACTTCTGGCTGAATCATGCGTAAGATGTGGTGAAAGTCGGGTGAATTCTGCGTGAAGGGCCGCCCGGTTTTGTCAACCGCGGGCTTATCCTCCATACTTAATAACGTAAAAATGCCCGTTTAGATACGGGCTGTCTGCAAATTCGGGCCAATTCATCAAGGAACATGCTGCTTTGTCTACTTTTTTGCTGTTATCCTGGGCTGGTTCGCCAAGTAGCTAATTTCAGTAGATCCTAATAGGCGAGGCTCGCGCCTCGGGTTGTAACGCGACTGAGAGTTTGAGACCGTGGATAGCCTCGACTGCTCGACTCAAGAATGTGGCGAGCTTGGCAAGAGGCAACAACTGGTGATATACACGCCGTCCACGGCGCAAGTATTGCCACTTCAGATAAGTCCACAGATTTACCAGCAGAAAGGCCAGGGCCACATATAGCAAGCGTCGGGTAGGCTCCGGACTGGTTGTGCGTGCTCGCACCTGGTTCATCAAACGATAGGAGGTCTCTACACCGAATCTTCGTCGGTAG
>VGOG01000116.1 GCA_016875995.1 Chloroflexota bacterium
CGGACGATGCTGCCGCCCTGGGTCTCCTGCAAGTACTGCTCGAACAACGTCGCCAGTTCCACGTCCAGGCGGGGCAATTGCTCCTCGTAGAGGCCGACGACGAAGGGCATCAGCCCGAAGAGAAGTTGGCCTTCACCCTTCGTGAAGCGGATCAGTCTCTTGCGGGCCATCTCTTTGAGCGTATCGTAGGCCGTGTCGGCGTCCACGCCCGCGCGGGCGGCGATGTCGGTGGCTGGCTCGCGGGTCAGGCGCATCGCACTGGCCAGCGCGGCCTCATCAGGTGTGAACATCTTGGCCAGCAGCCGCAGTTCCACACCACTTTCGGTAGCAGGGAAGCCATTGGGGATAGCGTCCAGCCGCTGGGCCAACTTACGGTAGACGTCTTCAGTCATCGCTCGTTCTCCTTTTCTTTTCCTGCTTCTTGCCTCTCGCCTCTTGCATCCTGCCTCTTGCCTCTTGCACCTCCACCTCGAGACTGATCATGTCGAAGCCAGTGCCGCCGGTGAGGCGGAGGTTCTTGCTACCGCACCTGCAACCTCGGGCCAGGGCCTCTACCATGATCGCTCGGGGTGGATCATCGGCCCAGTCACTCAGGTCGGCCTGCCGTCCGCAATCCAGGCACGTGATCTCGATGGGCAAGGTCTCAAAGTGCAGTTTCGCCCCCTCGGCCAGCGTGCCCTGGCTGAGATACTCAAAATAGAACTCCACACATTCGGGCACAACGAACGACATCATGCCCACCTGCAAGTGGATATCGGTGATGCGCTGGCCTTGGGCGTGCCCCAGGGCCAGGTCCAGCATGGCCTGGGTTATGGACATTTCGTGCATCGGGACTCTCGCTTCTCGGCCAGTTTCTCCCATATCCAATCCACCCAGCCATCGAGACCCTGCCCGGTTAGGGCAGAGACCTCGAACACCGCCAGGTGTGGGTTGATCTGGAGGGCGTTCTGGCGCAGCACCGACACTTTGGCCGGGAGGTAAGGCTCCAGGTCTATTTTGTTGATGACCACCGCCTGAGCGGTGGCAAAAGCCATCGGATACTTGAGCGGCTTGTCGTCCCCCTCGGGCAGGCTGGCGATCACCACCTTGGCATCCTCGCCCAGGTCCCAGCCTGTGGGGCACAGCAGATTGCCCACGTTCTCGATGATGACCACGTCGGCGTCTTCCACGTCCAGTTGCTCCAGCGCCGCCTGGATCATGCGCGCCTCCAGGTGGCATCCGCCATCGGTGTTGATCTGCACCACCGGCACCCCGGCGGCAAAGATGCGCTCGGAGTCCAGGCTGGTGGTGGGATCGCCCTCGATCACCGACAGCCGCAGCTCGCCGTTCAGTTTCTCGATGGTGCGCTCCAGCAGCGTGGTCTTGCCCGCCCCCGGCGAGGCGATGAAGTTCAGCACCAGCACGTCTTGCTGAGCGAACCTGGCCCGCAGGGCCGCGGCTAGCAAAGCATTGGCTTCGGTGATACTTTTCAACACAGGTATTTTGACCATCAGACCATCTCTTTCTATCAGGGATTAGGGATCAGGGACTAGGGATCAGGGACTAGGCAATCCCTTGTCCCTTGTCCCTTATCCCTTATCCCTTGTCACCCTCTTTATGAAACGTCCACCAGTGGAGATAGCCGGGCTATAGTTTCCTCCACGAACTGATCGTCGGCGATGGTGATCTCGATGGCCTGCTCAGGACAGACGTCCACGCAGCGGCCGCAGCCCCGACACTCATCACTCCTGACCGCCCGGCCGTTGACCAGATGGATGGCGTCAACGAAGCATACGCCCTCGGTGCAAGTTCCGCAGCCCACGCACTGATCGGTCACCGTGACCGTCACCCCGGGCATTCTCGCGGTTTTAGTGCCTATCTGGGGAGCGATGTAAGGTAACACTCGCCAAAGACAACAGCAGGGGCAGCAGTTGCAAATCGTCAACAGCCTGTCGCCTGGGCCGACGCCGAGCCACACCGTATCGAGCTTGTTGCGGCCGATCAAGTGAACCAGGCCCGCCTCCTGGCAGCGCCTCGCGTGCTCCAGCGCTTCTGCTTTCGTTACCGGGCGCCCAAGCTGGGGATTGATCCCCCTGGCCGCCTCACCGAGAAAGAGACAACCCAGATCAATGGGATAGTCCTGGCACTTCATAGAATCGCGGCAGATGCAGAAGTTCATGATCCAGTGAAAGCTGGCCTTCTCGATGAAATACTCCACCACCTGAGACGGCAGCACCATCTCGTCGGGCCTATCGAGCGCCTGGTTCACGGGAATCACCCGATCCTGAGGCAGATAGATGATATCGTCGCCCTCGAACAGCAGGCGATCCGTGATTCGGCCGACAATGGGCATCCGCGTCAGCCCGGCCAGGGCAAAACGGTATGGGAACAATCTTTGTACGAGTTTCACGAACCAGATGGGTTGACTCATGGTGACTCCAGAATCACTGATACACTGAGAACACTGAATGCACTGAAGCCCTCAGCGTTTTCACGTACCTCAGTGCCTCAGTGGTTCAAACCCTCACCCCAACTCTTCCAGCGACCGTCGTATCTCATTCAACTCCCTGTCCGTGATGCCCCACAACTCCGCCGCCGCCTCGTCCACCTGTGCCTCCACGGCCGCCAAATGGTAGCTCACCTCAATATCCTTGAAGAATACCACTGCTCAAACTCCTCCTCATCCCAGCCGTAGCCGAAGGCCCATAGGATCGACTTTGCCGCTTGTTTGACGAACTTCGGCCGAGTCTTTTCAAGAGCTTCCTTATCTATGGTCTCATTCAAGACAAGAATGGTTTTGTTAGGAGATCGAACCAACTCTTGGTTGTGCCTATCCAATCGATCAACAACTGCATAGAGTATTATACCTTTAACGCGGTGTAGCGAGGCGTGAACCTGGAGCAGCCCCCATAATTGCCCCTGTTTGTAGGCAAGGTTGGCGAACTTGAGCAGACCGTCGATCTGACTCAGAATCAGACCTACATGCAATTGCTTCCACCCTGTTTGCTCATTGACTTCGTCCAGTCTCATCTCACTGAATAGCAAGCCACTTGTGCCTAATTCGTCGTATTCAGCTCTCCTGTCCTCTATGGAGTAGACACAGTATCCCAAGGGCACGCTGCGTTTCGTGTACGCAAAGTTGGGAAACGACCACATACCCCTCACATCCGATTGAACACGGCGGGTTTGCACAAGCTCCTTAACAACATTCAGTGGCAAAGCATCTTCGCCGGAATAGAAGTGAGAGGCAACCCAAGCCCTGAGTAAGGAAGGCTCATTGGTGTCAGTCGGGTGTTTCAGTATCCAGGCAGCTCGTTCTTTCGCTGCCTCGATTAGGGCATCACGCCTTTCTTCTGCCTGCCGCCTGCGATCCCATAGCCACTCTAACTCGTCCAGGGTTGCCAGGCTATGTGGCTCAGTCTGACTGTCCACCCGCACATATATTCTCCGCCGGCTATCAACCGCGTGGGGCGTGTGAACACTTGGAGCCACTCGAACTATCACCACAGCTCGATCTGGGTCTTGGTCGAGCGAACATACTCCCACCTGCGGCATAACCGGAGGATATACGCCTTTGTAGGCGGTACTGACCACTCGCTGACGCAGACTGTCCGCCCCTCGCGCCGACTCTACACCTAGGATGTCCTGGGGAAGCCCTGTTTTGTTATCTTCGGTCACACCGATCAAAATCACTCCCCCCTGAGTGTTCGCCATTGCAGCGATCACCTGCGCCAGATCACTAGGCCAGTCCCCCTTGTAGTCGAGGACAATACTCTCGCGGTTATTTCCCAGCACGAATTCCTCGATGTCTGAGAAGGTAATCTCGTCTATGGGTTTCGTGTACATTTTCAAACTCCTCCCTTGGTCTAGTTCAATTCCTCTAACGACCACCGTATCTCCTTCAACTCCTTGTCCGTAATGCCCCACAACTCCGCCGCCGCCTCGCCCACCTGTGCCTCCACCGCCGCCAGGCCAGCCTCGTCGCCTGCCGCCGCCAACCGGTGCGCCTGTTGTGACAGCGCGGCCAATTTGCTGTGAATAGGGATCTCTGGGTCAAAAGTGGGCAAGCCAAGATGCTCAATGATTGATGGAGAGCCAAAACCGCGCCCTGGCTCTGAATACGACCTAACTGCTCTTGCTACTGGCACAGAATTCATAAGTGCACAAATATAGTGAGCCTCTTCATGATCAGGAACAGTTATGAAAGATGTGGTATCAGCAGGTATGACTGGCTTTGTCAACTGAAGCATATCGTCACGGTGTAATCCAACAACCACGGCCTTCAAGCGATTGCTTGCACGTTGCCAGCAGACTTTGATCTCTGACAAAGTATAGTCGCCAATTCCGTACATTGCGTAGAATGCACTGCGCTCCATCAATCTTCGCACAAAGTTGGACTTCCTAGATTCCAGGATGTTTTTGAAGCGCTTCAGATAGGAGTATGTGCGTGGTAAATCGATCTTGAGCCAGTCCTCCGGGTAGGCTAGGCGTGTCTTAGGATCTTGAGCCAGGACAATATAACCAGAGATTCTGAACGACCACTTGCTGATACCACTGCCACGCAATCCAGGATATAGCAAAGCATCCTCGATTGCTGTCTGCACGAGTTCAATCTCTGTCTTGCCTACGCCGTGTTGATTCTGGATAACTATGTTTCCGTCAGGGAGTCTTTGAAGAGCATCAACCCAGTAAACACCGTAGGGGTCCGTTCCCGCACCACGCCAAGCTTTGTAGGCCGGAGTACCCAATACCGCTTTGATACTGCGCAGAACGGCCTTGCTACCGGTCTGCCAGGCTCCAGTTTCGGAATCACCTATGGGCTCGGCTTGGAGATGTTTACGGATGGTATTGTTTTCTATCTCGTCTAGCGACATTTCCTCACTGATACTTTGGCCCGGTTTTATTGTCCAACGAGTGTAGGGAACGGGATAGCGGGTTTTCGTACCTTTCTGAAGTACCACAATAGAAGTTCGGTTACCAACACCTGGGAACGGTTTCAATTCTACCATGTCATCAACATGCACAACCCTGAGCCATTCGCCATCCTCCCCTATTCTGAAACGTCTGAACCCTTCTCCGGCGCCTTTCGCTTTGAAGACTACTTGAGTAATGACGAAGCCCAGCCTTCCACCGTTCTTAAGGTACTTATCAGCAGACACATAGGCGAATAGCATTGATAGGTCTTTCTCTCCGCCACCAAGTTGTGCTTCTGCTCCCCTTAGAGAAAACAGACCATAATCAAACCACAGACGCTTCGTTGCTTCTTTGTATTCCGAACTGAGGTAGCCCCAACGAACCCAAGGGGGATTGCCCACCACAAAATCGAACTCGCCCACCAGCACCGGAGCGAAGGCGTTCTTGAGCAGCCGCGCCCACAGGCCGTTGCGCCCCTCTTCGTCCAGGCGGTAAAGCCGGCGGTACAGTCCCTCCAGCACCGATTCGGTCATGGCCTCGCTCACAGTCAGCTCCCGCCGCGCACGGGCCAGGAACTCTGGCGGGGTGTACTGGTCGCGCACGCAACTCTCCAGCAGCGACGAGAGGACGCCCATCTCCCCTGCCGCTACCGTCTCGCCGGGGATGTCAAAGTCGCCGACCACGGTGCGCAGCCGGTAGCTCTTGCCAAAGATGTCGGCCCGCTCGGTGGGGGTGAGGATGCTGTCGCACATGTACACCGGCAGGTCCACCGGGCCGCGCCGATAGCGCAGCAGGTCGCCCAACGCCAGCAGATAGTTCGTGCGCGCGGCGATGACGCTGAGAGGATTGAGGTCAAAGCCGACGATGTTGCGTAGCGCGGCGTCGAGCACGTCGGCGGGCGGGATGAGGTGGTCGGCGGCGTACTGGCGCAGCCGCCGCAGGGCCAGGATGAGGAACGTGCCGCTGCCACAGCCGGGATCAATCAGCCGCTTGTCGGGCTCGCCCTTGTAGCCCACCTGGTTCAGCAGCCGCTCAGCCAGCCAGTCGGGGGTGTAATACTCGCCCAGGTCGTGGCGCAGCTTGCGCGGCACCAGATACTGATAGAGCTTCTTGAGCAAGTCGCGGGTGTGCTCCGGCTCCAGCGTGGTGGTGGCGGGCTCGAAATCGGCCAGCGCGCGGGCCAGGGCGCGGATGCCATCGGCCAGCGAGACTTCCGAAGTCTCGGAGACTTCGGAAGTCTGCCAGGCATCCAGATACCAGCCAAAGAAGTCGCCTTCGAGGAAATTGTTGATGCCCAGCAGAGCAAAGGTGCCGCCGTTCTCCAGGTTGGTCAGCTCACGGCGCAGTTCTTTCTCCGTCATCGCGGGCAAAGCCGCCACGACAGAGCCCACCAGCGTGCCGCCCTGCAGCGAGGCCAGTTCCACCGCCAGGAGCTTCATCAGCAGCGCGTAGTAGGTGTGGACAGCGAAAAAGAGTGGTTTCAGCAGGGGCGCACCCTTGCGGTCGCCCACAGTGCGGTAGAGTCCCGCCAGTTCAGGCGCGTCCCTTTCCGCCTGGCCCAACTCCTCGCCGTAGACGATGCCAAAGATGCGCTCCCACTCAGCGAAAAAGGTCGCTACACGAGGATGGTCGCGGTGGGCCTGCAGAGCGGTGTAGAAGACGTTGACCAGGTTGGGGGCGACCTCGCCCTGGGGGCCGAAGTCGGCGGCCAGGGCTTCGGGGGTGAGCGGCTTGCGCGAGAGGGAGCGCAGGTAGAGCAGCAGCAATTCGACGCTCTCTCGCCCTACCGCCACCGGCCCGACCATCTGGAAGCCGCCGGGGAGTCCGGCCAGACTTCCGAAGTCTGTCAGACTTCGGAAGTCTAGAGGAGATTCCCGCTTGCGCCCGGTGGCGGAGTAGCGCAGGAACAGGATCTGTTCCCCGTCCAGCCCAATGCCGATCATTTTCTCCAGGGCCTCGGCCTGTTTGGCCCGGCCACCGGCGTGGCGGGCCTGGTCAGTTAGATACCTGGCAATCTGCTCGGCTAGCTTTACGGGGAACCCCTTTTCGGCCAGGCGGCCCGGCCGCTTATACTCAATCACGGCGTGGCCGTAGACAGCATCGGCCGACCCGCTGAGAGTGGTCTTCTCGTATTCGGGCGTAGCCGTCAGACCCAACGCCTGCAATGTCGCGCTCAGCGCCTGCTCGACCCCCACGCGCAGGTCTTCCTCGGTGTTCGCTTTGCGAGCGACTTGACGGATGGTCTGGGCCAGGTTTTCGGCGGGTGCGAGGTTAGGATTCATGAATGACTCCTAAGCTTGGAAACCTGTTTGATCAGAACATAGATAATTGCTCTACTTCCTCGTGTTGATAGATGGAAGTAACCATTGCTTGTTCCAAATGTTCTAACATAGTCGTGATTCCATCACGTGGATTGATCTCAATACCACCCATCTCAATCAACTTCCTATTCCCCTTTGGTTGGGCTTCGAGAATGCATGGATCCACTACAAATAGAGGAACCCCCATTTGCAAGGCAGTCTTGCCAGCATCAAATGTCCCACTCATCTTGCCTCGATCATCTACCTCATCACCCGCCTCAATGACAATAACCGCTTGTGAGAGCGCACATACCAACTTGTTCCGAATCATTGCATTTCTGCCACTCCATTTTTCAGACGGATGGAACTGGGAAATTGCCAAAACATTTCCTTCCCATCTAACATCTTTGAAAACTCTCTTTCTGGAGAAGCCGAGGATACCGCTACTCAGTACAATGGTTGTTGTGCCATCTTCTTCCAGCGCGCCCAAGTGGGCCTTAGTATCAACACCTTTGGCATATCCAGAAATGACATTCTTCCCTTGAAGTGCCAACTCGGCAGCAAATTGCGAAGCAAGGGCTAGCCCCGTCAGTGAAGCATCTCTCGAACCAACAATAGCGATGCCGGCGCTTTTAAGTAGTCCAAGGTATCCCTTACAGAAAAGCAAAGGTGGAGCATTATACTGCATACGCTGTACCAAGATATCGGGATAATACTCATGCCCGAGGTGAATAATCCTAATGCCTTTGTCAATCAACTGCATCGCCAGTTACCTAAAAGCCATTGCTCGTTTATCTGGATTGTCATTCGCCGTGCTCCTTGATAATGGTGCAACCCCCTAGAGCCTGATCAATTTCTCCAGCCACCCTATTTTCTCACATTTCGTTTTCCAAAACAAATCCTCCCAAAAGTAGTGCACAGCCAGCATCCGATAGCCACCGAAACGCTCATTGAAGAGACCTAGAAGTGTGTCCACGGAGACTGGCTCGTCTGGGTCGGTGTCGAAAAACAGCCTGGAGTAGATCTTCTGCTCCCAGGGGGAGATGTGGTTCAGTTCGTCCAGGTGATGAAACACGTCGCCGAGGATATACCCGACGGAAGCAGGGCCAATGCCATAGAGTGCAAGCAGGGCTTCCCGCTGCTCCTCTCTGGATTTGTTCCTCAATTCAAACTCGTCTATCTCCTGTCTGGCAAAAGCCTCGGTCACTCTTTTGATGGATTTTGCTCGATAGCCGACTTTCAAATCCCGAAGCTCTTGTTCCGTCGCTCGATTCACCACTTCTGGTTCCCAGAAACAGTAGAGCTCTCTATCATCGTAGGAGAGCAGGGTCCCGTAGTTGTCAAACAAAGCCTGCATCATGTTCACCGAACGCCGCACGGTGGCGTTTTGCAAGACGATGGCAATGATCAGGTACTCGTACAGCGAGCTGTAGCTCGCAGGCCGCATGCCGCGCCATTTGTCAATGACCGGGCCCAACTGAGGATCGTCGCCAAACCTTCGGTTGAACTCGCTCAGGTCCAGTTGCAGATTGCAGCGATAGGTGATCTCATCGGTAAGACCATCCAGGAAATCCTGGTCAAGCTCATCGCTCGCCCAGATGGAAAGGGAGATTTCAGGGCAATCAATTGTCCCCCGATTTTCGAGCTTCAACCCCAGCGGCGCGCGTTGCCAAAGCATGGTCTGCCACCGAATCCCTGGTTCCCAGTCGTTGTCCGCTGATGGAAAGTGATCGGGCTTGTGCATGGTGGCGTCAAAGTTAAATGGAGCTTTTGGAAAAAGCTCTATGAGATGTTTAGCCGCTAAAACTGAGGGTTTGCTCACTTTCTCCCTCGCTACTCTCCGCAACATGCTCTGGCTTCCACTCATCCCTCAAGACACTGTAGACGGCTATGTCGCACCAACGACCATCTCGGAACGAAGCACGCCTCAGCACCCCCTCCCGCTGAAAGCCCAGTCCTTCAAGCACCCGTTGAGCGGGCACATTCTCCACGTCCGTCAAAGCGGCCACCCGCTCCGTTGGATATCCTGACAAGAGATAATCCACCAATAGTCCTACCGCCTCTTTGGCCAATCCTTTTCCTCGCCCACCCACCTCTGGAATCCCAAAGCCAATGTCCGGATAGGGAAGGTCGGTGTCTGGGAACTGCACCAGGGTGTAACGCACAAATCCAACTACTCGCTGATCTTCGATGGTCTCGATAAGCAGGAATCCAGACTCTCGCTTTAGGAGTCCGGTCTGGCGGTAGGCCTCGCGCAACCGGGGCAGATGGTCCAACTGAAACCTCTGAAATGATCCCCACAGCGCCTCTCGGCTACGTCCCCAGTCCTCGATTATTTGCCAGTCTTCATCCCGAACCGGCCGCAACAGAATGTGCGTTCCTCTGATCATTTTTCCTCCGGCGATTTCGCCCAACTTGTCTAGCGAAGCTTTAGCTCCTGCCCCTATGATACCACAACTCTGCGCTGCCGTCAATGTCACGGACGCAAAAAGGCGGACCGCTCCCCCAGGTAACGGCCCGCCTGGTCATCTGCAATTGTTCGCTCACTCCACGCCACCCAGCACGCGGGCTACCTCCTCCAACTGGTCCATGATCGGGATGTGCTGCGGGCACTTGGGCTCGCATTCCCCGCACTGGATGCAGTACTTGGCGTTGAGTCCTTTGATCCACTCGACGTTCTTCACCCCCAAATCGGCGTAGGCCTGGCGGGCGTACTCCTTCAGGCCGTAGACGCGGTAGTAGTTCATGTACTCCAGGTTCTTGGGGATGTTAACGTCGTGGGGACAGGGCAGGCAGTAGCCACAGGCAGTGCAGTACAGGTCGGCCAGCCGCTTGGTCTCGTCGAGGGCCGCCAGAATCTGGGCGCGCTCCTCCTCGCTGAGCGGCTCTTGGCGACTGGCGGTGGCGGCGTTCTCCTCGACCATCTGGGTGGTGCTCATCCCTGACATGGCACAGCTCACGCCGCGGTGACTGAGCACGAAGCGGAGGGCGATCTCAGGATTGCTCTTGACGCCGCCCGCCACCATCCTGGCGATCTCCGGCGAGAAGCCGGCCAGTCGTCCGCCGCCCACCGGCCCCATGATGACCACACCCAGCCCCTTCTCGTGGGCGTGGTGTATCGCTTGCTCGTTGGCCCGGTCGAGGAGGTTGTACTGCACGGTCATGCTTTCGAAGTGGCCCGTGTCAATCAACTGCATCAGCGCCTGAGGAGTGTCGTGGAAGGAGAAGGAGACGTGGCGGATGAGGCCCTCCTCCCTGGCCCTGCGTGCCTCGTCCAGCGGTCCCCCAGGGGCGACGATGAACTCCTGGTACTTTTTCCAGTTGAGGCCCCACATGTGATAGAAGTCAACGTACTGGACATCCAACCTGCGCAGGCTGGTCTCCAGGTGCTCCCGGTAGCGCGCACCGTCGGCGTCGTAAATGGGGCATTTGGTGGAGAGTAGAATCTTATCGCGCCAGGGCTTGACCGCCTTGCCGAGCACCATCTCGCTCTGGTGATTGCAGTAATAGGGAGCGGTGTCGAAGTAGGTCACGCCCAACTCGCAGGCGCGCTGGATGACGGGGATGGCCTTCTGCTCGTCCACGTGCTCGCCGTCCGGGGTCATCGGCAAGCGCATCGCGCCGAAGCCCAGGGCGGAGATTTGCTCGCCGGTATCGCCAAAAGGTCGGTACTGCATTGACTGTTTTATGCAAGACCCTCAGGGTCTCATCAGATCAGCGTCCTGGGATCGAGGGCATCTCGCAGCCCGTCGCCCAGGAAATTGATGCTGAGCACGGTGAGCAGGATGAGGAAGCCAGGGAAGATCCACAACTGCGGCGCGCTCTCCAGGTAGCGATTGGCGTCCTCCAGCATATTGCCCCAGGTAGCGGTAGGCTGGCGAACCCCAAACCCCAGGAAGCTGATGTAGGCTTCGGCCAGGATGGCATTGGCCACTCCTAAAGTGGCGGCGACGATGATTGGGGCCAGGCTGTTGGGCAGGACGTGGCGGAAGATGATCCCTATGTTCGTAGTGCCAACACAACGCGCGGCAGTGATAAACTCCTGCTCCTTCAACGATAGGAAACACGAGCGAACGATGCGCGCCAGATACATCCAACTGGTCAGCCCGATGATGACCACGATCACAACCACGCTGCCGCTGAACTCACGACCGAACACCCGGAAGTTGCGGACCCTGTCCGCCAGGTACTTCGAGGCCACGATGAGCAAGAACAACTGGGGGATGTTCAGCATGGCCTCAGTGAAGCGCATCAGGATGCCCTCTATCACTCCCCCGTAGAAGCCAGCAAAAGCGCCGACCAGAGTGCCGAGACACACCGAGACCAGCACCGCCGAGAGTCCAATAGTCAGGGAAATCTGCCCGCCGTAGATCGTACGGGCCAGGATGTCACGGCCCACCACGTCGGTGCCAAAGGGGTTCTGGCGCGAGGGCAGTTGCAGGCGGATGCTGGTGTCAATGTAGTTGGCGTACTTCTCAGAGAAGACTAGCGAGCCTCCCACTACGTACACCACAAGAGCAGCCAGGAGAAAGAGCCCAAACACTGCCATCTTGTGGCGGCGGAAGCGTCGTATAGCCAGTTGGGTGGGAGAAAACGCGGGCTTGGTGAAGTTAGTCATACCGGATACGTGGGTCAAGAAAGGTATAAGCGATGTCGGTGATGATCTGAAAGATCACCACCGCCACCGAGATCATCATCAGGATGCCCATCAGCACCGGGAAGTCAGCACGCACGGTGTGATCGAGAAATAGCCGTCCCATCCCTGGCCAGGCGAAGATACCCTCGGTCACGATAGCTCCACCCAGGAGCATGGGCAGGTCCAGCCCCACCAGGGTGACCAACGGCAAGGCCGCGTTCTTGAAGGCGTGACGATACATGATGATTCGTTCCCGCAACCCCTTAGCACGAGCGGTGCGGATGTAGTCCTGGTTGATGACCTCCAGCATAGAGGCCCGGATATAACGGCTATAGGCGGCGATGCTGATGGTGGAGATAGCGGTGACCGGCAGCACCATGTGCCAGATGAGCTGTGGTATAGTGCGCCCGGCCCCCGGCTCGAACATCCCCACCGTGGGAAGATACGGCAGGCCCCACTTCTTGAAGTTCACAGCGAACAGGTACATCAACCCGATGGCCAGGAGGGGGATGGGCATGGAGTAGCCGACGAACGACAGCCCAGTGGTCACGTGATCGAAGGCCGAGTACTGCTTGAGTGCCGAGGTGATGCCAATAATCAACGCCACGATAAGGATGACGACCTGGCTGGTCAACATCAACAGCAGAGTGTTGGGCAGGCGTTCCTTGATCACCTCAATGACCGGCCGGCGAGTGACGAACGAGGTCCCAAAATCCCCGCGAATCATCCCCTTGCGCGTCCCGTACGATTCGGCAACCCCATCCCCATCCAGGTCTATCTTCATCCAGTCGTTGCCCACCAGCCAGACCAGGTACTGGACGTACACCGGCTTATCCAGCCCCAGTTGCCGGGTCAGCCGCACGCGGTCCTCCGAACGAAGGACTCGGCGACCCCCGAAGGTGGCCAATGGGTCACCCATCTC
>VGOG01000117.1 GCA_016875995.1 Chloroflexota bacterium
AACATCCTGGGCGCGATCGGGGCTTTCGGCCAGGGGATGGGCGACCAGGACATCGCCTTCGCTTTCAAGACGGGCAAGACCTGGTTCGAGGTGCCGCCCACGATGAAAGTTGTCATTGAGGGCGAGGTCAGGTATCCGTGCACGGCGCGGGATCTGACCCTGGCCGTGCTCGGCCGGCTGGGCTCGAGCGGCGCGCTGGGCCGGGCGGTGGAGTTCTACGGTCCGGCCATTGATGCCCTGGACCTGGCCGGGCGGATCACCCTGGCCAGCCAGTTGACCGAGATGGGGGGCATCACCGGCTTCATCCCGCCCTCGGAGGAAGTGCTGGCCTACGTCCGAGGGCGTACAACGGGCCAGGTTTCTGGGGTGTACGCCGACCCCGACGCCGAGTACATCGAGACCGTCGTGGTGGACATCACCGCGCTGGAACCGCTCGTTGCCTGCCCGCCCAACCCGGCCCACGTCAAGCCGGTGCGCGAGGTGGCCGGCACGCGGGTGGATTCGGTGTTCCTGGGCTCGTGCACCAACGGCCGCTTCGAGGACTTCGCTGCCGTGGCCGAGGTGGTGCAGGGCCAGCGCATCCAGCCGTGGGTGATGGCCTCGGTCGTGCCGGCCACCCGCCAGGTGTACGAGCGTATGCTGCGCGAGGGGCTGATCGAGGCCCTGTTCGATGCCGGGTTCATCATCAGCAACCCCGGCTGTGGCGGCTGTGCCTCGGGCCAGATCGGGATGACCGGGCGGGGGCAGGTGCAGGTCAGCACCAGCAACCGCAACTTCCCCGGCAAGCAGGGTGCAGGCGATACCTACCTGGCCAGCCCGATCACGGCCGCCTGGACCGCGCTCAAGGGCGAGATCACCGTGCCGGAGGGATAGATGTGGGCAGGCAGAAATGGAGAGTTGAGGATGAAGGCTACGCAGATCAAAGGCCGTCTCTGGGTGCTCACCGACCCGGAGGGCAAGCTGTACGACGACGTTGACACCGACATGATCTTTCACAACAGCCACCTGCACATCACCGTCGTGGAGGAGATGGGGCAGTACGCGCTGGGCAACCTCAAGGGCTGGGAGGATTTTGCCAGGAATGCCCGTCCGGGCGACGTGATCGTGGCGGGCAAGAACTTCGGCGCCGGATCGTCCCGGCAGCAGGCGGTGGACTGCTTCCGCGCGCTGGGCATCGCGGCCATCGTGGCCGAGAGCTTTGGCGCGATCTACAAGCGCAACGCCATCAACAGTGGCTTGCCCATCGTCTCGCTGCCTGGGCTCACCGAGCGAGCAGGCGAATTCCAGACCGGAGCTGAGCTGGAAGTGGACTTCGAGACCGGCCAGTTGTCGCTGGACGGCGAGAAGACCTGCCAGGCCGAACCCTTCTCCCAGGTGCAGATGGACATTTTCCAGGCGGGCGACCTGTTCGCTTACGGTAAGTCGCTGGGAGGGTGACTGGAGGTTGGAGATGGGAGACCGAGCTATAGACCCTGCCTTTTTTGACCTGGAGATTTACGCCATCTACCGGGCCATCTGGGAGAACTGGGGCGACGAGGCCTGGAAAGTGGTCTGGCGGGCGGGGGAGGTGCTGTTCGATGAAGTGCACGAGCGGCTGGAGTTGGACACCACCACGCCGCTGGCGGCTATGGAAGGGTTGGCAGAGTATCTGGTAGGCGTGGGTTATTTTGCTGACCTGCAGGTGCGGCAAACGGCGGAGGACGAGTTGGAGTACGAGATGGTCGCGCCGGCCATCCTGCCCGGCGCCGAGCGGATCATCGCCGAGGGAGGCGTGCCGGCCCACATCTCCACCGCCTTGATGTTCGCCGGCCTGCGCAAGCTCTTTGGCCTGCGGGCGGAGATGATCGGCGATCCGCTGTTCACCTCCAACGGGCGGGCCATCGAACGATGGAAACTGATCAAGGAGTAGAAAATGGGACATACCTTCGTGGAAAAAGTGCTGGCCCGCAAGGCGGGGCTGGACAGCGTCGTGGCGGGGCAGATCGTCACCGTCCGGCCTGACAAGCTGCTGACGCACGATAACACCTCGGCCATCGCGGGCCAGTTCCGCAAGATCGGTGTGAGCAAAGTGGCCGATCCCGACATGAGTGTCATCGTGCTGGATCACGTCACCCCGGCGGCCAGCGAGACTTACGCGGCCAGCCACCAGGCCACTCGCCAGTTCGTCGCCGAGCAAGGCATCTCGGCGTTCTACGACATCGGCGAGGGCATCTGCCACCAGGTGCTGCCGGAAAAGGGCCACGCCTGGCCTGGCGCGGTCATCGTCGGCAGCGACTCACACACGCCGACCCACGGAGCGTTCGGGGCCTTCGCCGCCGGCATCGGACGCACGGAAGCGGCGGCGGTGCTGGCCACCGGCCAGATCTGGCTGCGCGTGCCGCACAGCCTGCGGATCGTCGTCAACGGGGCGCTGCCGGATCGGGTGACGACGAAAGACGTGATCCTGTACATCATCGGCGACCTGCGTGCTGACGGGGCCGACTATCGCTCGGTGGAGTTCGGCGGTGAGACCGTCCGAGGGATGACCATCGCCAGCCGCATGGTGCTGACCAACATGGCCGCCGAGATGGGAGCCAAGAACGCCGTCGTCGAGCCGGACGAGGTGACGCGCGCCTGGCTCCAGGGACGGGTCAGGCACGGCTACGGCGAGGTTCACGCCGACCCGGACGCGACCTACGAGCGGGTCATCACCTACGACGTGAGCGAGCTCGCCCCGCAGGTGGCCAGGCCGCACACCGTGGACAACGTGGTGCCGGTCGCCGCGGTGGCTGGCACGCTGATCAACCAGGCCCTGGTGGGTACCTGCACCAATGGTCGTCTGGAAGACCTGGCGGCGGCGGCCGACATCCTGCGTGGCAAGCGCATCGCCCAGGGGGTGCGGCTGCTGGTGTTGCCCGCTTCGCGGGAGATCTTGTTGGCGGCCATTGAGCAGGGCATCATCAGCGACCTGGTGGCCGCTGGTGCGACGCTGCTCAATCCTGGTTGTGGGCCTTGCCTGGGGGCGCACGAGGGCTGCATGGCTCCTGGCGAGGTGACCATCTCGACCGCCAACCGCAACTTCAAGGGGCGGATGGGTTCCAAGGAGGCGTTCACCTACCTGGCCAGCCCGGCCACGGTGGCCGCTTCGGCCCTCAGCGGTGTCATCACCGATCCGAGAGAGATCCAGACCTGACAGGTTTCTGAAACCTGTCAGGTCTCCAGGAGGAAACGAATGAAGACAAAAATCACCGGCCGGGCGTGGAAGTACGGCGACGACGTGAACACCGACGTCATCTTTCCCGGCAAGTACACCTATAGCATCTCCGATCCCAGGGAGATGGCTCAGCACGCGCTGGAGGACCTGGACTCGACCTTTGTGGCCCACGTGCAGCCCGGCGACATCATCGTGGCTGGCAAGAACTGGGGCTGTGGCAGCTCTCGTGAGCAGGCGGTGACCTGTCTCAAGGAAGCCGGCGTGGGGGCGATTGTCGCTCGCAGCTTCGCCCGCATCTACTTCCGCAACTGCATCAACGACGGGCTGCCCATCGTCACCTGCGATGCGGTGGAGGCGGTGGAGGCGGGCGACGAGGTCACCATTGACTTTGCCGCTGGTCTGGTCATCACCCCGCGGGGCGAGTACGCTTTCCCGCCGCTGTCGCCGGAAGTGATGGAAATCCTCGACGATGGGGGATTGATCCCCCACGTGCGGAGGAAATTGGGGATTGAAGGGTAGAAAGGAGAAGGGGAATGGCAAAGTACAGAATAGCCTGGATGCCGGGCGACGGCATCGGGGTAGACGTGATGGACGCGGCCAGGATCGTGCTGGACGCCATCGCCCTGGATGCGGAGTACATCCCCGCCGACATCGGCTGGAAGTTCTGGTGCAGAGAGGGTAATCCCTTGCCGCAACGCACGCTGGACGTCATGAAGGGGACTGACTGTGCCTTGTTTGGGGCGATTACCTCCAAGGGCAAGGACGTCGCCGACAAAGAACTGGCCCCGGAGCTGCGGGGCAAGGGTTACTCGTATCGCAGTCCCATCGTAGCGATGCGGCAATTGCTCGACCTGTACATCTGTCTGCGGCCCTGCAAGGCGTACGCGGGGAACCCCCTGAACTATCGTGATGGGATTGATTTGGTGGTCTTCCGGGAGAACACCGAGGGGATGTACATTGGCGTCGAGTTCGAGCGGGTGCCAGAGCAGTTCTATGCGGTCAAGGGCATGGAGAAAGTGCCTCGTGACGCGGCCCTTTCGCTGCGGGCCATCACCCCAGGAGGGTCGGAGCGGATCGTGCGGGCGGCTTTCGAGTATGCCCGCCAGCATGGGCGCAAGAAGGTCACCGCCGTGCACAAGGGGAACGTGTTGCGGCAGACCGATGGGGTGTTCATGGCTGCCGCCCGCAAAGTAGCGGCTGAGTACCCCGACGTGGCTTTCGACGACGCCAACGTGGATGCCATGTGCATGTGGTTGTTGAAGAACCCGATGAACTACGACGTGATCGTGACCACGAACCTGTTTGGTGACATCGTCTCCGACCTGTGTGCGCAGATGGTTGGGGGGATGGGCTTCGGCTGCAGTGGCAACATTGGCACGAGCTACGCCGTCTTCGAGCCGACCCATGGCTCGGCCCCGAAGTACGCTGGCCTGTACAAAGTCAATCCGATGGCCACCATCCTGGCGGCCAGGATGATGCTGGAGTGGTTGGGTGAGAAGGAGAAGGCGGCCCAGATCGAGGGAGCGGTGGCGGCGGTGATCGCCGAGGGCAAGGTGCGCACCTACGATTTGGGCGGCGACAACACCACCCTGGAGGTTGCCGAGGCTATAGCGGCCAGGCTTCAGTGATCAGTCAATCAGTCATCAGTGATTTGACCTTTTTGGAGTTCTGGGCCATAATACCAACTGGCTGTTCTGGGCACCCGCCCAGCCTTCCAACAACGAGCCACAAAGCCCGGTGAGTCGGGTTCATAGCGGGTGAATCAGCCGCATATAATAGGCTTTCAGCTTCGAGGCCTGGTGCTTTGAGCGCCGGATGGTGGGGAGGGGTCTCGCAGCGATGGTAGTCATTCCGGGAGCAGCATCATGAGGACTTTACCGCCCGGACCCCGCTTCAATATCATTCCACTTTTCGACTTACCTACGCCAACGTGAGGACGCAGTGCGTTTTTGCGTTGGCGTTTTTGGTTTACAAATTCGTACGGTCGAATCCAGTTCTGATCCGGTGCAATTGAAGACCGAGTTTGGCTGATTGGGAGCCAGTTCTGAGGTCTTGGTGACTGAAAGGGGAACAAATCATGGGCGAAAACTTCGTGCCAGAGATGCATGACATTGGGAAGTTAATTCCGAGCGGTCTAGAATGTCCAACGACTGATGGCAAATCTCCAAGGTGGCATGGCAAGAATGCTTTCGCTAACGTGGATTGGGGGGCTTGGGGTGTGGACAAACCGCGGACGGTGACCTGGGCGGTGATTTGCCATCATCACGACGAGGACTACACCTTGCCCGACACCTGGGCTAGTGAGGAGGAGAAAGCCCGGACACGGTCTGTGTTTCTGTCTATCATTGCTGATCACTTGGCAGCCACAGCAGGGCGAGTGCTGGGCCAGAAAGTTGGGGCAGGAGAAGGACCCGACGAGGTGCATCGTCTTTGGCGGCCTAAGTTTGCTCAGACGTTGAAGAAGGAGGCCAGGCCCATCAAGAGTGAGCCATTGTTGCGGAAGGCATTGGCTCTGTTGGGTGATGCCAGCAAGAAATTCAGCGACTATCAAGCCGAATATGGGGATAGTCTGTTAGTTCGGGCGGAGGATGCGGACTGGGCGCGACGAGTGACCTCCCTCTTGTCCCATATGGTGCTAACTGGCCAGTTCTACCGGGTGCTAGATCAAGCGGTGGAGACGTTGGATAACCCGCCACGGTTGGCACTACATGGGGTAGAGGTGCGAGGTGTGCGAGAAGCGGAGAAAGAATGGGTAGGACGCCTTGTGCGCGCCCAGGTGTATTTCCACCAACAACCTGTACGCCCGGCTGACCTGGGAATCTTCGAACGGTTGATTGAGAGCCACAATACCATGACCAAGGCTTATCCCAATCATTTGCTATTTGCCATAGGCAATACCCTTTGGTTATTTCTGCCAGGGAAGGAGCCGCCAGAGGAACAGCCTGCCATCAGGTCAGGGGAGGAGAGTGAACAAGGAACGGGCCGGCGTCTCAAGGATGTATTGGCAATTTACACCGACGCCGGGTTCTATGTGCAATGTGAGTTGCGCGATGACACAATGCAGAATCTTGGAGTCTGGATCTCGGAAGCGATTCGAGCTCAGGTAAAGGAGATAGGTGAGCAAGAGCAGAAAGAGCTGGAAGCAGCAATAGCAGCCAAGAATCAAGAAATTGAACGATTGGGACAGAAAGTCGCCACATTGGGGGAACAGATCCGGCAAGTGACCAGTATCCAACCCCGTCAGGTGTTGATAGATAACAGGAAAGCGTTGTCCGAGCAGCGGGGGGAGGCGATTAGTACTCAGCGAAGGCTCAGGGAGCAAAAACAAGTGCTGGAGGACTGGCTGAGAGCTTGGCTGGAGAGGAAGGAAGTCCTAGGTTATCAGGCCAATTATCCGGTTGACATCTTGAAGACTGAGCATTTCGACCCGCACATGTGCGAAATCTGCCAGATGCGCCCGGGTAAGGAGGTGCGATTCGGAACAGCGACTGATTATCTCTGCCCCCTGTGCGCTGGAATACGGCAGGGGGGCTTCAGCCAGCGGGAACTGTCTGAGTGGTTGAAACAAGAGCGGGGAAACGTGTTGTGGATGAAAGTCAATCTCAACCCAGAGTTGCTGGAGGCGACTTTAGCTAAGCTCTTTGCTGCGTACGTGGATACACTAAAAGCGGAGGCGGGAAAACGGGTGAGAATAAAAGCTGGGCTGCGGCTACCGGCGTTGTTGCGGGATTTCGTGGGAGATTACCGGGCGCTGCTGGAGGAACTCGAGGCGGAAGTGGAACGTGTGGCTGGTGGAAGGAAACAGATGGCGACACTGGCCGAGGATACCTGGGTATTCCCGATCCGGGACGGAGAACAGGTGTACGGACTGCTCAACCGATACTGTGAACTCCTGGGCCAACGATTTCCGGTTTTCTGGCCTGACCCTGACATGGGCGGACAGGTGATGGTATCCAATCCGCCCATCCGATTAGGGATCAGTATTGGGTCGGCTAAATATCCTTTTTATCAGCACTGGCGCTATGTGAGTGCGCCGCCGGCGCCGGTCAGTGTGTGGGTGGTGGGCAGGGAGCCACTGGAGGTGGACCTTGTTGGGTTGGAGGCGCTGCTAAAGGTTAACTTCAGTGCCAAGGAGGCGAGGCAGGGGCGTACCCACTTGCACAAGCTGGCTTCAATTGAGCGGCGCAGCGGCAGTCGGGGGCTGGTGCAGGCTATTTTCCTCAGTGAGTTGAAAGACCCCCGTGGCAGCAAACTCCCTCGCATCTTGGAAGAGTTCGGAGAGCCGATGAAAAGCCGCCTGTTAGGCATAGGTCAAATATTAGCTTATGAGAAGATCACTACTTTCGGGAGGCAAGGCAGATGAGCCTATGGAGATATACACTGACCGCGCCCAGCCTCTGCCTGGGGGAGCGGACCAAGAAGGGAACATACCGGGCCAGCATTGAGTGCTGTATCCCCTATTCTCAGATCACGGGGGCACTGCGGGCGCGCTACGGTACGGACCAAGGCCATATCCACGCCGTGGGATTGCTGACCTCTTTCAATCGCCAGACGGTGATGCGTGGTGTGCGAGATCGAGCAGCAGGGCTCTCAACCCTGCCATTGGAGGCGGAGGTCCTGGTCAATGTCAAGGGTACGATATACGTGGCTGTCAACGAGTATACCACCCATCTCCCGACCGAGATTGATCTGGAGATGGGCGCTTTCCGCAGTCAGGGGATCGGACGGTGCCATCTGAGCCGGCCGGTTACCCAGAGGCCGCTGCCGGTGACGCCGACCGTGCAAGGACGGCTGGCGGTTCGCCTGCCTGAGGATAAGATCGTGCTCCGCCTATTTGGTATCGAGGAGGTGATAATGCCAATTTGGGGATATCTGTTCGAACCCGACGAGCAGCACGTGGGCGGGCAGTACGTGCGAGCTCTATTCGAGGGCAGCATCGTGCACGGGCCTGCGATGCTGCTTGGAAAGGAGGAAAAAGATGGCCAATGAAACGCAACTAGAGAGGGCGCGAGACGCGGTGCGTGCCGCTCTGGGGGGGCTAAGCGAAGTAGAGGTGGCGGCCTTGTTGGAAGGGATCGCTGGCGAGCGCGGCTTTCGCCTGGTCCGTCCGCTAGAGAGCATCAATAGACGCAGTGAGCGGGCGCTGGACGAGGTTCTGGAGATCCTGAAGACCATCAGGGTGAGCGAGGTCAGAGGGTTGCTGAACGATGTGGCCACTGAGTACGAGCGGCTGGGGCCACGGCCGGCGGAGATCCTGGTCGTCGGCAAGCGGGATCATACCCAGTTCAAGGACAAGCGCCAGGAGTTGAACGGTCTGGTGCAGATCATCGGTGTGCTGGAGAGAGAGCGATTGCCTCGTGCCGAAGCAGGGTATATCCTGAAGAAGCTGGAAGCCATTGCCGGGTTCTACCAGCCAGTTAAGGAGGAATAGAATGTCTGAGATCAAGAAGAACCAGCAAATTGCCCTGTACACTGTGGAACTGAAGACCACCAGCCCTTTTCACATTGGAGCCTATCAGGATCCTATGTCCGATGTGAACAGTCCCTTCACCACCCTGAGTGGGGTGCCGGTGGTGCAGGGAGCCAGCCTGAAGGGGGCGCTACGGGCACAATTGGAGGAATACCTGATCCTCAATTACCCCAGTGACACAGCGATGAAGCCGTGCATTCCTGCCCCCTGGAACAACCTTTCCAAAGATGAGCGGGCGCTATTAGGCCAAAAAGGGCAGCCCGGCCCATACCGGGGGTCTAGCTGCGGAGAGCAGCGAGGATGGCCAAAGACGCTATGCCCGACATGCTACCTGTTTGGAGCTCAGGGGCTGGTTGGCTTCGTGCGGGCACCGTACCTGTATCTGGTCGGCGAGGAGGAGATCGAGGAAGTATACGAGAACCGCCGGGATCGAGCGTCAAATACCGTCGCTTCCGGGGCCAATCGCACGTTGCAAACTATCCCTCAGGGTGCCGTTTTCCGAGGCACGTTGGAGGTGATCCTGCACGACCACATCCGCAAATGGACCTTGGGCCAACCCCGGCGCAAGCTGCAATCCTACCGGGATGAGTGGCTGGAGCCTCATGGTCGTGACCCGCAGGGCGATTTCATCCGCGAATTCATCCTGGACCGCCTGGAGGCCATCCCGCGCATGGGCGGCTTCGTCTCAAAAGGTTTCGGCAACGTAGAGATGAAAGTCACCCCCGCCGGAGAGAAGGCAGTCTAAGTGCTCCTCTCCGCCGTCATCCCCCTCACGGCCACCAACACGCCGCAGGAGAGCCCCTACCTGGGACGGGCCTGCTACGCCCTGTTCCTGAGCCTGATCGGGCAGGCAAATCCCTCCCTGGCCGAGGAGCTGCACGAACCCAGGGGCGCCAAGCCTTTCACTGTCTCCGCGCTGTTCAGTTGGGAGAGGCCCCACCTGGTGCAGCCGAAGGTGCGGGAGGGGGAGCGGTACTGGATTCGCTTCACCTCCATCGAAGCCGACCTCTCCCGCCTGCTGGCCGAGGAGATGCTGCCCAACCTGCCATCGTCGGTGGAGCTGGGGCCGGCCACTTTTGTCCCGCAGGCGCCCATCGTCGAGGGCGAGGCGCATCCCTGGGCGCGGACGACGACGGCTGAGGCCTTGGTGGACAGGTGGTTCTCGTCCGCGGGCAGAGTGGATAGGAGGTTCACCCTGGAGTTCGCCAGCCCCACGGCTTACCGGCGCATCCATCGCAACGTGGTGGTGCCGCTGCCGGCGGGCATCTTCCGGGGGTATCTGGACGCCTGGAACAGGTACTGTGCCCCGGCCTTCGACCGCGACCTGTTGGACCTGGTGGAAGCGGAGGTGGCCATCACCCGCTACGAGTTGAGAACCGCCATGCTGCGCATCGGCCAGGCGCGGGAGATAGGCTGCCTGGGCCGTTGTGGCTACACCATCTTTCGGCGGGAGAGGGCCGTGTGGCGGGTGATCAACCTGTTGGCCGACTTCGCCCAGTTCTGCGGCACCGGCTACAAGACCACCCAGGGGATGGGGCAGACGAGGTTAATTTCAAGTCCTGAGTCCTGAGTCCGAGGTCTTTGGGCGAGAGCGTAGTGCAACCGGCCAAGAAGCCAACTGGGGGCGCATAGGCTTGTCTCTGCCCCGCAAACCGAGCATGGGCGAGCAGGGGCGAGGAGATTGCCGCTAATCGGGAATGGAAGGGGGGAGTAGCTTGACAATAGCATGGGCAAAATGCACGTTTTTAGTGACCATGAAAGACTGCCCCGCGAGCCGTTTGTACGGGCGAGCATGGCCTAGCATAGGCGAGCAGGGGGGCGATTAGGGGGTGGTAGACAAACTGCCGTCCGGAAAGCACCGAAGCTCTAACAGAGATTGAAACGCGGTACAGGGCAGGGCCACCGTGTCTTTGTCGGCAATCGTCCGGAAAGCACCGAAGCTCTAACAGAGATTGAAACCAAGGTACTCTGCCCACGCCTCGTCGTTCCCGGATCGAGTCCGGAAAGCACCGAAGCTCTAACAGAGATTGAAACTTCGGAGTAGTGCTCCCACCGGTTGGGCGGAAGCTCTACGTCCGGAAAGCACCGAAGCTCTAACAGAGATTGAAACTCCCGAGTCCGGCGGCCCCCCACTTCAAAATTTTCTTCCGTCCGGAAAGCACCGAAGCTCTAACAGAGATTGAAACCCGTGGTCAACCTCTGATTGGGGTCTACACCCCGTACTCAAGAGGGATGTGGTATAATATCTCGGAAAAGGGTACAGGAGGTGTAACCCGTGAAAACACGATTGCCGGCCGACCGGCTGCAAGAGAAGTCATCGGCGACGCTGGTGACGAACCACCTGCGGCAGCGTTACCATTTCAGCCCGGTTGTGGCTGAGGCGCTCAGCGATGATCTCCAACTGCTGGCGCAGCAGGTGAATGGTTCTTCCCAGTTGGCTGAAGGCCAGATCCTCTATCCAGCGGTGAAGGCCGACGAGCCTGCTGGAAAGGCCCTCAAGGACTGTCAGTACGTGATGGTCCGTCTTACCTTGTTTGCCCAAAGTGACCTCGCCTTTCAGCAACGACATAGTCTCAAGGAGCTCAAGAAGCGCATCCTGCATCGCATCACAGAAGAAGCCGATGCTCAAGGCGCTCCTCTGACCTATGAGGACCTGTCCCGCCTCCTCTTGGCTGACCGTAAGACCATCGGCCGGTACATCCAAGACCTGCGGGGCGAGGGCAAGGCTGTTGTCACCCGGGCTACGTACACCGATGCCAGCGCCAGCATCTCTCATCACCGTCCCATCGTCCAGCAGTTCTTGCTCAGCTACACCGAGACGGAGATTGCCCAACGCCTCAACCATAGCTTGACCCAGGTGGAAGGGTACATCAAGGACTTCCTGCGGGTCTGTGTAGCCCACCGCCAGGGGTACACGCCCGAAGGGATTCGCCACCTGACCGGCCTGGCTAAGGGGGTGGTCGAGAAGCACCTGGAGCACTACGCTGAGCTGAGCACCTCTCCCTTCTGGCAAGAGCACCTGGAGCGTAAGCTCCGTTTCTACGAGGCCAGCATCAACGCCGAGCTGGCAAAAAAGGGGGCGTTGACATGAAAACCTGCGGTCGCCTGTCCCAGAAAGCCATCTATGGCCCACTGAGCCAACAAACCCTGGAAGCGGTGCTCAAGCGGGAGTTGCTCACCAACTTCGGCTTCGAGAATATGGGCGTCGTCGCCGACGTCTTGATCCAGCGCTTCCTGGCTATCATCGAAGAGTACGCCCCGCTCCAGAAGCGGCTCCGTCCCTATCAGACGTTGGTGCTGGCCGTGGACAAGAACGAGAAGTTCGGCTATGGCAAGCGAATGGAGACCTGTCGGCTGGTGCCGGTGATGGTCAACCTCGTCACCCCTGAGGAGTTGCAAGAACTGGCCGATGGTGTCAAACTGCGAGAGCTGAGGCCCAGGATAGCCGCCCGCATCCTGAAAGAAGCCTATGACCAGGGAGGTGTGCTCCCCTTTTCCACCGTGGGCTTGCTCGCAGGGCTGCACTCAGCTAACGCTGTCAGCCAGGCCGTGGCCTTGTTCTACGAGCAAAACCCGGACGTGGTCTTGCCGCATAGTGGCACTATCTTTGACATGGGCCGCACCTTGACCCATAAGCGGGCCGCGGTTCTGCTCAAACACCAGGGCTTGCTGGAGCAGGAGATCGCCCGTCGGATCAATCACCACCCCAGTGCCGTGGCCCGCTACAACAACGATGACGCACGGGTAGGGCAGTTGTGGGAAGAAGGCAAATCGGCTGAGATGATCAGCTTCATCACAGGCCTCTCCATGAAAGTGGTTCAAGAGTACATCGCCATTCGCCAGGAGCTTCGACAGGAGGCCAAAAGGGAAACCTGATCCCATCACCGATCCCTACCCGTCACCCAGAGGGTTTGACAAAACCGGGATTCCCGGCTATACTGTCAATACCCCAAGGGAGACGGGAGAGGGTGGCGGCTCACCGCTACTTTCTCTCGTTTCTTTGTTCGTCAGCCTTGAGTATGGGGCCTACGCCCCAACAGGTGATTGAACCGGACAAGACGATGGGCA
>VGOG01000118.1 GCA_016875995.1 Chloroflexota bacterium
GACACCGGAGGCCAGGTGCTTGCCCCGGCCGGTCAAGGCCGCCTCGCTGGTCTCCGCCGCCTCCGGCGTCTCCCCCTGGACGCTGCTGAAGATGATCTACTACAGCCTTCGTCATGCCCTGACGACGAAGTGAGTGATAAATAAGGTGCGACGCACCTCGGAGGTGCGTCGCACCGGTAAGTGGAAACATGCGCATAAAGGCCCGCTATCCCACATAGTTGCTCCTGTTTGGGGTTCTTTCCGTACGCCAGTTTTATCTTCGTGCTGTTACGTTCTTGATATGATTCAGGTCTCCGTCCCTGGCTGCCTCCAGAATCGGCCTCATGTACTCGTCCACCATCTCAGCGGTGAGAGGGACGGGCATGTTCTGGAGTTTCATCTTCAACTGCGGGTCCCTAGCGGCGGTCAGCGCCCGCTCGATGTGTCCTTCGGTGAATCCTTCCACCTCACTCAGGGTCGTGGGGAAGCCGATCCGTTCTGACAGGGCGATCATGGCCTCGGCCACAGCCACCCCCAACTCACGCCCGGACAGGGAATCAATGTCCGCCTGTGTCAACCCGGCATCCTTGTAAATTCCACCTATCAGCTTCAACGGCCCTTCGATGGCCGGAGCGAAGAAGACGGTGTAATAGGGGTTGGTGATGGCACAGGCTCGCCCATGGCTCAGGATGTCCACCAGGGAGAAGCTGGTCAGGTGCGCGCCGCTGGTCCCGCCGATCATGATGGCATAGCCGCCCAGGTCGGTTCCCAGACCGAGGGCCTCCCGCGCCTCCAAATCGGTCGGCTCGGCCACCGCCCGCTCCAAGTGGTTGACGATGAGCCTCACGCCCACGGCGGCTATCTCCGCAGCCTTTTGGTAAAAGCCCTGGCCTACCGCACTGTACAGCACTTCAATAAGATGGGCAATGCCGTCCAGGGCTCCGTCAGCCGTGAAGCCAGGAGGCATGGAGGTGGTGATGTCGTATTGGAAAACGGCTCTTGCTGGGACGATGGCCTCATCCACGATGAGTTTTTTCTGTCCCGTCTTGAGGTCGGTGATGTTAGAGTACTTGGTCAGGTGGGCACCGGAGCTGGATGCGGTCTGCACCGCCACCACCGGGATGAGTTTCTTCCCACTGGTGGTCAGGGCCGCGGTGACCAGACCAGTGCCGAAGTAGCGGGCAATGGGACCGCCCAGGGTGGCCAGGACACTCGCTGCTTTGGCGGCGTCAATGGTGCTACCCCCGCCGGTGACCACGATGACCTCTGGCTTTAGTTCAGCCACTCCATCGCCCAGGCGGAACACATCTTCGCGGGGAGCATTTGGCGCGGCCCCGATCAGATCTCCAAGTACAGTCATCCCGGCCGATTCCAGCGAACCTTTTACCTGCTCCACCAGCTTCTCCACACCGGGGTAAACAGTGTAGATCAGCACGGCGGTCTTGCCCAGTTGGGCAGCCAGTTCACCACTGCGAGCCAGCGCGCCCGCCCCAAAGGCATAGCGGTCCCCTTTAAATCCCCTGATAAGCCCTCTTGCTTTCTCGAAGTAGGACATTGTTTTCTCCTGCCCTTTCAATTGACCAGGTAATGGGGTTCTCTTCCTTCCAGCACGGCGATCACGTCTTTTACGACCAAAGCCATGCGCAGCAGCGCTTCGTCGGTGTGGGAGGCCATGTGCGGCGTGATCACCACGTTCTCCAGAGCCAGCAGCGGGCTGTCGGTGGGCAGTGGCTCTGGATCGAAGACGTCCAGGCCGGCTCCGGCAATCCAACCCTCCTGCAGCGCCCTCACCAGCGCCGCTTGGTCAACTGCCGGGCCACGGGATGTGTTGATAAAGTAGGCTGTCGGCTTCATGCGCCGGAATTCGGCTTCGCCAATAAGCCCCTGTGTAGCCGGCAGCAAGGGCACGTGAACCGAGACCACATCGGCGACAGACAGCAGGTCTTCCAGGGACACACGCTTTGCCCCCAACTCTGCCTCCACATCGGGGTAAGCCACGATGTCGTAGTAGAGGATAGGCATTTCCAAGGCCAGATGGCACAGGGTTGCCGTCCGCTGGCCGATGCGCCCGAAGCCGACCAGGCCAAGAGTTTTCCCCCACAATTCGGTGCCGATGTACTCGTAGCGCACGTGCCATTGGCCACGGCGGACGGCTTTGTCCGCCCGGACAATCTGTTTGGCCAGAGCGATCATCAGGCCCAGGCAGTGCTCGGCTACCGACTCGGTGCTGGCGTCGGGCGTGTTGACCACGACGATACCCAGGTCGCGGGCGGCATCGAGGTCAATCGTTTCCACTCCGACGCCGTGCCGCCCTACCACCTTCAGCTTCGGAGCTGCTTCCATCAGCCGCCGGCTAACTCTACCATTAGCGCGGATGATGATCCCCTCTACGTCGGCCACTTGCTTTAAGAGCGCGTCCTCCTGGAGGCTTTCCGCCCAGCGGATCTCAGCTTTTTGCTCCAGGATCGCCAGGGCATCTCGATGGATCGGCTCGTAGAGCAAAACCACGGGTTTAGCCATTGCCATCATCACTGAAGCCCCAGCCGGGCCAGTGTCTCCGGCTTAGGGATACCGTTTTCATCCCAGCCACGTAGCATGTAGTATTCTGCGAGCAGCTTCGCCAGATCCTCGGCGCTGAAGCTCTCGCCAGCCGATGCCCCCTCTGGCAGCGGCTCGCCCAGACGAGCGGGCACGGTGTCGTCGGCCCGGCGGATGCCCTCTCGCACATTAAACATCCGACAGAGGTTATAGATGCGCTCCCCGGCCGTCAGCAACTCCTCCAGAGTGATGTCCCATCCGGTCACCAGGGCGACCGCCTGAGCCACACGGGTCGGGGTATAGGGCCGCCAGGCGTTCATGGGGAACTTGCAGATCCCCAGGGTGTCACCCAGGGTGCCAAAGTAGTCTTGGGTGATCTTGATCAGATAGGCTTTACCCTCCAGTTGCGTGCGGCTCATGGCCGTGTCCAGTCCCAATTCAGGGAAAGGCCCGCCGATGGTCAGAGCATCTTCGTGGATGGTCTGCATGTGGCAGCCGCCGCGGTTGGTGGTGGCATATGCCAGGCCCATGCCCTTTTTCCCACGGGGATCGTGCATGGGCAGTTCCAGCCCTTTGAGGTGCAAGGCCCAGGCTTCGCTGCCCTGGCCTACTCTTGCGGCTGCTGTCCTTATGCCATCAGCCAGGATCGCACCCACACCACGCCGATAGGCAATCTCCTCAATCAGTGTGAAGATCGTCTCCGCATCCCCCCAGGGCAATGGGCGCCCCAGGTCAATGCCGCGCTCCCAGCACTCCATGGCCCAGGCGATGCACACCCCGGTGGAGATGGTATCTATCCCGTAGCGGTTGCACAGCTCGTGGGCCTTGGCGATGGTTTGTGGGTCGGTGTTCAGCAACAGTGAGCCCAGGGCTGCTACCGTCTCGTATTGGGGGCCACCATAGATCCCCGAAAGCTGGTAAGGCTTCTCCATCTTCACCACTCGACGGCAGAAGATGGGGCAGTTGGGGCAGCTCTCCCGGTCGGACAGGATAGCCTCGACCATGGCTTCGCTTTCTAGACGCTCGCCTCCCTGAATCACACCGGTCTGGAAGTTCTTGGTGGGCAGGATGCCGTAGTGCTGCAGAGGGGTGAGGTTGTTCCAGGTGCCGTAGCGAGTCAATGTGCCGCAAGAAGCGTCGGCCTTGATCTGCTTGTTGATTTGCCGGGCAAGGGCGATCAGCTTCTCTCGTTCAGCAACCTCCACATGCCCGCTGCCTCTCACAGCTATGGCCTTGAGCCTCTTGGCCCCCATCACCGCCCCTATACCAGCACGGCTCGCTGAGAAACGCAGCTCGCTGAGCACCGAGGCGTACCTCACCAGGTTCTCCCCGCCGGGGCCAATGCACAACACCTTAGCCTGGCCCACCTCTCCAAGGAGGGCCTCCTGAGCGGGTCCCGTTTCCTGTCCCCACAGATGAGAGGCGTCCCTTATCTCCGCCTGGCCATCGCTGATCCAAAGATAGACCGGCTTTGCGGATGCGCCTTCGACAATTACCGCGTCGAACCCGGCTTTCTTGAGTTCCCCGCCGAACCACCCCCCAAAAGCCGCGTCCCCCCAGATACCCGTCAAGGGGGATTTGCTGGCCACGACCGTGCGATTGCCAACCGGAGCAGGCGTGCCGGTCAGCACCCCCGTGGCGTAGACGATCTTGTTGTCGGGGCCCAGGGGGTCTATACCAGGCGCAAGCTCATCGTACAGGATGCGCGCTGCGAAGCCACGACCGCCCAGATACTTACGGGCCATTTCCTCAGAGAGCGTCTCCTGTGCTACCTCGCTTGTAGATAGGTTGACTCTGAGCAGCTTTCCGGCGAACCCGAACATCAAGTAGGTCTCCTTCTGCAGCAAGGTGCACAGCGATCTAGAGGATGCCCATCTCCCTCAACACGTCGGCCAGTTGCTCTCGTCTCTCATCCGACATCGGGCCGACCGGCGCTCGAGCCGGCCCGCCCTCCATCCCGATCAGATCCAGCGCTTCCTTGATCATCACCGGGAAGGTACCCCAGGAGAAGGCCAGGCGTAGCGGCGCAAGGGCTTCCTGTGCGTGCCGCGCCCCCTCAAGGTCGCCTGCCACGAAGCGCTCATAGATGCTGACCACCAGGGCGGGCGCCACGTTGGCTGTGGCGGCGATGGCGCCCTTCGCGCCGTACACCAGCCCCGCGAGGATGAGGGTATCGCGCCCCATGAGCACGGCGAAGTCGGATGGCGATACCCGGATGTACTCCGCAGTCTGTTCCAGGTCGCCACTCGAATCCTTGATGCCCACGATGTTCTCGATCTCGGCCAGGCGTGCCAACAAACCGGGTGAGATCCTGACCCCCGTGCGGGCTGGGTTCGTGTACAGCACAATCGGCAGGCGGGTTGATTCTGCAACGGCACGGTAATGGTCGTAAAGCTCAGCATCGCTGGGTGCCACGTAGAACGGCGTGAGAATGGACACCGCATCTACCCCGACTTTTTCGGCCAACTGGGTCAGCGTAATGGTCTCGCGCGTGGTGATGGCGGCCGTGCCCGCGTAGACCGGCACACGCCCATTTGTCTCCTCGACGACGATCTCCCACACACGGCGCTTCTCGTCTGGCGTCAGGGCCCAGAACTCGCCTTGGCTGCCCACCGGAAACACGCCGTGGACCCCACCCTCGATTAGATAGTTGGTCAGACTCCTCAACGCCGGCACGTTGATCTCGTCATCTGGCGTCAGCGGCGTGACCATAGCAGGAATGATCCCATGTGGCGGTTGAAGCATGAATCCCTCTCCATTGGTTGATGTCGCGTCCAAGAACCCAGCCTAAGTGGCACCCAACCCACTGAAACACGGGTCAACGGTGAAGTTGTAGGTCTTGCTATCGCCCGAAAGCGCCCACAGGTAACATACGGTGGTGCCAGGAAGGGCTACTGTGGGATGATAGCCGCCCAGGAAGACCATCACAGCGTCGTTGCCGACGACATGTGCCTGTCTCTGTTCATCGTCATACACCATTTGGACGGCGTGCCCATCGGCGGGCCTGGTCTTGAACAAATAGAATTCCTCCAGGATGTTCTCCATGCCATTCTTCATTTCATCGTGCTTGTGAGGTGGTATGCCCGACCAGTTGCCCGGCGGGTTGACCGTCTCGCCAATGATGAGTCGCTGGCTGATCGGCGAGCCGGGCGGGATGACAAGCCGCACCTCGCGCCGCCAGTTCGCTGTGCCTGATGATACTACCTTCACATCGCCTGGCTTGACCAGGGCCGGTGGCAGATTAGCCTCACACGGCGCTTTGGCAATCGCCAACTCCAGTTTACTCTTTGCTGTAACGTGCACCACGCTCCTGCGCGGCGCGTAGACGGCCGTGGCCGGGCCACCGAAGATGTCCTCCCGGCTGCCCAGTTTATCCCAGTGTCCAGCTTTATCGCTGTTGACTGAGATGGCGCAACACCCACCCAGGATCACCAATGAGGCTTCTTGATCCCCCAAGGCTTCCTGCCAACTCTCTCCATCTGCTAGGCGCAGGAGATCCAATCCCAGCCAGCAAATGCCGAGTTGGCCTGGCTGAAATACGGGTTGATAGCCGCTTGAGGGCGTCAAGCTGAGCAACCGGCTCAGTATCGGTTTGTTTAGCGTGCTCATCTCTGCCCCTCACTGCGGTTGTTGGCTCACGTTCTCCCTCAACATTTGTTCTCGCTTCGCCAGGAGTGTCTCTATCTCGGCGGTGTCTTCTGCTGATAAAACCCAGTCCCAGGCCGCGGCGTCCTCCTCAAGCTGGGCTGGGCTTCGCGCCCCGACAATGGCCGCCGTGACCTCGGGATGCCGCAACACCCAGGCAATCGCCAATTGAGCCACCGTCTTGCCAACGCGCGCCGCGATGGGACGCAAGCCCTCGACAAGGGCGAGGTTGGCGCTGAGCTGTGGCTCCACAAACCACTCTCTTCCCCGGCGCCAATCATCGTCAGGCAGATGCTCTGCGCGTTCCTTGCTGAATTTGCCTGTCAGCAGCCCGCCCATCATCGGCCGGGCGACGATCACGCCGATGTTGTTGGCGGCACAAGAGGGCAGTAGCTCAGCCTCAACCTCGCGCATGACCATGTTGTACGAGGGTTGCGATGAAGCGATAGGATGGATCGCCTGCATGCGCTGGTGCTGCGCCACGCTAAAGTTGGATACGCCGCCATAGCGCACCTTGCCCTCCCGCATCAGGTCGGCGATAACGCCCCACGCTTCCTCGGTTTCTTCATCGGATTCGGCGGGCCAATGGATTTGGTATAGGTCAATGGCCTCCACGCTGAGGCGGCGCAGGCTCGCCTCCACCTCGCGGCGGACACTTTCAGCTTTGAGCCGCCGATAGACGTCAGTGCTGCCCTCGTTCCAAACCAGACCGCACTTCGTGGCGATGATGACCTCCTCTCGCCGGCCGGTGATGGCTTGACCGACGATTTCCTCTGCGTGTCCCAGGCCGTAGTACGGGGCCGTGTCTATCCAGTTGATACCCAGGTCGAGGGCGCGCTGAATGGTGGCGATGGAGACACTATCGTCCTGCGGGCCCCAGCCACCGCGCCACCCTCCGCCACCGATGGCCCACGTGCCCAGCCCAATCCGTGAGATGTACAGATCGCTAGATCCAAGCTTTCGCTTTTGCATGCCTTTCCCTCCTCTGCGGTTTGCCACACCAAGCTTATGGTTCGCGTCCCTCGGATTCAATCATCACCCATATCGTGCCATCCTCATTGCCCTTCCACCCAGCAGCGGCTCCTGGACCGATTTCCAGCATATCCACCCTGCTCAAGGCCAGTCCGTTCACGTGCACAGTGTCCACCGACGGCGCACCACGCAGCGGGATGAGCCGGAATCTTAACCTCTGCTTGACTCCGTCCAACTGTATGTTCAGCCGAGAATCCTCGAGCCAGGCTGAAACCCGTGTAATGCCATCGGTGTCGTGCAACGCGAAACTGCCATGATCGAACAGATAGCCGTCAAAAGTCACCAGGTCAAAGGGGGCGTCGGTCGGATAGTCCGGTGGCTCAATTGTCGGGATGAGCGCATTGCCCCGGACATAGAGCGGCAGCACGTCTAGCGGCACTTCCACCCAGCGCGTCTGAGGCCCTTCGATCACCTCGTGCGTCCAGAAGTCTACCCAGCGCCCGGCGGGAAAGTAGACCGGTCGCCGGCCATCGCTGTTGTAGACAGGCGCCACCATCAACTCCGCGCCGAATATGTATTGCAGATCCATGGTGTAGGTGTTCGGGTCATCCGGGAACTCCAGCACCATAGCTCGTAGCAAGGGCAGGCTGGTCTCGGCGGCGATGCAGGCATAGGTGTAGATATAGGGCAGCAGCCGATAGCGTATGCGTGTGTAATCGCGAAAGATGCGCAAGACTTCTTCCCCATAATCCCAGGGCAAGCGGGTGGTTACGCCATGCGCTCTGGACAGGGGTGAAAAGAGCCCGAATTGCGCCCAACGCACATACAAGTCGGGCGTGGGTTGCCCGAAAAAGCCACCGATGTCGTGACTCCAGAAGGCGTGGCCGCACATCCCAATGCTCAGGCCGCCGCGCAAGGTAGAGGCCATGGCCTGATAGGTTGCCTTGGGATCGCCAGCCCACTGGGCAGCATGGCGCTGCCCTCCCGCATAGCTTGAGCGAGCCCAGACCAACCCAGCTCGCCCCGTCTCTTCGGCGGTCACCTCCGAGACCAGGTCGTTATAGAGCAGGGGATAGAGATTGTGCAGCCGCTCGCCGGTCATGCCGTTGTGCGCCACCACGCCCACCGGTATCCCCTCGCCAAAGTCGGTCTTGAAAACGTCCACGCCGATGCGCAACAGGCGGCGGAGCAACCCTTTGAGCCAGGCCACGGCTTCTGGGTTGGTCATGTCTATGATGCCCACCGGGACACGCGACTCGGATCCCCACAGACGCCCCACAAATGTCTCACCCTGGGGCGTTTTGAGCAAATAGCCTTTCTGCCTCGCTTCCGCGAAGCGCTTGCTGCCGATCATCAGGTAGGGGTTCATCCACAGGGAGACCTTGAATCCCAGGGCTTTGACCTGGCGGATCAGGCTCTCCGGGTCCGGGAAGAGCTCCTCGTCCCAATCCAAGCCTGACCAGCTATCATCGCGCTGCCAATAACTGTCGAGGTGCAGCACATCGCAGGGGATTCCCTGCTCGCGCAGTTGGCGAGCGCGCTCGAGCACCGCGTCTGCAGTGTCACGTTGAAAGCCAGAGGACACCCACAGCCCAAACGCCCACTTGGGCGGCAGGATGGGGAAGGCGACCAGGCTGGCGTACCGGGCGATGATGCTCTTCGGGTCTGGCCCTACGATGACGTAATAGTCAAGCGCAGTGTCAGGCACGATCAGGCTGAAGGTGGCGTGGTTGCTGACGGCCAGGTCAAAGTTGATGGCCGTAACGCTGTCCACGAAGATGCCATAGCCCCGCGTGCTGACAAAGAAGGGCACATTCTTGTAGGCTCGCTCGGTGTGGACGCCCAAGGCGTTGTAGTGCCACATCTCCACCCGCTGGCCGCGCTTGTCAAAGCCGGTAAACTTCTCGCCAAAGCCGTAAAAGTGTTCATCCGGTTCGGCGTTGAAGGTGTCGTGGAAAGCGATCCGCTGGCCCGCCACCCGGCTGAAGCCAAAAGGCAATACCGCCAGGCGACCTGTCGCCGCATATCGGTCTGCGCTGCTTTGCTCCAGAAGAGCGCGGCCATCTGGCCCGTAGAAGGTGATTTGGAAGGGCTCCAAATCAATCCGCACCCTGACTAGGTCGGATACTAGAGTGACCCTGCCCTCAGACCGCTCCAGCGAGACGGCGAACGGCTCATCGCCCGATGGCGGGTGCGCCAGCGTGATGCGCTGAGGATCGGGGTTCTCTTCTTCGAGTAGCACGCGCACGATTCCCGGCGCCATCACGTTCACGGCGATACGCATATTCTCGCCGGTCTGCGTGGTGCCCCGCAAGACCAGTCCCCGCTCCCCCTCAGCCACGATTTCGGCTTTGGTGACATATTCAGGGCCACCAGGATCGTCGGCCTGGCGTATGGGGAGGGCAGGCGGTTCGCTACTGCGAAAGTCAACATAGGGCAGCAATGGGGGTTTGTAAGCCATAGATTCAGTACTCCTTGCACACCACTTCTTGGTCTAAGCCCGCTAGAGTTTCCCGCCGTGGCGGTCGAGGATTTCCAGGATGCGTTCTTTGACAGTGCCGATGTGTGTACACAGCGCCACTCTCACTTCATCCGGTTGGCCGCTGGCAAAAGCCTTTACGATGGCCTCGTGTTCTCTGTACGCTTGACGTGCCTTCTCCACGCTGTCCATGTAGTGCGCCCTGGCCACCTGGATATGGACGTTCAAATCACCGTACATGCGAATCAGATGCTCGTTCCCGGTCAGCTTGACGAGTGTTAGGTGCAGGTCGTGGTCACTGGTGAGAAACGCCTCATAGTCCCGATAATCGTCCTCGTTCATCGCTTGCTGCATGCCGGCCATTGGCTCTTTTATGTGTCCCAGGAGTTGGTCGGTCTTGCCACTTTGCAGGATGAACTCGGCCGCATAGAGCTCAATCATCAAGCGGATGTCGAACAGCTCGGATACATCGCGCGCGGTCAACTCAGTGACGAAGGTCCCTCGTTGGGGCACAATCTCCACTAACCCCTCATTGGCCAACTGTTGAAGGGCAGTGATAACCGGGGTACGGCTGATACCCAGCCCGTGGGCTGCCTCGTCTACTGAGATCTTCTCACCCGGTTTCAACTGGCGTTTGAGAATCCTGTCTCTCAGCACCCTGTAGGCCTGTTCGGTCAAGTCCGTGTGGTTCAAAAGTGGATATCCAATATCCATGAACTATGCCTCCATCCGTGTAAATTAGTGCGACAACGCAAGCGTTTGGCCGACATTCCTACTCACCTATATACATGAATCACCAGGTACTGTCAAGTACGGCCTCCCAAATCGAATGCCTTGCTCAAACGAGTCTTCTTGTCCACTCAACTGCCTCCGCTGTGCCGTTGCGACAGCCGCTCCTCTATCTTCCTACGGGAATGTCACTCCGGCTTGTTGGAGGAAAGCCTCCACCACAGCCGCCGCGTTCTCCGTCGGGGTTTCGGGCTGGAGCGGTTTGGCCGGGGACAGGATATAACCGCCGCCCCGCCCCATCTCGCGGCAAAGCTTAGATACCTCCGCCTTGATCTCCTCCGGTCTGCCGAAGGGGATGATGGACTGCGAGCCCAATCCGCCCCAGAAGGTGATCTTGTCACCATATTTGCGTTTCAACTCGTAGGGGCTGTTGTCCCTGGCCTCAGGCTGGACGCTCTCGTATACATCGAGACCGATCTCGATGATGTCGGGCATGATGTCCGCGACACTACCGCAGCAGTGGCTCAGCGTGTACTTGCCTGCGGCGTGAACACGCGCGTACATCCGGGCGAGGCGCGGCTTCATCATGCGGCGCCACCGCTCGGGCCCCAGCAGCACACCGCGTTGGTAGCCCCAATCGTCGCTGAACAGCACGCCGTCCACCGGCAATTCCACCAGCCGCTCGATGATGGCGAGTTGATGCTCCGTGATGCGATCGAGCAATTCTTCGAAGAAGTCTGGTTCGCTCGCGGCATCCATCAGCGCGCCATCGAAGCCGCGCAGTGTCCAGGCGCGCTCCCATAAGCCAAAGCCGAAACCAACGGCGACAAAGTGATCTGGCGTCTGTTTGATGGCGTGCAGTGTTTTCTCTTTCCACCTGGCATTGAACAGAGTATCCACATCAGGAAGATTAAACCCTTTGAACGACGGCGTCTTGAGCGCTGGCTCTTCCAGGTGGAAGGGACGGCGATCCACGCGCCATTTGCAGCCATACACGTCCGTAAAAATTGAGCCAGTGGATGCGTCAACGCCCAGGCTGTGAGTGTTGATGCGCGTGATGGCATTGTCCACCAGATTTCGCCAGGCCGGACTGCCGTAGCAGGTATCCAAGCGCTCGGCGACATCAGTGCCGTACGCTTCTATCTGTTCGCCGACGTCACTACCGAACCGGATGGTGTAGGGGAGATAGTCTGTCTCTCGGTGCTGTATCTGGGCGATAACGCGTTCTCTTGAGGTGAGACTCATCTTCTTCTATGCTCCTTCCCCATGAGTGCGCGTGCCAGTTCGACTGCCGAAGCGGCATCCGGCGCGTAGCCATCCGCCCCGATCTCCTGTGCAAATCTCTCAGTGACTGGCGCCCCGCCAACCATGACCTTGACCTTCGCCCGCACTCCTGCTTCCGTCAATGCATCAATTGTGCGCCTCATCCCCGGCATCGTAGTCGTCAGCAACGCGGACATGGCAACCAGGTGGGGCTGATGAGTTTTGACTGCATCTACAAACTGGTTGGGTGGAGTATCAGTGCCGAGGTCAATAGTTTCAAAACCACTGCCTTCCAGCATCATTCCAACCAGGTTCTTGCCAATGTCGTGCAGGTCGCCTGCCACCGTGCCCAGCACTACTTTGCCCGCCGAGGCGACATTGCTTTGCACCAATAGCGGACGGAGGACGTGCATCCCCGCGTGCATGGCGCGCGCGGCGATCAGCACCTCCGGCACAAACAACTCGCCATTCCGAAAATCCACACCGACGCGATCCATGCCGGTGATGAGTCCGCCCTGGAGCACCTCCGCGGGCGTCAAGCCTTTGTCGAGTGCTCTCTGTACCAAGACCGGCACTGTTTTAGCATCACCGGCATAGAGTTTGTCTGCAAGTTCATTCAGTACGTTGCTCATCTTTAATCCCTCCTCGTGTGGGTATTCTAATCACGGATTCTTGCTCGACGCTTGCCAGCGCCGGCTTTCATCGAGCAAAATCAAGTAGTTCTCCAATGGGATGTAGTTGGCGACTGAGTTCCCAGATCCCAGTGCAAATCGCCCCCCGGGCATACACTGTTCCAGAATACTCCGTATGTACCTGCGCAAGTCCGCCTCGTCCATCCGGGCCAGTTTATCCATGTCCACCCCACCCAGCGTGGCTACCCTGTCGCCGTACTGGGCCTGGAAGTCAGTCACAGGTAGGATAACGTCCTGGAAAGAGTGAAAAGCGTCAATCTGCACCTCCTCGATGAGAGCATCAATCACGCCGTTTCTGTACACGTTGCCACAACAATGGTACCAGAACATCTTACCATGCTCGTGGGCCAAGGCAGCGTATTTCTTGAGCCAGGGGAACACGAGCCGACGCAGGTCGTCCGGTGAAA
>VGOG01000119.1 GCA_016875995.1 Chloroflexota bacterium
CTAGCTAGGTATGCCGCTGAAGGGGTGGAGGTCTCGCTGCTGTGCGCCACACGAGGTGAGGCGGGAATCGAGGGTATGGGCCCAGAGGAGGCTGCCAAGGTGAGGGAGCAGGAGTTGCGGGCTGCCTGTGTCGTGTTAGGAGTCAGGGAGGTGCGCTTCCTTGGTTACCGAGACGGGGGACTGGCTGAGGCTGATCTCGCCGAGGTCACGGCCAGGATGCTCCAGGCCATGCGGCAGTTACACCCCCAGGTGGTGGTAACCTTCGGCCCCGATGGGATCTCCGGCCACCCGGACCACGTGGCGGTGAACCAGTTGGCTACCGCTGCCTTCGATGCTGTAGCTGGCGAGGGTTTCGTGCGCAGGCTGTACTATGTAGCCCCCTCGCCAGCTACAGAGCAAGGGTGTGGCGTGCCAGCCGGGGAGGTCGGCGAGGGGGTAGTGGGGATTGATATTGGCCCGTACCGGGAGATCAAGGTACGAGCCATGCAGTGCCACCGCAGCCAGCACCAGCTTTTCCTTGGCCAGACGGCTAAGGAGGCGGAGCGGCTGGTCGTCTGCCACGAGTTCTTCCGTCTGGCCAGGGGCCAAGGCACGCCGGAAGCCGACCTGTTCGCTAGCCTGGACTGAAAGAGTTATACTGAAGCGAGGTGCTATATGCTGATCGAAAAGTATGATCTGGAAGTTTTTACCCCGCCGTGTGAGCCGGGAGCGGAGCGCTTTAGTACCGTTGCCCGGCTAGTGACCGACATCCGAGAAGTGTTGCCCTACCTTAACGCCACCCTGCGCGGGGCTGTCTACAACCCCAGCGTGCCGGCCCTGACCTGGACGAAAGCCGGACATTACATCGCCTTTCAGCCCTACCAGATCGCGGTCAGCAACGTCGAGGACCGCGAGGCGGCCATCAAGGAGGTGGAAGGGCTGGTGAAACTGGCCAACCGCACCTGGGAGCGGCGGGACGAGATCGTGCCCGATTACGAGACTCATCGCCGGCCGATGCCCATGGAGGTTTACAAGCTGCTGCCGGGCACCAACTGTAAGCAGTGCGGCCAGCCGACGTGCTTCACCTTCGCCTTGAAGCTGGCGGCGGCACAGGTCAAGTTGGAAGACTGCCTACCTCTATTCGAGATACAATACGCCGACCGACTGGCCCAGCTTCAGGCTATCGTCATTGAGGCGCCGTCAATCGGATAGTGGAAAAGAAGGAGTTGAAACGGGACAGATTGAATTTGTCAAGCTATACTGAGAAGAGCAGGAAGGAGGAGAACCCACGTGAAAGAAGCTCAAATCGCATCCGGCTGGGCGAAGCAGTACATCAGGGATCGGGGTGGTATCATTAACATTGCCACCCGCATGACCGTGGTGGACTGATGAACGGCTTACGTGACCCCATCAGGTCTGATGGGCAAGCCTGAAAACGAGCAGGATTATATCCACTTCATGGCGGAAGACATCGAGATCTATCTGTCCAAAGAAATCTGGGAAAGGTTGGGCCCTGAGGCTGCAGACTTGCGGTTTGCCATTGCGGGGTATGGTCGCTTTTATCTGAGGGTTGACCCTGCGGATCGGTGTTAGCTGGCGGTTGAAACCGCGCCTGATAGGGCATATACACGCCGGCCGACTGCTTGCACAGTCGGGTGTTACGTCCCAGGATAGCGCCATACGATGAGGAGTAGGGGCGATCCCTTGCGGTCGCCCTGGGCTGGTGCAAGACCCGCCCCTACCAATTACCAACTCAGGAGGGTCTCTACTATGAGAGAATTGCTTTTGCAGTTCGTCATTCTGCTCATTCTGGCCTGTCTGTCTGTCCCGCTCACTACCGCGGCGCAGTCGCCCGACGAGGCGGTGGTGCAGGCCGTCCTTTTTTACTCGCCTGAATGTCCTGCCTGCCATCACGTCATAGAGGAGCTGCTGGCACCGATGGCCGGCGAGTACGGCAACCGGCTGCAGATTATGGTCATTGACACCTCTCAGTCAGACGGCCTGCTGCTCTATAAGGCTGCCGTCCAACGATACCAGATCCAGCGGCAGGGCGTGCCCACGCTGGTGATCAGCGATGTGGTGCTGATTGGCAGCCGCGAGATCCTGGAACAATTCCCGTCTTTGGTCGAGGAGGGATTGGCCAGTGATGGCATCGGCTGGCCCGACATCCCTGGGCTAGACCAGATGCCATCCGAAGTGCAGATGACCATCGGCAGCCAGGGGCTTCAGCCCATTCGGACTGAAGAGGCCTCCACAGGTCTGATAGGCCGCACCGTGACCGGAGGGATGCTAGGAGCAATGATAGCCGCCCTGGGCTACGGGGCCTGGCGTGTCAAGGCCGCCTGGCAAGACCTGCTCAAGTTATGGCAGTCGAGCCGCAAATCCCTTCCCCATGCCAAAACGTGGGCCATCCCCATCCTGGCCCTGGTGGGATTGGGAATCGCCACCTACCTGGCCTATGTGGAAATCACCCCCGTCGAAGCTATCTGTTGGCCCATGAGCGGGTGCAACTTTGTGCAATCCAGCCCCTACGCGCGCATCCTGGGTATCCCCGTGGCCGTGCTGGGCGTGATCTACTACCTGGGCATCGGCGTGTTGTGGGCAGGGCAGAAATCTCCCAGCAGACGATGGGCCAACCGGTCGGTGCTGGGGCTGTTGGGGCTGACGTTCATTGGCACCCTGTTCTCCATTTACCTGACGATTCTGGAGGTGTTCGTCGTTCAGGCCATCTGTACCTGGTGCCTGGGTTCAGCGGTGGCGGCCACGGTTTTGATGCTCCTGGTGGTGGTTCCCGTTACAGGCAGCCCAGCGCCGAAACGGGCACGGCTTTGATGTATAATTACTCTTGGAGGTGTAAAGAATGGGTTCTCGAACGCAGTGGAAATATCGTCTATGGGCAGTCCTGTTGGTTCTGGCATTGGCCCTCACCTGGGGGGCGGGCACGGTCCGCGCCGAGAGCGATCCCGTGGTGCGGATGGTCTATTTCACCGCCGAGGATTGCCCTCACTGCGCTGCTGTGATGGACGAGGTCTTGGCGCCGCTACAGGCCCAATACGGCGACCAAATGCAAATCAAGGTGGTCGAGATCTCCGACCCGGCCAACTACGAGATGTTGATCCGCGCCGAGGAGATGTTCGGCGTGTCTCCAGAGGAGCGAGGGATACCGACGCTGGTGGTTTGTGGACAGGTGTTCATTGGGGAGGAGGCCATCCGCGAGCAGTTGTGCTGCCTGCTCGACAGATGCCTGGCAAAAGGAGGCTCACCGTGGCCCGACATCCCCGGCCTGGAAAGGATCGCCATCGTCACCGCGAAAGAGCTGGGTGTAAGGTTTAACCTGGAAGGGGTGGAACCCTGCGGCCCGGAGGAGACATTGGTCTGTGAGCCCGCAGCGGCGATTTGGGCTGCTTACTTCTACGAGATGGGCTGCCAGGAGTGCAGCCGCGTCGAGTACGACATCCGCTACGCGCAGAGCAAATACCCCCAGTTGCTGGTCGAGAAGTACAACGTTCAGGAAGATGCTGCCCTGGCGGAATGGCTGGGCGCTCGCGCGGGTGTCCCGGAGAAACAGCGGCTGGTAACTCCGGCCTTTTTCGTCGGCGACGATTACCTGATCGGCACCGACATCACGGCCCAGGCGCTATTGGCATTGACCGAGAAGTACGCCCTCAGCGGCGCGGAGCGGGTGTGGGTTGACTTCGACCCCGCAGCGGCGGAGCAGAGCATCGTCGAGCGCTTCCAGTCCTTCGGCGTTCTCACCGTGGTCTTCGCCGGCCTGGTTGATGGCCTCAACCCCTGCGCCTTCGCCACGTTGATCTTCTTCGTCTCCTACCTGACGCTGAGCGGACGCAAGGGGCGGGAGGTTCTGGTGGTGGGTGCAGCTTTCACCCTGGGTGTGTTCCTGGCCTACCTGATGGTGGGGTTGGGCTTCTACAAGGCGCTCGACCTGCTGGGCGACCTGCTGACGACGTTAGGACGCTGGGTGTATGGGCTGACCGCCCTGTTGTGTGCCGGGCTGGCGGTGCTCAGTTTTAACGATTTTCTCAAGGCTCGACGGGGCGAGATTGGCGACATGGTGCTCAATCTGCCGCACGGATTGCGGATGCGCATCAACGCCGTCATCCGCAGGGGGCGCAAGTCGCGGGCTTTTGTCGCCGGGGCCTTCGTCACCGGGGTGGTGGTATCGTTTCTGGAGCTGGCCTGCACGGGCCAGGTCTACCTGCCGACCATCATTTTCGTGTTGAGCCAGCCGGCGATGCGAGGGCGGGCCTTGTTCTTCCTGGTGCTCTACAATCTGCTGTTCATCCTGCCACTGGTGGTGGTTTTTGTCCTGGCCTATTACGGCACTGGCTCGAAGCAGTTGACCGCTTTCCTCCAGCAGCGTGCGGCGACGGTCAAACTGGGGATGGCGTTGCTCTTCGTCGCCCTGGCGACGTGGCTGACCTTTACTATAGTAGCATAACGTGGTCTACGACCTGCGCCGTGGTGCGCTCTGCAACGTGGCTGGGATCACCCAACGGGTCAGGCGAACGTTGAGTGAAGGGGAGAAACCAGAATGAATAATTACCTTCTGATGGCCAGTGATCTGCACCTGGAACGCGGAGGGCAGGAAATCCTGCGAGGGGTGACCCTGGAAATAGCGGCTGGGCAGGTGTATGGTCTCCTGGGCCGCAACGGCTCTGGCAAGTCCAGCCTGGCCTACACGCTCATGGGCTGTGCTGGCTATGTGCCGCAGCAAGGGCGCGTCTTCTTCGATGGCCAGGACATCATCCGGCTCTCTATCACCGAGCGGGCCCGGCTGGGGCTGACCCTGGCCTGGCAGGAGCCGGCCCGCTTCGAAGGGCTCAAAGTGCAAGACTACCTGGCTCTGGGGATGCGGGAACCCTCCCGGACGCGCATGGAAGAGGCCCTGGAGGCAGTGGCCCTTTCGCCTTCCACTTACCTGAATCGGCCAGTGAACGAAGCTCTCTCCGGTGGCGAGCGCAAGCGTATTGAGTTGGCCGCCGTCTATGCCATGCGCCCCAGGCTGGCCATCCTCGACGAGCCGGATTCGGGCATTGACGTCCTCTCCCTCGATGACATCGGCCAGCTCATCCGGCGCATGGCCGGCGAGGGGACCAGCGTGCTGCTCATCACCCACCGCGACGAGATGGTGCCGGTGGCCGACGCGGCGGCGCTGATGTGCGAGGGGGAGATCGTGCGCGTGGGCGACCCAGCCGAGGTGCGCCGTCATTACGCCTACCACTGCCGGCCCTGCGAGGTGGCTGCATCGGTGGAACCGCCGGGAGGGGGCTATGAGCGACTTTGAGGCCATCCTGAAAGCCTACGAGCGTTCGGGAGGCGACCCGAACTTCTTCAGGTCGCCCAAGGTGGCCAGCCTGGTGATCAGCGGCAACCGCGTGCTGGGGGCCAATCAGGTGCCGGGGGTGCACATCGTGCCGGAGGAGATTGAGCACGGGGTGCGGGTCAAGGTCATCGTCGAACCCGAGGCTCGACTGGACGTGCCGGCTCACCTCTGCTTCGGCGTCATCCCCGCCGAGGGTGTGCAGGAGATTCTGCCGGAGTTCGAGATCGGCGCAGGGGCAAAGGCCGAATTCATCGCTCACTGCACTTTTCCCAACGCCGTCAAGGTCAAACATTTTATGGAGGCCCGCGTCCACGTGGGCAAGAATGCCACCATGAAGTACAATGAGACCCACTACCACGGCGAAACAGGCGGGGTGGAGGTGATCCCCAAGGCCGAGGTCACGGTGGACGAGGGCGGTCGGTACACCTCGGAATTCGCCCTGACCACGGGGCGGGTGGGGAAGCTGGACTTCGACTACGTGGTGGACGTGGCGGCGCGGGGCGTGGCTGAGCTGGTAGTCAAGGTCTACGGCTACGGCGATGACGTCATCTCGGTCAAGGAAACCATCCGCCTCAACGGGGAAGAGGCGCGAGGGCTGGCTAAGTCCCGCATCGCCGTGCGTGACCAGGCCCGCAGTGAGGTGATCGGCGCCACGGAGGGAAACGCCCCGTACGCCCGCGGCCACGTGGACTGCATTGAGATCGTGCGTGATCAGGCCGTGGCCAGTGCCATCCCCGTGGTTCGGGTGCGGGACAATCGAGCGCAGGTCACCCACGAGGCGGCCATCGGCACGGTGAACAAGAAGGAACTGGAGACACTGATGGCGCGCGGGCTGGACGAGGAGACAGCAGTGGACGTCATTATTCGCGCGATGTTGGCCGTGTGAAGGCTTCACATCCCCGATGTAACTTTCAGGAGGGTGGTTATGAACGAGAAGCTGTCGGAGGAAACTTGCTGAGGAGGGAAAAAGGTTGAGTGTTGCTGGGGAGAGGCGGGGATGGTTCGACTTCGCTCACCACAGGTTTGGCAATCCCCGCGGAGCGATTGCGGCTCCACTAATATTGTTGCTCTTTCTGGTTTTGCTACTGCTGCCCGCAGTCCAGGCCGACGGACCAGTTGTTCGCCTGTTGTTCTTCTACTCACAGGATTGCTCACATTGCCTGGTGGTGATGGACGAAGTACTCTTGCCTTTGCAGGAAAAGTACGGGGCACAACTGGGGATCCAATTCATTGAGATCTCTGACCCTGACCATTATGAGTGGCTGCTCGACATGGAGACGGCCTACCAGATACCGCCGGATAAGGTGAGCATCCCGGAGGTCTTCGTTGGCGATACGGCCCTGATTGGAGAGGACGAGATTCGCGCCCGCCTGGATGAAGTTATGGCCAGTTATCTGGCTGCTGGCGGGGTGGACTATCCGCCCCGCCCTGACGCGACGCCTGCCCCGACGGACGCCCCGCCCCTCATTCACCTGGCTTATTTCTACCAGGCCGGCTGCCGGGAGTGCGACCGTGCTGAGCTGGACTTGCGTTATCTACAGGAGCATTATTCGCTGGCGATTGCCGAGTTCGACGTGAGGGAGCACTCGGCGCTGAGCGAGTGGTTGGGTGAACAAGCCGGCGTGCCGGAGGAAAAACGCCTCGCCGCGCCGGCCGTCTTTGTGGGCAACGACGCACTCATCGGCCAGGAGATCAACACCCGCAGCCTGGAAGCGCTGGTGGAGAAGTACGCCAGTACCGGTGCGTCGCCCACCTGGGGCGACTTCGACCCCGCAGCGGCGGAGCAGAGCATCGTCGAGCGCTTCCAGTCCTTCGGCGTTCTCACCGTGGTCTTCGCTGGCCTGGTGGACGGTCTCAACCCCTGCGCCTTCGCCACGTTGATCTTCTTCGTCTCCTACCTGACGCTGAGCGGACGCAAGGGGCGGGAGGTTCTGGTGGTGGGCGCCAGTTTCACCCTGGGCGTGTTCCTGGCCTACCTGATGGTGGGAGTGGGCTTCTACAAGGCGCTCGACCTGCTGGGCGACCTGCTGACGACGTTAGGACGCTGGGTGTATGGGCTGACCGCCCTGTTGTGTGCCGGGTTGGCGGTGTTCAGTTTTAACGATTTTCTCAAGGCTCGACGGGGCGAGATCGGCGACATGGTGCTCAATCTGCCGCACGGATTGCGGATGCGCATCAACGCCGTCATCCGCAGGGGGCGCAGATCGCGAGTCTTCGTGGCGGGTGCGTTCGTGACTGGCATCCTGATCTCGTTTTTGGAGTTGGCCTGCACGGGCCAGGTCTACCTGCCCACCATCATCTTCGTCATGAGCGTGCCGGCGATGCGAGCCAACGCAGTGCCGTTCCTGGTGCTCTATTGCCTGCTATTCATCGCTCCGTTGGTGGTGGTCTTCGTCCTGGTCTGGTACGGGACGACGGGGACGAAGCAGTTGACCAGCTTTTTGCAGCGACACGCGGCCACAGTTAAGCTGGGAATGGCCCTGCTCTTCGCGGGGCTGGCCGCCTGGCTGGTCGTTGCTCTCCTGTAGACCACCCTCGGTAGAAACGCCTGAGCAAACGACACCAACCCGCCGCGCACAAGGAGCAAGCGTCAAACGTGAAACGTCAAACGTGAAACGTGAAACGTCAAGCGTCCAATATCCAATATCCAATAGGATGGCGCACGCATGAGCGAGCACAAGGACTTTGAATTCAGCCTGCGCGAGTTGGCGGGCTCGATGGGCGACTTTGGCACGTTGTTCCCCCTGGCCATCGGCTACATCGTGGTCTGCGGCCTCGATCCGGCGGGGTTGCTCATCTGGATGGGGTTGGTCAACATCGCCACCGGCCTGGTCTACCGCCTGCCCATGCCCGTGGAGCCCAAGAAGGTCATCGCCGTGGCCGCCATCTCTCAGAGGTGGTCGGCTTCCCTGGTCTATGCCTCCGGCCTGGGCCTGGGGATCACCTGGTTCGTCCTGGCCTTGACCGGGCTGATGCGCCACATCGTTCGCTGGACGCCCATGTTCGTGGTGCGGGGCATCCAACTGGCCCTGGGAGTGACGCTGGCCTGGCAGGGCCTCAAGATGATGCGGCCCGCCCCCTTGCTGGGTCTCATCGCCATTGCCATCGTGCTCCTCCTGCGGGAGAACCGCTACGCCCCGGCGGCCATCGTGCTGATGGTGCTGGGGGTAGGCATCGTCGCCTGGCGAGGCCAACTGGGGCAATCGCTGGAGTTGGCCATTACCCTGCCACCTCTCACCGTGCCCCGCCTGGCCGACGTGTGGCGGGCCATGCTCCTGGCTGGCTTTGCCCAGATTCCGTTGTCCATCACCAACGCCGTCATCGCCACCGCCGCTCTCATCCGGGACTACTTCCCGGACAAGCCAGTGAGCGAAGAACGGCTGATGCTGAACATGGGCTTCATGAACGCGATTCCGACCCTCTTCGGGGGGATGCCCCTGTGTCACGGTGCTGGGGGGCTGGCCGGGCAATACTACTTCGGCGCCCGTACCGGCGGAACGAACATCATTGAAGGGCTGATCGAGCTCTCCCTGGGGCTGTTTCTGGGGAAGTCCATCGGCCACCTGCTGGCCGTTTTCCCCATGCCCCTGGTGGGGGCGATGATGTTCCTGGTGGGGATCGAGCTGGGCAAGGTGGTGGTGAAGCTGCGGGGGTGGAAGCTGTGGCTGGCCCTGCTCACCGCCGCCGTCTCGGTAGTCAGCAACATGGCCGTGGGCTTCATCGTGGGGTTGGCCGCTGCTTACCTGGTACGGGAATTGACCCATCGGCGTCTCCTGTCTTGCGTCTGCCCCCCTGATGCGTGAAAGATCATGCCCCACAATTGATGGCGAGGAGTTGCACTCCGAGCCCCCGTTCGGCAGTACAACTGCCTCACATCGGTGTAGGGGAGGAGCACGATGTCCAAACTGAGCTATCACCAGATTCTGGTCGGTCGCTTCATGAGCGGGATGAGCGGACTGGACGAGATGTTCGGCGAGCTCTACGAGGCAGGTTGTGCCCCCGATGAAGCGTTGGGGCCGGAGCTTCTGGCCCGAGCACGGAAGCACAACTACATCCCCGCTCCCGCCGAGGCGGATTATGCCGCTGCCCTGCTACGTGAATACCGCACCTATTGCGAGCAGCGGGGGCGTGGCTGTGCCTGCCAGACTGATTACGGCACCTGGCGGGGCATCCCCCGCGAGCAGATTCCCTGGTTTCCGACCCTCTACGAGGACCTGTGTGACGATTGCGGCAAGTGCGTGGATTTCTGTCCCGAGAAGGTGTTCGCTTTCAGGGAGGACAATCAGGACGTCTACGTGGCTTCACCGCTGAAATGTCAGGTAGGATGCAACCAATGTGCTCGCGTTTGCCCCCAGAAGGCCATCTCCTTCCCCCCGCCCACGATGCTCCAAACGTTGTTGGGAGGGTGAATCAGAAAATAGTTGAGCTTGAGATGAAGGCCAGAGCGATCGAGATCACCACTATGTACAACTATGAGGGCTGAACATCATAAATCAGCAGAGGAAGGTGAGAAAGTGACATACAAAGAGTTAAGGCCGCAGATTGAAGAGCTTCAGGCACGATTGACGCCAGCCTTTATCGAGGACGCCGTCCGTGCCCTGTTGCGCCAGGGCGAGGACGTGGGCGGCGGCATCAACGCCTTCCGGCTGGTCAAACACCTGCTGGGCAACCCGTCATTGAGAGACGCGGAGGTCCTCTGGGCCTACGAGCGCCTCAAGCCGGCGTTGCGATCTGCCTTGGAACAAATCCCATCGCTTTACTATTTTGAGGGCGACTGATGAGCGGAGGACGCCATCTTCCCGGTGGGAAGAACGAAGTGATGAGGGTTGAGCAGTTCTATCGTCTTTTCCCAGAATGGATGAAAGGATTCGACACCATGATAGACTGGAAATTGCTGTGGAGCACTTTTGCGCTGTTGTTCGTGGCGGAATTGGGAGACAAAACCCAGTTGGCGGTGATCTGCACCTCGGCCAGTTCCGCCTGTCCACGAACGGTCTTTCTGGGCGCTGCACTGGCCTTGATTACGGCTACCCTGATTGGCACGCTGGCCGGGCAAGTCGTCGCTCGCTTTGTTTCGCCCGCTCTCTTGCGCAGAGGAGCGGCGGGCCTGTTCGTGTTGATGGGAGTGTTGCTGTTCTTCGACAAGATCTAGCACTACGAGTGACTTTCAGACTTCCGAAGTCTACGACTGTCTCAGGGGGTTCTTTGTGAAGCAAACCTTGAGCACGATACTCTCTTCGTTGATGGCCAGGGCGTGGTTGCTGGTCGTGGTTTGGGCAGCCGTGGTGATCGCTTTGGGCAGTGTGGTCCTGCCTTTTGCCCTTTCCCCTGGAGTTCCCGAGGCAGAGTTTTCACCGCGCCGCGTCATTCCTAATACCGACGTTAACCCCTACGGAGCCAACTTCTTTTTGGCCCGTGAGGTGGAGGAGTGGAAGCGGGAGAAGACGGTGAGGATGGCCCAGGAGGCAGGGATCGGCTGGGTGAAGCAACAATTCGCCTGGGCGGAGATAGAGCCCCGCCCGGACAGCTTCGCCAACGTCAAAGTCGGACAGAGTAGCTGGGGGAAGTTCGATCACATCGTCGAGCTCTGCGAAAAGTACGGCCTGCAGATCATCGCTCGCCTCGACCTTCCTCCGGATTGGACACGCCAGGATAATACTCTGAAGGGGGGCCCTCCCGATAACTTCGAGGACTACGGCGACTTCGTCTATCAGTTCATCAAGCATTACAAAGGTCGTATCCACTATATCCAGATCTGGAACGAGCCCAACATCTATCCTGAGTGGGGCAACCGCCCTGTGGACCCCGCCAGCTACGTAGAGCTCCTCAAGATAGCCTACCGTCGGGCCAAAGAAGCCGATCCCAACGTTTACGTCCTGAGCGCTCCCCTGGCCATCACCATGGGCGAGCCCCACCCTGAGCCCGGCAAGTGGCGATCCATGAACGACCTGCAATTCCTGGAGGAGATGTACGAGGCCGGGGCCAAGGATTACTTCGACATCTTCTCGGCCAACGCCTTCGGGATGGACCGTCCGCCGGAGGATCCTCCCCATCCCCAGGTGCTGAACTTCTCCCGTGTCCTCCTGCAGCGAGAGATCATGGAAAAGTACGGCGATAGCAATAAGGCCATCTGGTTCAACGAGTACGGCTGGAACGTGGCCCCGGCTGACTTCTCCGCAGAGAAGCTCATTTGGAAGAGGGTGGACGAGGAACAGCAGGCTGATTATACCCTGCGGGGTATAGAGATGGCCCGCTCGCAATGGCCCTGGGCTGGGGTGTTCAACATCTGGTACTTCCGCCAGGTTGGCAACATCACCCCGGACCAGGCCGAGTACTACTTCCGCGTGGTGGACGTGGATTTCACGCCCCGGCGGGTCTACTACGCCGTGAAAGATGCCGCGGCGGGCCTGAGGGTGGCTGGGCTGGGCTATTATGAAGAGACTAACCCCGCCATTTCGGGAGCTGAGGGGTGGCAGACGGAGATCGAGCCCCGCGCCAGCGGCCAGGCTCACCTGGCCAGCCAGACCCCTGGGGCCAGCCTGTCTTTTGCCTTCAAGGGCGACCGGGTGGATTTGCTCACCCATCAGGACGCCCAGGGGGGGCGGTTGTTGGTCACGCTGGATGGCCGCAGTGTGACGGGCTTAGATAGAGACGGGGAGGGCCGCTCCTACGTGGATCTCTACAGTCCCCATCCCCAGTGGCAGGCCAGGGTGCCTCTGGTGCGGGGGGCGAGCAGTGGCCAACACGTGCTGCGCCTGACGGTGGCCGAGGAGAGGAATCTGGCTTCGGCGGGAAATCGCTGCGTGGTGGATGCCTTTGAGGTGGCTCTGACCCCACGGGCATCTTTTCCCTACGCACCTGTGGCCCTGTTGGTGATAGGTCTGGCCGCGGTGAGCTGGCTTCTGTATCGCGAGTTGAGAGGACAGCGATTTTGACGGCCTTGGAACAGAAACGGCACGCACATTCGACCAGGCTCGGAAACATCGTCCTGATTCTTCTTCTGCTGGCAGCCTTCACCCTCCGGCTCTATCGCCTGGATCACCAGGAGATCTGGGGCGATGAGGCCCACAGCGCCTACGTGGCCAGCTTGCCCCTGTCTTCTACAGTTTCCCCCCGTACAGAAACCAATCCCCCGCTCTATCACCTTCTGCTCTACTTCTGGGTCAAAACGACCGGTTCCAGCGTCTTCGCCCTGCGGTTTCTGTCCCTCGTGTTGGGGGTGCTCACCGTGCCTCTGGTCTATCGTCTGGCACGGCTGGCCTTTGGTAGGCCGGCGGGCCTGCTGGCCGCGCTGCTTTGTGCCATCTCTCCCTTTCACGTTTATTATTCTCAAGAAGCCCGCATGTACGCCCTGGCGACCTTCACCA
>VGOG01000120.1 GCA_016875995.1 Chloroflexota bacterium
ACCAATCCCTTGCAGACGCCAGCCGGACAGCGATGCTCCCAGATGTGGGCCTCGTACTCGTCACCAAAGTAGCGGATCGTGGTCAACACCGGGTTGGGCGCCGTCTGCCCCAGGCCGCACAGGGAGGAGGCTTTGACCTCCGCCGCCAGTTCTTCCAGGTATTCGATGTCACCCGGCTGGCCCTGCCCGGCGCAGATACGTTCCAGCGTGGACAGCATGGCCTTCGTCCCCACGCGGCAGGGCACGCACTTGCCGCACGACTCTTCCTGCGTGAAACTCATGAAGTAACGAGCCAGGTCCACCATGCAGGTGTCCTCGTCGGTGACGACCAGGCCGCCGGAGCCCATGATGGCCCCCAGGCTGGTCAACGACTCATAGTCAATCGGTACGTCCAGGTGCTCGGCAGGAATGCAGCCACCCGACGGGCCGCCGATCTGTGCCGCTTTGAAGGCCTTCCCACCGGGGATGCCGCCGCCAATCTCGTAGATCAGTTCTCGCAGGCTGATGCCCATTGGCACTTCGACCAGTCCGGTGTTGTTGATCTTGCCCACCATAGAGAAGATCTTAGTGCCTTTGCTGTCCTTCGTGCCGATGTTGGCATACCAGTCGGCTCCCTTCTCGATGATCAATGGCACGTTGGCCCAACTCTTGACGTTGTTGATATTGGTAGGCTTGCCCCACAACCCGCTCTGAGCGGGGAAAGGCGGGCGTGGACGCGGCTCGCCGACTCGGCCCTCGATGGAGGCCATCAGCGCCGTCTCCTCGCCGCAGACGAAGGCCCCGGCCCCCATCCGAATTTCGATGTCAAAGTCAAAGCCCGATCCCAGGATATTCTCACCCAGCAGGCCATATTCGTGCATCTGCTCCAGGGCAATTCTCAGGTGTTTGACCGCCAGCGGGTACTCAGCTCGGATGTAAATGAAGCCACGCGCTGCACCGATAGCGTAAGCGCCGATGATCATTCCCTCCAACACCCGGTGAGGGTTACCCTCTACGATGCTGCGGTCCATATAAGCGCCGGGGTCACCCTCATCGGCGTTACAGACGACGTACTTGACGTCGCCGGGAGCGGCGTGGCAGAATTTCCACTTGAGTCCGGTGGGAAATCCTGCCCCACCCCGCCCCCGTAACCCGGCTTTGCTGACTTCTTCAATTACCTCCTCGGCCGACATCCCGCCCAACACCTTGGCCAGTGCTCCATAGCCGCCAATCGCGATATAGTCCTCAATGCTGGTGGGATCAATCAGGCCGTTGAGGTTCAGCAGGTGGCGGGTCTGTCTGGCGTAAAAGGGAACCTCGTGCTCGTGTACGATCTTCTCGCCTGTGATGGGGTCGGTGTAGAGCAAACGTTCGATGACCTCACCCCGCGCCACAGTCTTACGGATGATGTCGGGCACGTCCTCTAGCTTGACGGACTTGTAGAAGATGCCCTGCGGTTGTATGACCACTACCGGCCCCTGCTCGCAGAAGCCGTGACAGCCGGTCATCCGCACATCTGCCTCGATGCCATTCTTGGAAATCTCGGCTTGCAGGACGTCAATCACTTTCTCGCTGCCGTAGACACGACAGCCGGTGCCCCCGCAGATCGTGACACAGGTACGTTTGGAGTCACGGCTGGCGACGATGGCTTTCCGTCTTGCCTCCAGGTCAGATGGGGTGTTCACCCGTTTGCCTGACGCCTTTGTCATTGCTTATGCCTCCGCCATGTCCGCCTGCTCGATTCGCGCCAGCAACTCGGCTACTTTCCTGACATGCATCTGGCCCAGGTACTCCCCGTCAACGACGACAATCGGACCGAGGGCGCACGCACCCAGGCAGTGAACGGTGTCCAGTGAGTAGTTCCAGTCGGACGTGGTCTCACCGGGCTTAGTGCCCAGACTCTCCTCCAACCAGGTGAGCACCCGCTGGGCGCCGCGCACGTGGCAGGCTGTGCCCACGCAGACGCATATCTCGTGCCGTCCGCGCCGCTCCAGGCTGAACGCATTGTAGAAGGTGGCGACGCTGTAGACCTGACTCAGAGGCACCCCCATCCTTTCGCTGACCAGGATCATCGCCTGCCGGGGCAGGTAGCGATATCGGGCCTGGATCTCTTCCAGTACGGATATGAGAGAATCACCTGTCCCATTCTTTTCTATCGTCTGTGCCAGTTCGATCGGTTCGAAATCCATCACCTTACCTCCTGGGGCAAATTGCTGTCTCAGAGGGTGGGCTTGTATTCTAATGAGCTGCAAAAAACCAGGTTTTTTTAACCTCTCTGTACCTAAAAAACGCGCAACTGCAGGAACTCTCGATAATCAGGAAGCGCTGTGAAGCGAAAAACCTGGTTTCTCTACTGTGCAGTATAACACAAAAGCCACTGGATTCTCATAAAAAGGGGGAGGGAAAAAATGAAAACTCCATGAAAAAAGACGGGCGGGTTTCGCCTTCAGCGAAACCCGCCCATTCTGAGGAGCCGAGGAAATCCAGCAGGGGAAAGTTTAATCGCCACCACCATCGGGGCAGGCCAGCATGTAGCCCACCCCTGGTGAGGTGAGGATATACCGCGGATTCGAGGGATCCGCTTCTAGTTTGCGTCGCAGGTAACGAATGTAGGCTCGCAGATAGTCAATGTCGTCTCGATACTCCTGCCCCCATACGTTGGCCAGCAAGTCTCGATGCAACATGACCCGATTGGCGTTGAGGGCCAATTCACGCAATAGGGTGTATTCAGTGGGGGTAAGCGATACCTGCTCGCCACGCACTTTGACGGTGCGTCGAGCGAAATTGATCTCCAGTTCGCCGCATTGGAAGGAGGTGGTGATCATCTCTTCAGGTCGTTGGGCGCGCCGCAGGACCGCCTGAACCCGGGCCACGAGTTCTTTAGCGCTGAAAGGCTTGGTCAGGTAATCGTCGGCTCCCACGTCGAAGCCGCGCAACATATCAGTCTCCTGGGCCTTAGCGGTGAGCATGATCACCGGAACGTCGGAGAACTCCCGAATGTGTCGGCATACCTCATAACCATCCAGGCCATGGGGAAGCAGGATGTCTAGCAACACCAGGACGGGCTGCTCCAAGGCCACCATCTCAATGGCAGACTTTCCGCTGGCAGCGGCGATCATCTGGTAGCCCACTGACTTCAGCACCTCACTGACCAGCCGCACTACCCGTGGCTCGTCGTCCACGACCAGGATCTTCTCACTCATTCTGCCCCTCCTTCGGATGGTCTCTGGTTCAGACCCCTCAGAGGAAGCGTGAAGTAAAACGTGCTGCCCTGTCCTACCTTGCTCTCGGCCCAGATGCGACCACCGTGGGCCTCCACGATGGTGCGGGCGATGGGCAGCCCCAATCCTGACCCAACGACGTGGCGACCCAGGCCTGACCTCACCCGGAAGAACCTCTCAAATAGCCGGTTCAGGTGCTCAGGGGCGATGCCCACTCCCTGGTCGGCCACACTGATCAGGACATCATCCTCGCGCACCTCGCCCCGCACCACTACCAGCCCCTCTTGCGGTGAGTATTTCACGGCATTGTCCAGCAGGTTGCGGAACACTTGCTCAATGCGGTTAGGATCAGCATCCACGATAGGGAAATCCCTGGAGAAATCAATCAGGAAGCGGTACTTCTGGTTACGGTTCGCTATGTCGTCAACCACCCCCTTGGCCAGGCGTGGCAGCCTCACCGGCTGGGGCTCGAGTCTCAGGAGGCCAGCGTCAATGATGGACGACTCCAGCAGGTCGCGGATGAGCTCTTGCAGGACATCACACTCCTCATCTATGATCTGCAGGAACTCCCGATGGGTCTCAGGATCGAAGGTGACTTCTTCCATCAATAGAGCTGTGGAGTAGCCTTTGATCGAAGTCAGCGGGGTGCGCATCTCGTGGGCCAGGGTGGAGATCAACTCTGCCTTGAGGCGATTGGCCTCGGTGAGAGTCTTGGCAGCTTCCAGTTCCTCTCTCAAGCGGGCATTTTCGATGGCCACGGTGATAAGGTCAGCCACACGCTGTAAAAAGGCCACGTCGTCATGAGTAAAGCTAGCCGGCTGACGCAGGTTCAAGAGCGCCAGGACCCCTACTTTTGTCTGCCCCTTGATTAGCGGTACACAGATGGCGCTCAATGGATGCTTCAGACCAGTGGTCGCTGCTCTGAAGATATCGCCGTTCGCTGGCGTCATGTTTGCCATTGCCGCAGCAGTAGCCTCTGGAGTAGGGTATAACTCGGCCTGACCGGTTTGAAACACCTTGCCACTCATCGCTTCACCAGGAGCTAGCCGAAGCTGCTTCAAGACGGCGAAATCGTAGCCTTGTGCCCCCTTTGCTACCAGCCGACCGTCGGCAGAGTCGTAAAGCCACAGGCTACCAGCGTCAGCCGCTTCTAGCGTTTCTATGAGACAAGCCAGGAACTTCGGCAGCATGGTCTCCAGACTCTGCTCAGTGGCCAGGATCTTCACTATCTCGAAGACGGTCAACAGCCTCTGATCCTTGTTCGCTGTTTGAGCTTCTGCCCCCCCTTCAACTCCCTCCCAGGTGGGGGGGATGAAAGGGGGGGCGGCCGATGCCAGGTTATTCTTCGAGACCGCAGATTGATCGGACATTGCTAGCAGTGCTCACTTATGGACCAGGAAGCTAATTCACGAGGAGAAGACTATTCCATTTCCCGTTTGGCTTCCCCAATGATCTTCTGCGCGATGTGGCTCGGCACTTCCTCGTAGTGAGAGAACTCCATGGTGTAGATTCCCCGCCCCTGAGTGATGGATCTCAGGTCGGTGGCATAGCGCTGCATTTCGGCCAGGGGTACCTGGGCGGTAATCACAGCCATGCCTCGCTGCTGATCCATGCCCTGCACTCGTCCCCGTTTGCTGTTGAGGTCGCCTAAAACGTCGCCCGTGAACCCCTCGGGGATGGTGATGGTGAAGTTCATGATGGGCTCCAGCAGCACCGGGCCGGCCTCTGGAATGGCTTTCTTGAAGGCCAGGTGCGCAGCGAGCTTGAAGGCAATCTCAGAAGAATCCACCGTGTGGAAGGAGCCATCGTACAGCGCAGCCCGAAAGTCGGCGGTGGGATAGCCGGCCAGGATGCCTTTCTCCATGATCTCCCTGAGGCCCTTCTCCACAGCGGGGATGTATTGATTGGGCACCGCTCCGCCACGGATCTCGTCCACGAACTCGAAGCCTGAGCCTCGGGGCAGAGGCTCGAATCTGATAAACACGTCACCAAATTGGCCTCGTCCACCGGTCTGCTTCTTGTGGCGGCCCTGGGCCGAGGTCGTTTTGGTTATGGTCTCCCGGTAGGGCACCTTGGGCACACTGGTGGTGATGTTCACCCCGAACTTCTGATGGAGACGCCTGGCGGCGATGTCAACGTGGGACTCGCCCATCCCTGAGAGGATGGTTTCATTCGTGGAGGGCTCACGATCCACGTGCAGGGTGGGATCCTCTTCCGCCAGGCGAGCCAGCGTGGTGCTCATCTTATCCAGGTCGGACTTGGTCTTGGGGTGGACGGCCACCGAGAAAACCGGCTTAGGGAAAGTGGGAGGAGTGAGGACGATGGGATGTCCCTTATCGCAGAGGGTATCACCTGTGGAGGTATTCCCCAGCTTGGCCACTGCCCCGATGTCACCACTGCGTACTCTGTCGGTGGGTATTTGATCTTTGCCGCGCAGGATGTAGAGCTGGCCGATCCTTTCCATCTCACCGCTCCTGGAGTTGAAAACCCGCGAATCCGATTCCATCAGGCCCGAGTAGACCCGGAAATAGGTTAGTTTGCCAACGTAGGGGTCAGCCAGGGTCTTAAAGGCCAGGACAGCCAGAGGCCCTAGCTCATTGGGCTCCAGGGTTTCCTCCTCGCCTGTGGCCGGATTGGTGCCCACTATCTCCCCGACCTCGGCAGGGGAGGGAAGGTACTCGATGATGGCCTGCAAGAGCGGCTGAATCCCAATGTTGGCGGTAGCTGAGCCGCAGAGTACAGGCACCACACTACGGTCGGCGATCCTCACCTTGAGGCCGCGCCGGATCTCCTCCTCAGTCAGTTCTTCCCCCTCCAAGTATTTCAGGATTAATTCATCCTCGCTCTCGGCTACGGCCTCGATTAGTTGCAGGCGATAATCGTCTATTTCATCCTGCAGAGAGGCAGGAATCTCCCTCTCCTCGGCCTTCGACCCCTGCTGGGCTTTCATGGCAATCAGATCCACCACGCCCTCAAAATCCGCCTGGCTGCCGACGGGTAACTGGATGGGGATAAAACTGGCCTCGAATTTCTCCCTCAGAGCGTCCAGGCAGCGCTTGAAGTTGGCGTTTTCCCGGTCCATCTTGTTGATGAAAATCAGGCGGGGCAGGTTTTGCTCGTCGGCGTAGCCCCAGACCAGATCTGTGCCCACCTCCACGCCCGCCACGGCGTCGAGAAGAATCAGCGCCCCATTGGCCACCCTGACGGCTCCTTTGACCTCGCCCACGAAGTCCAGATAGCCAGGGGTGTCGAGGGCGTTGATCTTGTGGCCATTCCACTCGCAGGGCACAACCGAGGTGCTGAGCGAGATGTGGCGTCGGATCTCCTCTTCGTCGTAGTCGGAGACTGTCGTCCCTTCATCCACTCTCCCCAGGCGGGTAATAGCCCCGGTGTTAAACAGCATGGCCTCTGCCAGAGAGGTCTTTCCGGCACTGCCGTGAGACAAAAGAGCGATATTCCTGAGTTGCTCAGTTTGGTATTCCTTCATTAGTTCCTCCTTATTTTGTGGAGAAACCAGGTTTTTTCCCCTGTCTGGGCAAGCAGATCGTTCTTTGGATTCCCTAGGACGCGATAAAGTGTCATATCAACCAAAAACCTGGTTTCTTATCCCTATTCGTTCAAGCCGATCATGGCTTCAAAGAAAACGTCAATTCAGAATTCGGTGAACTCTCGCCGCCGCAGCCCCTCCAGATCCAGTGCTCCCGTTCTGGGGTCGAGCCTGATCTCCCACTGCTCCATGGTGCGAGCACCGATGAGCGCGTCCAACTCGTGGCCGTCGGCGTGCCCAATTTCCTCCACAGATACAGCGTCTGTCAGAAATGGCAGTCCCTCGATCTTCCCTTCCAAGATGCAATATTCGCGAATCTCAATCTCCTTCCCCCCCAGACCAACTCGAGCCGGGGGAACCATTGTTCGCTTGGGAACACCCTGCACCAGGGCGGCGCAAACATACGTGTACACCGCCCCTGTATCGAACAGGGCCACCGCCGGCTGATCCTCAATCTCAATGGACTTGATGATTCGTGCCATTCTCTTACCTCCACAGCAATTGGTACAAGCCCCCCTTGGCGAGAGGGTAGACAACCTGCCAGTATATTGTAGAGCATGATTCGCTAGATGTCAAAAACGATTTGTTCCCCCCTTAGCCAACAATTTCTCCACAAACGCCTCTTCTTCCGCTAAGTTGCCGACCTCCCCATCGAGGCGGGCATCGCGGAGGGCGGATAGAATGTGACCGAATAGAGGGGCGGGCTTGAGGCCCATGGCCTTGAGATAGTCGCCGTCTATCTCAGGCTCGACAAAACGCAGCGTCCGATGATACAACTCCAACTTCTCCCTCACTGGCTCCGCATCGGTGGCTATCCACAAGACGAAGATGGCTGGCTCCGAGTAGTGTTTCAGCAAGCGATAGATAGCGCTGGAGCGATGCTTCTCGGCCAGTTCGCTGGTCGAAGATCGCAGCTCGTTGACCTGGCGTAACAATGTGGCCTCCTCACTGGCGATCTTGAGCCGATTGATGAGGCTTTCTAAATCCGAGGCACTCAAGCGATAGGTCAACAGGGCCAGGTACAGGATATGAGTTTGCTGGTTACTGGTTGCTAGTTCCCAGCTTCCAGCTTCCAGGGATGCCCGCAGTCTTCGAAACCTCTCTCTCAACCAGTCGTCGCACTTGAGGCCGGGACGTATCTGAGCCAGCACCCCCAGCTCATCCAGGCGACACAGGGCCTCCTCTGGCTTCTCCTCCTCCAGGATCAGGTAGAGCTCGTGGCGGATGCGTTCTCCTGTCGTGCGATCCAGCAGGTCCAGGGCGTTGCCGATGAGTTCCTCGGTGCGCTCTTCGATGTGGAAACCCAGACGCTGCTCCAGGCGGGCTGCCCTGAGCATCCTGGTTGGATCTTCCACAAAGCTAAGGCTATGCAGCACACGGATTAGCCCCTTCTTCAAGTCTTGCTCACCCCCGTAGAAGTCCAGAAGCTCGCCGTAACGGTCCGGGTCCAGGCAGATGGCCAGGGTGTTGATAGTGAAATCGCGGCGGTGCAAGTCCTGCTTGATGGAGCTGCGCTCCACTTGAGGCAGGGCCGTGGGGTGCTCGTAAAATTCGGTGCGGGCGGTTACAAAGTCCAGGTAGGGAATGGGGAAGGCTCGCTCATCCAGGATTAACTTGGCCGTGCCGAAGCGGGCGTGGCTCGTCACCCGCCCCCCGACCCTCCTCCGCAAACGCCTGGCTAAGGCTATGGCATCTCCCTCCACCACTAAGTCCAGATCCAGCGTAGGTGTCCTCAGGAGGAGGTCGCGCACGAAGCCGCCCACTACGTAGAGGGAATAGCCCATCTGGGCCGCCGTTTGACTGGCTTTCTGGATCAGTTCCAGGAGGGGCGCAGGCAGGGCGTCCTCGATCAATTGGGCGATCTCCGCCCTGCGGGGACGTGGGGGGGGAGCGCTCCAGAGCTTGATCAGGTCGGTGCGGGTGACGATGCCGATGACCTCGCCTCCCTCGACTACAGGCACCTGTCCCAAACCGTGTTCCATCATCACGTCCTGCAGTTTCTGCACCGAGTCATCGGGACAGACGCTGACCTCTCCCTTGTACATGTAAAAGTTGACAGAGGCGTTATCGAAGCCAAGCTGAAGAGCCCTGTCTATCTGGCCCCGGGTCAGGATGCCCACGATCTGCCCCTTCTCTTCAACGGGGAAACCCTCGTGACCGTAGCGGCGCATCATCTCCGCAGCCTCGGCTACCGTCGTGTCGGGCGGGAGAGTGTGAACGCCGTAGGACATGATCTGGCCGACGGTCACCGCTGGCTTGATGTGGGTTTTTAGAAGCTCCAGGAGCTTGGCCTGGACCTGGGCCAAAGGCTGCCCCTGGATTCGGGCGGCGGCGGCCTGGCCGTGCCCTCCACCGTCGAAGTGAGCGGCTATCTCGGCCACGTCAATTGTCTCGCTGGAAGAGCGAGCCACCATTTGGGTGTATTCGTCCAACTCCACCAGGACGAAGAGGGCGGCTGGCTCGAATAGGTCGCGCAGCTTGTGGGCCAGGGGGGAGATTTCCTCGACGTAACCCTTGGCGCTGGCGATGGCGATGACCACCGATTGGCCGTCGAATTCATGGGTCTGGCTATTCTCCAGAAGTTGATCGTAGAGCTGGCGTTGTTCCTCTGAGAGGGGGTGGTGAAGGAACTTGTTGACCACTTCCAGGTTGGCTCCTTGCTCCAGGAGCCAGGCAGCGCAGCGCACATCCCTGGGGGTGGTGCTGGGGTAGGAAAGTGAGCCTGTGTCCTCGTAAATACCGAGAAGTAACAACGTCGCCTCGATGGGTGAGAGAGGCAGGCGATCCTGGCTGATCTGCTCAACCAGTATGGTGGTGGTAGCTCCTGTCTCCCCGCCGGAGTAAGTCGTGCCTGGCGCGAGTTCCTGAGCGAGGGCATGGTGATCAATGATCCGCACCTTGGTTTGTGAGCTCATGCCCTTCAATTGGGTGAGGGCCTGGGTGTCCACCAGGATGACTCGCCCGATAGGGCGGCGTGGCAGATCATCGGCCCGCACGAAGGGTAGCTCGTCCCAGTAGAGGGTCAGGAAATGGCGCAAGTTGCGGTTGGGCCGCCGTGGCAGAACCGGTATAGCTTCCGGATATAGCTTCGACGCTCCCAGTAGTGATGCCAGAGCGTCGAAGTCGGTGTTTTCGTGGGTGAGTATGACTTCCATCGAAACCCCTCGCTCCTGATAAGGCACCCTCATTATAGCAGTAAAAGCCGCGATTGACAAACGGGCGTAAGGGTCATAGGGATTCACGGGTGGGGTCATTGCTGAACCTGCCAAAATCTGGACCAAGTGGACCGCACTGAATGCAACAACTTGCTTTATATGCCGAAATGAGGTATCATAGATACCGAGCGGACAACAAACCTTGGGCAATTGGTGAGAGAAGATGAGAGCGCAAGCAATCGGCGGCAGCCAAACCGATGAGAGAGTCAAGCTGGAAAAAGGGTTCCTTCCTCTGATAGAGGAGCGTCTCAGCATGCGTCAGTTGGTGACTTACGTGCCCAACAAGACAGTGCCCATTCATCGTTGGTTTTCTTACAAAGAGGGGTTCTCGGCTGCGCTGGTGGATGTCTTCTTGCGGGAATTTGGGGGTCAACCGGGGAAATCGCGTGTTTTCGATCCTTTCGTCGGGTGCGGCACAACAGTCATCGCCGCCAAACAAGCTGGATATGGGGCCTGGGGCATTGACATCCTGCCGGTAGCCATTTTTGTGGCTGGGGTGAAATTACGCAGCGCGGAAGATTATGATCTGCTGCGGCTTAAAGCGGGAATAGATCGCTTGTTGGCAAGTCCCTACCACGAACCATCTATCTCAGCTCCTCAGGATGTCCGTATCATTGAACTGGCTTTCTCGGAAGATGTCTTGAACGAAATCCTGTTTTTCAAAGAGGAAGTTTTGAAGGAGGAGGACGAATCTATTCGTGAATTCTTGCTTCTGGGTCTGTTGAGCATTCTGGAAAAGGTGAGTTATACCAGCAAGGACGGACAATTTCTACGCTTGAAACCCGAAAAGAATATCCCCCCTGTACGTGCGACGTTGGCCCGGCAACTGCGTTTGATGTACAGGGATTTGACAACCATAGGATATCAGATGCGCCTTTTCGAGAAGCCCGTCAAGTACATAGTGCCTTCCTCGAGAATCTATGTGCTCCTGGCTGATGCCAGAGACTTTACCTCTACAATTGATGACTATGCCGACGTCATTATAACCTCTCCCCCGTATCTTAACCGCTATGACTACAGCCGCATTTACGGCCTGGAGCTGTCTCTGGCCTTTGTGGAGGATTTCGACAGCCTCAAAGCGATCCGGCACAGCCTTCTACGCTCGCACATCGAATCCCGCCCTGCTCCTACCGATGAAGTGAACCATCCCGCCCTTTTAGAGGTGCTGTCCAACCTGGCCGGAAAGAAGCTCAACAATCCCCGCATTCCCGTCATGATCAAGGGCTACTTTGAGGACATGAACCTGGTGCTTCAGGAGCTATACAAAGTATGTCGGCCGGGAGCCAGGATAGCCTTGGTGGTGGGCAATGTCCGCCTTGAAGGAGAGTTGATCCCGGTGGACTTGCTGTTATCTGAGTTAGCCAGCGACGTAGGTTTCAAGATTGACCAAGTTATAATCACGCGATATAAGGGCAATAGCTCGCAGCAGATGGGCAAATACGGCCGTGTCCCGGTTCGTGAGAGCGTTCTCGTCTGGTCTAGGGGATAGGAAATGAACGATGATCTGCTAAAAGAGGCTCGACGCATAGACTACCGTCTTCGCTCCACCTTTTTCTACCGAAAGCTTCACGAGTTGGGCTTTATGGATTTTGCTCATGAGCTTGATGCTTTGGTGAAGATTGGCGAGAGCTGCAAATGGACGGAGAGAGGCCAATGGGGCATTTCGCAAGGAGCCTGGGAATACGTTGCGGGGTCGCAGTTGTCGCCATTGCGGGTCTTTTGTCATCCTCGCGTGATTATTGAACAACCCCGCCTCATCGCCTACTATCGCAACATCGCCGCCCTTTCGCAGAAAGCGGTACAGACTTTGGCTTTCAACGTGAAGCCCTTTGAGTTGGGGCGAAATCGAGAGGACTTGTCCTACGAAAGGGCATTGCTCCTCTGCCAGTTGTTCAATACCCACGTCAGCACCATCATCGAAAGCACCCTTACTTTCTCCCAGCGGGATTTGGATGCCCTTCTGTTTGCCTCGGCGGGGGCTCAGATCAACGGCTCCTGGCTCAATGCCATCGGCAGCGAGGCGGAGATGGTGGTCAAACGGCTGTTGAGCAGTTTTTTGGTCAAGCGCGGGTTAGTGGTCGGGCTGCTGGACAAGAAGGGGCACAGTTTGACCCTGGACGAGGTGGAGGACCTGATCCGGATTTTGGCTGACATTCGGGCCATGCGTTTGTGCAACGGCACTTCGATGGTATTCGGCGCGGAGCCGGACATCGCTCTGTTAGCGCCTACTGGACAGACGATAGCTGTCATTGAGGTCAAAGGCGGCAAAGATCCAGCCGGAGCGCTGGAACAATATGGCGCGGCCAAGAAGTCTTTCGAGAAGACCCTCGAAGATAACCTGGATGCGATCACCATCTACCTGGCCAGTTGCATTACCGAGGAGGTCGAAAGAAGGCTGGCTGAAGACACGACAGTGCAGCAGGTGTTCAACCTCACAATTCTTCTGGGAGATGAAACTCAGCGAAATGACTTTTTGGCCTATATTGGGAAACTTCTGGAGACGTAATACCGAAAACTGGATCAGAATCGCGCTGTTGCTCATCCTCCTCTTGGCGGCCTTCTTGCGCTTCTACCGCCTCGACGCGCAAAGCCTGTGGGCCGACGAGGGC
>VGOG01000121.1 GCA_016875995.1 Chloroflexota bacterium
ACTGCTAAAGTATACCACAGCTTCCGTATTTTGTCAAACGCCACCCTAAAAGGTGGAGATGAGGGGATTTGAACCCCTGACCTCCTCCGTGCAAGGGAGGCGCTCTCCCCGCTGAGCTACATCCCCAAGTTCGTAGATTCGGGATTCGTAAATTCGTGACGGATTTACGAGTTCCGAATCTACGAATTTACGGACCCAGTGGGCCTTCCTGGACTTGAACCAGGGACCTTTCCCTTATCAGAGGAATGCTCTAGCCGACTGAGCTAAAGGCCCAAAAAATAGGGATTAGTGATCAGGTATCAGCGATCAGAAATGAGCCACTGCCTAATCCCTGATCACTAGTCACTAATCCCTAACACCAAGCACCTTAACAACTGAGAAGTGGTAAGAAGGGGCGAGAACTTGGGAAGGGCACAGGTCTGAAAACCTGTGATTGACCTAGGAGCTACCCTGACGGGTTTTCTCCCTAGAAAGGAGGTGATCCAGCCGCAGCTTCCGCTACGGCTACCTTGTTACGACTTCGTCCCAGTCACCAGCCCCACCCTCGACGGCTGCCTCCTTGCGGTTGGCCCACCGGCTTCAGGTGTTGCCGACTCCCATGACGTGACGGGCGGTGTGTACAAGGCCCGGGAACGTATTCACCGCACTATGGCTGACGCGCGGTTACTAGCAACTCCACCTTCATGCAGTCGAGTTGCAGACTGCAATCCGAACTGAGACCGGCTTTGGAGGATTGGCTCCGCCTCGCGGCTTGGCTACCCATTGTGCCGGCCATTGTAGCGTGTGTGTCGCCCAGGACATAAAGGCCATGCTGACTTGACGTCATCCCCACCTTCCTCCGGCTTATCACCGGCAGTCCCGTATGACACGTATAACATACGGCAAGGGTTGCGCTCGTTACGGGACTTAACCCAACACCTCACGGCACGAGCTGACGACAGCCATGCAGCACCTGTGCTGGCTCCCTCGCGGGTCCTCGCCCTTTCGGGTCCGTACCACCAGCATGTCAAGCCCTGGTAAGGTTCTTCGTGTAGCATCGAATTAAACCACACGCTCCGCTGCTTGTGCGGGCCCCCGTCAATTCCTTTGAGTTTTAGCCTTGCGGCCGTAGTCCCCAGGCGGGATACTTATCGCGTTAGCTACGGCACGGATGGGGTCAATGCCACCCACACCTAGTATCCATCGTTTACAGCTAGGACTACCGGGGTATCTAATCCCGTTCGCTCCCCTAGCTTTCGCGTCTTAGTGTCAGGAGCAGGCCAGGAGGCCGCCTTCGCCACTGGTGTTCCTCCCGATATCTACGCATTTCACCACTACACCGGGAATTCCACCTCCCTCTCCTGCCCTCAAGTGCTTCAGTATTGAACGGCTTCTCCCAGTTAAGCCGGGAACTTTCACGCCCAACTTAAAGCACCACCTGCACGCGCTTTACGCCCAATGAATCCGGATAACACTTGTCCCCTACGTTTTACCGCGGCTGCTGGCACGTAGTTAGCCGGGACTTTTTCCTGGGGTACCGTCCTTCCTCTTCCCCCAGAAAAGGGCTTTACAACCCGAAGGCCTTCATCGCCCACGCGGCATTGCTGCGTCAGGCTTTCGCCCATTGCGCAATATCCCTCACTGCTGCCTCCCGTAGGAGTCGGGCCCGTGTCTCAGTGCCCGTGTGGCTGATCGTCCTCTCAGACCAGCTACCCGTCATGGCCTTGGTGGGCCATTACCCCACCAACTAGCTGATAGGCCGCAGGCCCCTCCCGAAGCGCCGGAGCTTTGATCATCAGGCCTCTAACCCTCATGACCACATGGGGTATTAGCTGCCGTTTCCAGCAGTTATCCCCCTCTTCGGGGCAGGTCACCTACGTGTTACTCACCCGTTCGCCACTAACTGGCTGATGGCTGATAGCTTATGGCTGATGGTAAACCATCTGCTATTCGCTATCTGCTATCTGCCAGTTCGTTCGACTTGCATGTGTTAGGCACGCCGCCAGCGTTCATCCTGAGCCAGGATCAAACCCTCCATAAAGAGTTGACTTTTGGAACCCAAAATTCTCACGCTGCCTTCTTACCACTCTTCAGTTGTTAAGGTGCTCCCATTCAGGTAGTCTGAATTATAACACACCTCTGATAATTTGTCAAATCCTCTTTCGGACAAAAAAACCGATGTTTTAAACACCGGCGGAGACAAAAGGTCTGTTGCTGTTTTGACAATCTCCTTTAAGCTTTAGACCGTTTGTCTCCTTTCTCTATGTTAGATCTTCCCGCCAAGGGCGGGCGAGATCAGCTTTCTAATGCACCTATATTATACCAGAAATGAGCAGGTTTGTCAAGAACGAGTTTCTACGGATGGATATTTGTCAGAATTTAGCTTTAGTGCTATAATCTGCACCAGACAATCGAACACCACTTTCTACTAAAGGCTGTGACGGAGAGGAGTAGGCGGGGAGAGACTGCCAGGGAGGCGAGGTCGTGGACTGAGAACCCCGCCCAGAGGAAGCCCGCTGAAGTTCGCTCCTGAGCCGACGGGGGAAAAGGTGAATAGCTGATGGCAAATGGCTGATAATCATATGCTGTCAGCTATCGGCCATCAGCTATGTTCCAGAGTAATCCGCTCCGGACGCCCACCGTTAGCGGGGCTGCTGGTAGGCCACTCGACCGGGTGGCCGCCAGTGATGAGGGGGCCTGTTACAGGCCAAACAGGGTGGTACCACGGAGCACCACGGTTGTAGCTTCGTCCCTGACGAAGCAGGCAACCGTTTCTTTTTGGAGGCAACCATGGCTCGGCAATGGTTAGAAACCCGATGTGCCTTCGTCTTTCCAGGGCGGGATCGCCGCCCACAAAAGTAGATTCAGCAGACTAACTTTTGCTCGGCCTGGTTCGCCAGATCCAAGCCAAGAGCGGAGATTTGGCAATCCCCTCAGAGCAATTTTAGAGCCAGTGAGACTTTTATCATCCTATCGTGAAGGAGCCAAAAAATGCTGCAAAAGCTGCACCAACTGAAAGACAAGGCCCTCCAGGCCCTGAAGATGGTCTCTGATTCCGAGGAACTGGAGAGCTGGCGCATCGAGCACTTGGGTAGAAAGAGCGAGTTGAATCAGATTCTGCACGATGTGGGACGACTGCCCCCCGAGGAGCGGCCTGCTGTGGGGCGGCTGACCAACGAGGTCAAGCTGGCCCTGGAAACTGCTTACGAAGGCAAGGCCGAAGCCCTCAAGCGCCAGGAGTTGGAGAGGGCACTGAGGGAAGAGAGGATAGATGTGACCCTGCCCGGCAGGCCCGTCAGCCTGGGGAGGCTGCACCTCACCACGCAGACCCTGCGAGAGATCTACGCCATCTTCGGCCAGATGGGCTTCCAGGTCTACGAGTCCCCCGACGTGGAGACCGACGAGCTGAACTTCGGCCTGCTGAACATGCCGCCCCATCACCCGGCCCGTGATATGTGGGATACCTTCTGGATCAGCGACGAGGTGCTGCTGCGCACGCACACCTCGCCAGGGCAGATCCGGGTGATGCGCGAGCGCTGCCCTGAGCCCATCCGCGTCATCCTGCCCGGCAAGTGCTACCGCTACGAGCAGGTTACCGCCCGCTCCGAGCACCAGTTCTACCAGGTGGAGGGGCTGGCGGTGGGGCACGCCATCACCATGACCGACCTGATCGGCACGCTGACCGAGTTTGCCCGCCGCTTCTATGGGCCGGAGCGCCGTATCCGCATCCGAGGCTCCTACTTCCCCTTCACCGAGCCCAGCATCGAGGCCGACATGGATTGCATCCTCTGCGATGGGGAGGGCTGCCGGGTGTGCCGATACAGTGGCTGGCTGGAGATATGCGGGGCAGGGATGGTGCACCCGGTGGTGCTAGAAAACGGCGGCTACGACCCCGACGAATGGAACGGCTTCGCTTTTGGCTTCGGCGTCGAGCGGCCAGCGATGGTCAAGTACAGCATTGACGACATCCGCCTGTTCTATGGGAACGATTTGCGGTTCCTGAGGCAGTTCTAACAACGAGGTAATAAGGCAATGACCACCCACCGGACGAATAACACCTCAGTGCCTCAGTGCCTTATTGCCTTAGTGCCTTAGTGCCTTAGTGCCTGACCTCAAAGGAGGAGTATATTATGCGAGTACCCCTATCTTGGCTTAAAGACTACGTTGACATCCTCATCCCGGTCAAAGAACTGGCCGAGCAGTTGACGCTGGCGGGACTGGATGTGGAGACCATCGAGTACATCGGCCTGCCAGGGGCCAGGTTGCCCTGGGACGCGGATAAAATCGTGGTGGGCGAGCTCCGCGCCGTCCATTATCACCCCAACGCCGACCGACTGGTGCTGGCCGAGGTGGAGTACGGCGGCCCGGAGACCGAGGTCGTCGTTGCTGGCCCTCCCAGCTTGCTGGAGATGCGAGGCCAGAGTGATTTGCACCTCAAGGTGGCCTTCGCCATGGAGGGCGCCCACCTCTACGACGGCCACGCCGAGGGCTGGCGCATCACGAAGCTGAAGCAGGTCAACATCCGCGGCGTCTCCTCGCGGGCCATGGTCTGCTCAGAGAAGGAACTGGGCCTCTCCGACGAGCACGAGGACATCATCTACCTGCCCGACGACGCCCCTGTGGGCACGCCACTGGTTGATTATATGGGCGACGCCGTGCTGGATTTGGACATCAAGGGACCGTTCGGCCACCTGTACTCCATCTTGGGCATCGCCCGCGAGGTGGCCGCGCTGCTGGATGTGCCCCTCAGGAGGAACCCTCTTGAGCTCACTTCCCCCCTAGGCTTGGGGGGGATTGAGGGGGGGCTGACTCCCACGCCCGATTTCATCGTGCTGGGGATCGCCGATCCTGACCTCTGCCCTCGCTACTCGGCGGCTTTTATCCAGGGAGTGAAAGTGAAACCCTCTCCCTTCTGGATGCAGATGCGGCTGCGCCGCGCCGGGATGCGCCCCATCAATAACATCGTGGACATCACCAACTACGTGATGCTGGAGTCGGGGCAACCGCTGCACGCCTTCGATTACCGCCTCCTGCGCCCCCGGCCCGGCGACGACCGGCCGGCCATCATCGTGCGCCGCGCCCGCTCCGGTGAGCAGATGACGACCCTCGACGGCGAGTTGCGCACCTTCGATGACGAGATGCTGCTCATCACCGACGGAGGCGGCCCCGTGGCCGTGGCCGGGGTGATGGGCGGACTGGAAAGCGAGGTCGGCGAAGAGACCACCGACGTCTTGCTGGAAGCAGCCAACTTCCACTACCTCAACGTCCGCCGTACCTCCCGCCTGCTGGGGCTGACGAGCGATGCCAGCCAGCGGTTCGGGCGGCGGGTGGACCCGGCGTTGACGGTGAAGGCCGCAGCACGGGCGGCTCATCTAATGGCGGACCTGGGCGGCGGCACCGTCGTCCCGGTCATCGGCGACTTGTACCCCGGCCGCCAGCCAGAGCGAGTGCTCGAATTCGATCCAGCCTACGCCGCCCGCATCCTGGGCATCGAAATCCCAACGGACGACATCATCCGCATCCTCACCTCCCTTGAGTTTCAGGTTTCCGAGTTGCAAGTTTCAGGTTCAACGCCTAGTGGGGAACCTGAAACACCGCAACCTGAAACCTTAAACGTAGTAGTCCCCTCCCACCGCCTGGACGTCACGCGGCCCATAGACCTGGTGGAGGAGGTAGGGCGCATCTGGGGCTACGACCGCTTCCCCACAACCCTCCTGCGCGATGAACTGCCGCCACAGCGGGCTAACCCCCGCCTGGAATGGTCCGAGCGGGTACGCAACCTCCTGGTCAGTTGTGGGCTGGACGAGGTCATCACCTACTCACTGGTGAGCGTCGAGGACGAGAGAAAACTGCGCCCCTCTCCTTTTTCCCCCCCGAAATCGGGGGGGACAGAGGGGGGGCTATACGTGCTCAATCCCCTCTCCGCCGAGCGGGCCTACCTGCGGCAGACGCTGCTCCCCTCCCTGCTCCACACCACCGGCGAGAATCTGCGCTTTTTCGACCGCGTGGTCATCTTCGAAATCGGCGCGGTTTACCTGCCGCTGGAGGGGCAAACCCTGCCCGACGAGCCGCTCCGACTGGGCATGGTGATGACCGGCCCGCAAGAGGCCCGTTCGTGGCTGGCCGGACAGGGCTGCACGCCGCTGGGCTTCTACGACCTCAAGGGGGTGGTGGAGACGTTGCTGGCGGGGCTGAGGCTGGAAGGGGTCTTCGAGCCGGGACAGCATCCTGCTTTCCACCCAGGCCGCTGTGCGCAAGTGAGCGTTGGTGATGGCGTGCTGGGCGTGATGGGGGAATTGCATCCCCTGGTGCTGGACGCGTTCGACTTGCCGCCTCAGCCCGTCTGCGCGCTGGAGTTCGACCTGGAAGCTCTGTTGGCCCAGGTGGGCGTGGCGCGCACCATACAGCCCATCTCTCGCTTCCCGGCAGTGGTACAGGACGTTGCCCTGGTCGTGGACGAGGGCCTCTCGGCTGAGGAGGTGCGGCAGGCCATTCTCGCTTTCGGTGGCCGGCTGCTGCGGGACGCGCGGCTGTTCGACCTGTACCAGGGTGAGCAGATTCCGCCCGCCAAGAAGAGCCTGGCCTACTCCCTGACCTACCAGGCCGAGGATCGGACTCTAACCGATGCTGAAGTGGCCCAGGTGCAGGAGCGCATCGTGCAGCATCTGGCCGAGGAATTGGGGGCCGAACTGCGAGCTTGAGACAAAGACCGCCGAGGTTCCCTCATGTGGGGGTGATTGAGGCGCGGAATACCACCAATGGGTCTCTCCGCAAGTAACGAGCGCGGAATTCGAGCCTGCGAAGTCTGGAATAGGAGTTTTGGCAGTCATGAACGAAAGCGCCGTGCACATCACGGACACCGTGTCAGTCCCTACGTCCGAGTTGCGCTTTCGGTTTACTCGCAGCAGCGGGCCTGGTGGACAGCACGCCAACCGTTCTGCCACCCAGGTGGAGCTGCTGTTCGACGTGGCCAACTCGCCCAGCCTGAACGAGACGCAGCGGCAGCGGGTGCTCAGCAAGCTGAAGTCGCGGATTGACCAGGAGGGCGTCCTGCACCTGGCCTCTCAGGAGACTCGCAGCCAGCTCCGCAACCGGGAAGAGGTGGTGGAACGCTTCCAGGTGCTGATGCGGGAGGCACTGCGGGTTCCCAAGCGACGGCTGCCCACCCGCCCCTCGCACGCAGCGCAGGAACGGCGGCTGGAGGAGAAGCGCCGTCGCAGCGAGACCAAGCGGCGGCGTCGCCGCGTGTGGCCCAATGCGGATTGACGGCCCGTTTTTGGGAGAAACCAGGTTTTTGGCAAAAACCTGGTTTCTGAATCTTACACAGAAGGAGACTTAAATGAGCGAACAAACAACACCCATGGGCCTTGCGCCAGGTTCCATCAAAACCTGGTTTTTGGAAATCAGGGGGCCGTTTCTGGCGCTGAGCCTGGTGTTGGCCCCCATCGGAACGGCCATCGCCTGGCACGATGGGAGCTTCCATTGGGGGCATTTCCTGCTGGCCTGGGTGGGGGCGATCCTGGCCCACGTGAGCGTCAACGTGTTCAACGAGTACTTCGACTACCTGAGTGGGCTGGATTTTGAAACCCAGAAGACGCCGTTCAGCGGGGGGAGCGGCATCCTGACCGCTGGCCTGATCGAGCCGAGGCAGACCTATTTGCTGGGGATGGCCTGTCTCTTCATAGACGCGGTGATCGGAACCTATTTCGTCATCGTTCGGGGCTGGGGGTTGCTGCCGGTGATCCTGCTGGGAGGGCTGTTCGCCTACTTCTACACGCCGTATCTCTCCCGCTGGCAGATCGGCGAACTGGCGGCCGGCTTGGGGCTGGGCTCGCTGGTGGTGCTGGGGGCCTATTTCGTGCAGACCGGGCAGTACACCTGGGAGGTGATCGTGGCCTCGCTGGCCCCAGGCTTCCTCACCGCCAACCTCCTGCTCCTCAACGAGTTCCCCGACGTGGAGGCCGACAGGCGGGTTGGCAGGCGCAACCTGGTGATGGCCCTGGGGAGGAGAAATGCAGCCTGGCTGTACACCATCCTGCTCGCGTGCACCTACCTCAGCATCGTGCTGGGGGTGGTGTTCAGGCTCATGCCCTGGCCAGCCCTGGTCACCCTCCTGACGGTGCCTGTAGCAATGAAGGCCATTCGGGGCGCGTTGCAGCATTACGACGACATCCCCAGGCTCGTCCCTGCCCTGGGAGCCAACGTGCTGACCATCCTGGCCACCGATGCGCTGCTGACGGTGGGCTACGTGCTGGCCACCGTATTTGGTCTCTAATTTTACGGTTCCATGTTCAACTTCTTGAAAAGGAGGCAATCTAATGAACGTCGTCGTTCTGGGAGGCTGTGGGGACATGGGGAGCGCTGTGGTGCGGGAACTGCTGGCCCACAGCGAAGCCACGGTCACCATCGCCGATTATCGGGTGCAACAAGCAGAGGAGATGGCAGGGGAGCTGGGGGAGAGGGCAGGGGCGGCCTTCGTGGATGCCAACGACCCAGCTTCCCTGAGGTCCGTGCTGAAAGGAGCAGATGCTGCCGTGGGCTGCATCGGGCCATTCTACACCTTCGCCGCGAAGATGGCCAGGGCAGCGGTGGAGGCAGAGGTGAACTACGTGGACATCTGCGATGACTACGGCCCCATTGCAGAGCTCTTTGCCCTGGACGAGGCCGCAAAACGAGCGGGTGTGACGGTCATTACCGGCCTGGGATGGACACCGGGGATCACCAACCTCCTGGCCAGGCGGGCCGCCGAGGAGTTGGACGAGGTGGAGGACATCAAGCTCTCCTGGGCCGGCGGCGCCGCCGATTCCACGGGCCTGGCGGTGATCATGCACGTCTTCTACGCCGTCACGGGGAACGTGCCCACCTACCAGGATGGAGCCTGGGTGGAAGTGCCCGCCGGGAGCGGAGGGGAGGTGGTCGAGTTCCCCGCCCCCCTGGGACGGGTCAGGGTCTACCACTGCGGCCACCCGGAGCCGCTGACCGTCCCCCGCTACATCGAGGCCAACACGGTCAGCCTCAAAGGTGCCCTCACCCCCGATTGGAACAATAAGCTGACCGACCTCTTTGCCAGGCTGGGACTCATCGGCACCCCGGCCAGGAACCTTCGCCTGGCCCGCATCATCCACACTATAGAGGGCGTCTTCCGCGTGGGTGGCATCGCTGTCTCGGGGGCCAGGGTGGATGTGAGGGGGCGCAAAGATGGCCAGCCGCGCACCATCTCCTACGGCGTGGCCGACAAGATGGGCAGGCTCACAGGCATCCCCGCCGCCATCGGGGGGCAACTGTTGGCCGAGGGGAAGATCGAGGAGAAGGGCGTCTTCGCCCCCGAAGGCTGCATCGCTCCCCAGCCCTTCCTCGATGAGCTTTCCCAAAGGGGGATAGAGATTCACCGCCTGGATTAGGAGGGAGAAGATGTGCGACACCCTGGTCGCCGTGGGGAAGGCCACGGCCGACGGCACGGTCATTCTGGCCAAGAACAGCGATCGCGAGCCCAACGAGGCCCAACAAGTGGTGATCATACCGCCCGCCGTGCACGAGACGGGCGCGACGGTGCAATGCACCTACATCGAAGTCCCTCAGGTGCGGGAGACCTATGGGGTGCTCCTCTCCAAACCCTTCTGGATCTGGGGCTGCGAGATGGGGGCCAACGAGTGTGGGGTAGTCATTGGGAACGAGGCCGTCTTCGCCAAAATTCCCGCTGGGAAGGAGGCCGGCCTCATAGGGATGGATTTCATCCGCCTGGCCCTGGAGAGAGCTGACACCGCTCGCCAGGCCCTGGAAGTGATCACCGAACTGCTGGAGACCTACGGGCAGTCCGGCAACTGCGGTCATCTGCGAAAGCAGTATTACCATAACTCCTTCCTCATCGCTGACCCCACCGAGGCCTGGGTGCTGGAGACGGTGGCCAGGTTTTGGGTAGCCGAGAGGGTGCGAGACGTCCGCACCATCTCCAATGGATTGACCATCGGCCGCGAGTGGGACCTGGCCTCCCCAGGGCTGGTGGAGTACGCCGTCGAGAGGGGATGGTGTCGGTCGCGCCAGGACTTCCACTTCGCTCGCTGTTTCTCCGATTTCCTCTACACCCGGTTCAGCGACAGCGCGGCCCGACAGGGCCGCACAACGGAGCTTCTCAGGGCAAAGATGGGGAGTATCACCGTCCAGACCATGATGGAGGTGCTGCGCGACCACGGGCCTCGGGCAGCAGCCGATCCCTCCTGGCGGCCCGACGGACTCACCAACCTCACCGTCTGTGCCCACGCCTCCTGGGGGCCAATCCGCTTCAGCCAGACCACGGGCTCCCTCGTCTCCCACCTGGCCCCCGACCTGCAGACCCACTGGCTCACCGCAACCTCGGCCCCCTGCACGGGCATCTTCAGGCCCGTCTACCTCGAAGGAGGCTTGCCCGACCTTGGCCCCGAACCAACCGAAACCTATGATCCCAACTCGCTGTGGTGGAACCACGAGCGGCTGCACCGCTCGGTTTTGAGGGATTACCCCCCTTGCCTCTCCCTCTACCGCCAGGATCGCGACGCGCTGGAGGCCGAGTTCCTGGTCCGGGCGGCCGAAATGTATGAAAGATACCGAGACGTGCCCATCGAGGAGCGATCCGACCTGCTGGCCGCGTTTACCGCAGCGTGTTTCGAGCGGGCCTGCGGGGCCACGGAGGAGTGGCTCGAAAAAGTGTCTGCCGCCGAGATCAAGGGCCGTTCATTACTTCGGCGAAGCTCAGTACAAGCCTGGCTCTATCGAAGGGCCTGGCGGAAATTCAATCGTCAGGCGGGTTTCGCCTGGGAGTAAGGGCAGGTCTTGCACCTGCCCTGGATACCGGTGAAAGAAAGGAACAGAACATGACTTCAAACCAAAGTCCCAGTGTCAGACGGCCAGAAATAAAGGCGATCACGCGCCGGTCCCGCTACCGTTGGTTCGTGGTCGCGGTGTTCTTCGCCTTTATGCTGTTGCACCAGGCCGACAAGCTGCTCATCAGTCCCCTGACCACCCCCATCATGGAAGCTTTCGGGATCAACGAGGCCCAGATGGGGGCAGTGTTTACGGGAGCCCTCATCGTGGGGGCTATTCTCTATCCGCTGTGGGGCTACCTGTACGACCGCTACACCCGGCCCAAATTGCTGGCGTTGGCCTCGTTCATCTGGGGCTCCACCACCTGGCTCAGCGCCATCGCTCCCACCTATTCTTCGTTCCTGTTCACCCGGGCCTCGACCGGCATTGACGATTCCAGTTACCCCGGCCTGTACAGCCTGGTCTCCGACTATTTCGGCCCCGCCGTGCGCGGGAAAATCTACGGTCTGTTGCAGCTCGCCGCGCCCATAGGTTACATGCTGGGGATGGTCCTGGCCACGTCCCTGCGCGACGTGATCGGCTGGCGGGCAGTGTTCTACCTGACTGGCTCTCTGGGCATCGTGCTGGCGGTGGTCATCTTCTTCGGGGTGCGCGAGGTCCCCCGCGGCAGGAGCGAACCAGAGTTGGCCGTGTTGGAGGAGATCGGCGTCTATCGCTTCGATTGGGGTATCGCCCGTGGGTTGTTCCGCAAGCGGAGCCTGATCTTGCTCTTTGTCCAGGGATTCTTCGGTGTCTTTCCTTGGAATGTGATAACTTATTGGTTTTTTCGGTATCTGGAAACGGAGCGCGGCTACACCTCGGACGCGGTGCTCATGACCATGGTGGTGGCGGTGTCGGTGCTTGCTTTGGGATACTTCGTCGGCGGGGCGGCGGGCGATTTCTTCTTCCAGCGCACCCGACGAGGACGGGTGTTGGTGGCAGCTACGGCTGTGCTTCTGGGATCCATCCTGCTCTACTTCGCCATGAACGTGCCGCCGGAGAACCAGTCCCTTTTCCTGGTGATGATCAGCCTGACCGCCCTGTTCATCCCCTTTGCCTCGGCCAACGTCATCTCCACGGTCTACGATGTCACCCTGCCCGAGGTGCGCTCGACGGCGGTGGCGGTGCAGTACTTCATCGAGTCGGCCGGGGCGGCCACCGCGCCCTTCCTGGCCGGGCTCATCGCCGTGCGCTCTTCCCTGCACGACGCCATTCTCATCGTCTGCGAGAGCGGTTGGGTGCTGTGCGCCATCCTCCTGGTTGCGGTCGCCTACCTGGTGCCCCACGACATTGAGGCCCTGCGCCAGGCTCTGCGTCAGCGGGCGGTGGAGGAACGGCGGGCGGCTTGAGGGATAGGATCAGTAGATGGAAATTCTGAAGCAGCGCGGGCTCCCACGCCCGCGAATTGAGGGATAGGGTAGCGAATGCTTAAAGCAGCAGCCGTCCAGATGCGTCAGGGCGACGACGTGCTTCCACGGCTGATCCGGCTCCTGAGCCAGGCAACTGAGTATGGGGCCAGCCTCATGGCCTTGCCGCCCATCGAGCTGGCGACCACGACGTACCCGGCCCTGGCGGAGGGCCATCAGATCTACCTGGTGGCGTGTGGAATTCTCCAGCAGGGCGGGCAGCGCTACCATGTGGCCACCCTCTACGGCCCCGACGGCCACGCCCTGGGCCGCCAGCGCCAGACCCACCTCTCGCCGCAGGAACGGGCCGCGGGCCTGAGCCGGGGCGACGA
>VGOG01000122.1 GCA_016875995.1 Chloroflexota bacterium
CTGTGGCCGCACTTCCCAGAGTGTGACGTCCGAACCCTGGACCTTGACCGCGACGCTAACCTGATCATTCAGCTTACGGGCTGGACAAAAAACGCAACTTGGTGTATGATATGCCTCGGTTCTGTGAACACTGAGTGGAAGGAGACAGAAGTTGGATCAAACAGAGGCTTTGCTTAGAGAGATCACCGAGGCACCAGGGGTGCCCGGCTACGAGGGCCAGGTGCGGGCAATCATCCGCCGCCACCTGGAGGAGGTCACCACTATCGAGCAGGATAAGATGGGCAGCATCATCTGCAAAAAAGCGGGCCTGGCCGACTCGCCCAGGGTGATGCTGGCCGGACACATGGACGAGATCGGCTTCATGGTCAAGCTCATCACCAAGGAGGGCTTCGTCAAGTTCGTCCCGCTGGGCGGATGGTGGGATCAGGTGATGCTGGCCCAACGCGTGGTCATCAAGACCGCCCAGGGCGACGTCTTCGGCGTCACTGGAGCCAAGCCACCCCACATCCTGCCGCCCGACGAGCGGAAGAAGATGGTCGAGAAAAAGGACATGTACATTGACATCGGGGCCACCAGCGAGGGGGAGGTAAAGGAGCGAGGGGTGTGCCCCGGCGACCCCATCATCCCCATCAGCGATTTCGCGGTCCTGGCCAACCCCAGGACCTACATGGCCAAAGCCTGGGACGATCGGGTTGGCTGTGCCCTGTTCATCCAGGCCATTCAACGCCTGGCCCAGGAACCTCACCCCAACACGGTCTACGGGGTGGGCACCGTTCAGGAGGAGGTGGGACTCAGGGGCGCCAAGACCAGCGCCCACGCCGTCTCGCCCGACGTGGCCATTATCCTGGAGGTGGACATCGCGGGCGACGTGCCGGGAATCGAGCCCGAGGAATCGGCCATCAAGCTGGGCAAAGGCCCCACCCTGCTGGTGTACGACGCCCGTATGATCCCCAACCTCAAGCTGCGCGACCTGGTGATCGAGACGGCTCAAGAGCTGGACATCCCCCTGCAGTTCTCGGCCATGGAGGGAGGGGCCACCGACGGTGGCATGATCCACGTTCACGCCGAGGGGGTACCCGCAGTGGTCCTGGGCGTGCCCACCCGTCACATCCACAGCCACGTGGGCATCTTGCACCGGGATGATTACGACCATGCCCTGAAGCTGGTTGTAGCCCTGATCAAAAAGCTGGACCAGACCACGGTGCAGGGGTTGACGGTTTAACAACCGTACCCGGGGACGGCTGCGGAAGCTTTTTTCAGTAAACTCAGACTTGCGTTTTGACTATAACCCGTGTATACTATTCGACGAGGTCGGTTTGACCCACGAAGGCCAGGGGGCGAAACATCAATCAAGAGGGAGAGCGCGATTAAATGTTTGAAAAACATATTGGTGTGGACTTGGGCACGGTTAACGTAATGGTCTACGTAAAAGGGAAGGGCATTGTCCTGCGTGAGCCCTCGATGGTCGCCATCTCGGTAAACGAAAACAAGATCGTGGCGGTGGGCGAGGAGGCTCGCAGAATGATGGGACGTACTCCTGAGAACATCGAGGTGATGCGGCCCATGCGCGATGGGGTCATCGCTAATTACGTCGTAACCGAAGCCATGCTGCGCTATTTTATCACCAAGGTCTGTGGGCGTTTTCGCCTCTTCCGACCGATGGTGATGGTCACTGTGCCTGTCGGTGTTACCAGTGTGGAGAGACGGGCCGTGCACGAGGCCGCCATTCAGTCCGGAGGCAAGGAGGCCCATCTCATTCCTGAGCCCCTGGCGGCGGCCATCGGGGCCGGGCTGCCCATTGGCACCCCAACAGGCAACATGGTGGTCAATATCGGCGGCGGAACAACTGAATCGGCGGTTATCTCCATGAACGGCATCGTGGTCTCCAGCTCGGTTCGCGTTGGCGGGGACGAAATGAACGAGGCCATCATGTCCTATGTCAGAAAGAAGTACAACCTGATGATCGGGGAGCCAACAGCGGAGGAGATAAAGTTTCAAATCGGCAGCGCCATGCCGCTCGATGAGGAGATGGTCATAGATGTACAGGGAAGGGATCAGGTGGCTGGCTTGCCCAAGACCATTCAAATCAATTCGGGCGAGGTGACAGAAGCCATCGCCGAGCCTTTGGCGGCTATCGTGGGGGTGGTCAGAGCCGTGCTGGAGAAGACGCCCCCTGAGTTGTCTTCGGACATCATAGACCGGGGGATGGTGCTGGTCGGCGGGGGGGCCCTTTTGCGCAACATGGACCGGCTGTTGACCAAGGAAACGTGGGTGCCTTGTTCCGTAGCCGAGGATGCCATGGCCTGTGTTGCCAAGGGCGCTGGCAGGGCTCTGGAGAACTATCATGTTTTGAAGAGGAGCCTGGCCTTTTTCTAACCTCTGGTTCCTTTCACTTCGACAAAGCTCAGTGTAAGGCTTTGTCAATTTACAAGCCGCCATGAAGGTCGGAGCCTTCATGGCGGCTATTGTTAGGAAACTGCTATTCGATGGTTTCCCTGTTGGCAGGGACAACCCCTGGCTGATCCTGCTATGTGCCGAGGTAGTAAGTCATTCTCTGCAGGTAGATCACTGGATCCATATACTGGACTTGAATCTCGGGCGGGACGCTGAGGGTGATGGGAGCGTAGTTGAGGATGGCTTTGACGCCGGCTTCGATGAGGTTCTCGGCCACATTATGCGCCTCGCTGGCGGGCACGGCGATAATGGCTATCTTGATCCCCGTCTTCCTCACATACTGCGGTATCAATTGGCTGTCCAGGATCTCGAACTGGCCCAGCTTCTGGCCGATTTTGTGGGGATCGCGGTCGAAGACGGCAGCGATGTTAAAGCCTCGCTCCTCAAACCCCCCATAGTGGAGGACGATGGCACGGCCCAGGTCTCCTGCGCCGATCAGGATCATCTGCCATTTGCCGGTTGCGTTCAGGATCCGCTTTAGTTGTTGCTGGAGGTGCTCTATCTCATATCCGGTTCCCTGTTTTCCGAACTCGCCGAAGTGGGAGAGGTCCTTGCGGATTTGGGCTGGGCTGAGCCCCAGTTTTCTCCCCAATTCCTGCGAGGAGGTGATCTCCTGGCCTTTTTGGGCCATGAAGGTAAGGGCACGCAGGTAGATGGGCAGGCGGCTTACGATGGTGTAGGGGGCGTCTTTTGTGTCCATCTCGATCCTCCTGATAATTTCCAAACGGTAAGGCCGGCTGCAGTTGTGAACCTTTGGATATATGATACCATGTTCTGGGGTTATTGGCAAACTTCCAGAAGCATCGCCCTGAGCTAAAGCTCTGGGCTAAAAGAGCGAATAATCAGATAGGGTGTCTTCTATGTTCTTCGATGAAGCCAGGATTTACGTTAAGGCTGGCGACGGCGGAGATGGCTGTGTGAGCTTCCGCCGCGAGAAATACGTGCCCCTGGGTGGGCCCAATGGCGGCGATGGCGGCAGGGGCGGCGATGTCTACCTGGTAGCCAACCCGCACCTGAACACCCTCGTCGGCTTCAAGCGCCGCGTTCATTTCAAAGCCCAGCGAGGCAGCCACGGCAGGGGCAAGGGGCAGAAGGGTCGGCAGGGCGACGACGTTTTTATCGAGGTGCCGCCCGGCACGGTGGTTCGGGATGCTGAGACAGGGGAGTTCATCGCCGACCTGACGGAGGAGGGGCAACAAGCGCTGGTTGCCCAGGGGGGACGGGGTGGACGAGGCAACGCAGCCTTTGCTACCCCCACGAATCAGGCTCCCCGCATCGCCGAGCGGGGCGAGCCCGGCCAGGAGCGCCGGCTCTACCTGGAGCTAAAACTCATCGCTGACGTGGGTATCGTTGGCGTACCCAACGCTGGCAAGTCAACCTTGCTGTCTGTGGTCAGCGCCGCCCGGCCCAAGATCGCCGATTACCCCTTCACCACCTTGGAGCCCAGCTTGGGAGTGGTGATCCTCGACGACTACACCAGTTTTGTCATGGCCGATATCCCCGGCCTGATCGAGGGAGCCCACGCTGGCACTGGTTTGGGCCACGAGTTCCTGCGCCACATAGAGCGCACCCGGATAATTATCCACCTTCTGGACGGGGCCTCGGCCGATCCCCTGAGCGATCACGAGAGCATCAACCAGGAGCTGGCCCTCTTTGATCCTGAGCTGGCCCGTAAGCCCCAATTAGTGGTGCTGAACAAGATGGATCTGCCCCAGGCCCAATCGCTCTGGCCTTCGGTCAAGAAGGCGATGAAGGAGCAAGGACAGAGGGCCCTGAGCATCTCGGCTGTTACGGGAAAGGGAGTCGAGGAAATGTTATATGTCGTGACGGAGATGCTGGAGAGCTTGCCGCCCCCCCTTCATCCCCCCCAAAGTTGGGGGGGAAAGAGGGGGGGCGAGGAGCCCGCAATCACTGAGGTCAAGGTCTTCCGTCCCGCTGAGGAGGACCAGGCTTTCACCATCACCTGGGAGGACGACGCCTGGCGGGTGCGGGGTGCCGAGGTAGAACGGGTCGTGGCCATGACCAATTGGGACCTGGACGAGGCGGTGCAGCGCTTTCAACGCATCGCGGAAACCATGGGATTAAAGGGGGCTCTCAGGGAGGCGGGAGTGCAGCCGGGCGACACAGTGCGCATCGGCCAGGTCGAGCTCGAATGGCAATAACCAACGTCCAGGGATCAGGGATCAGCAATCAGTATGGGGGTGGGTATGCGTGTGGGGGTATTGGGCGGCACCTTTGATCCCATCCACATCGGCCACCTGGTAGCGGCGGAGGAAGCCAGGGCACAGTTGGGGTTGGATCGGGTCGTCTTCGTTCCTGCTGGGCTGCCGCCTCACAAACTCACCGATCACGTCTCGTCGGTTGCCCATCGGCTGGCTATGGTGAAGCTGGCCATCGCCAGCAACCCTTACTTCACCGTCTCCCGGGTGGACATTGACCGCTTCGGTCCTTGCTACACCGTTGACACTATTGAGCTTCTGCGAGACGAAGGGGGCCCTGATGTCGAGTTGTATTTCATCATGGGCTCGGATTCCTTGGCCGATATTCTTACCTGGCACAGGCCGGAGCGCTTGATCAGGCTGTGTCGCTTGGCAGTTATGGAACGGCCCGGCTATCGGGTTGATATGGAGGAATTGGAGCGGCTGTTGCCTGGCATTACCTCACGGGTCCATTTCATCAATTCGCCCCGGTTGGACATTTCGTCCACTGACATTCAAAGGCGGGTGCGCGAGGGGTTGCCCATCAAGTACCAGGTGCCCGAGGCGGTGGAGGATTACATCTACGAACACGAGCTTTACATGGGAAGAGATAGGGATCAGGGATTAGGGATCAGGGACCAGGGAGAAGTGTAACAGGCGTGGAGCTAAGTCTGTCTACTGGTTGCATTTATATTTACCCTCTGCGCAGCATGTTCAGCATAGCGAGCGAATGTGGCTTCACGGGAGTGGAGTTGGTGGTCAGTCCTGAGGTTGAGTTGAGGGGCGGCAGATACGTCCGCTGCCTGGCCAAGAGCTATGGCCTGACCATCTTCAGCCTCCACCCGCCCATCCTGCCCTTCCCCGGCTGGTCTGACTACCGAACCACCATCCCCAGGTTGATTGATTTGGCGCTGGAAGCCGGTGCAGGGTACGTCGTCCTGCATCCCCCCAACGCTCGCCGCCTGGCCGATGATCGAGGCTTCGCCCTGAGGCCTGTCCTGAGCCCAGGCGAAGGGCTCTGCCCGAAGGGTCGGCGCTACGTGACAGCCTTGAGGGAGGGTTTGCAGCGTATAGCAGGCACCGGCCTGCGCATCGCTCTGGAGAACCGGGCCTTCTTCCGCCCAGGTGATCGGCACTACGCTCTGAGCGACTTGCGGGATTTGCGCGCCTTTGCCGACGAGCTCGACCTGCCTCTCGTCCTGGACACCTCGCACGCCGCCACTACGAGCTACAGTCTGGCCGAGGCTTATCACATCCTCGCTGACCGATTGGTGAACGTCCACCTCAGCGACCTGCGTCCTCCACCCTGGCCGTTGAACGTCCATTTCCTGCACACTTATCTAAAGCACCACCAAATCCCCGGCGATGGCCAACTGCCGCTGGCTGATCTCCTGAGTCGTTTAGTGGCCGACGGATACTGTGGTTCAATTACCCTGGAGATCAGCCCCGTTGCCCTGCGCATCTGGTGGCCTCCTGGCGTCAAGAGTCGCTTGGCCCGCTGCGTGGCCTATGTGCGCCGGAACTTCCGTGTGCCCTCATAGCAATACGATTGGGATCCTACCCGGTCTTGGGGCGGGTTGCCCCAACAATTCGACCGCTGTCCAAGCCCTTTCGTGAAATGCCTTGTGGAAATGACCCTTGTGTGGTAGAATAGTTAGCAGGTAACGGTTGAGCAGATTGGGGAGTTGTGATGCCCATCAGGGTGTTGTCGGAGGAAGTAGCATCTAAGATCGCCGCTGGCGAGGTGGTGGAGCGACCGGTCTCCGTGGTTAAGGAGCTGGTGGAGAACTCTATTGACGCAGAGGCCAGGGAGATCAAGGTCGAGGTGCGCCAGGGGGGACGTCGCCTGGTGCGGGTGATTGACAATGGGATGGGGATCCCCGCCGACGAGGTCGAGCTGGCCTTTGCCCGCCACGCCACCAGCAAGATCGCCAGCCTGGATGATCTATCGTCTATTGCCACCCTGGGCTTTCGGGGCGAGGCTCTGGCCAGCATCGCCGCCGTGAGCCAGTTGACCATCGTGACCAGGACCGCCGAGGAGAATGTAGGCACTCAGTTGCGACTGGAGGGGGGCAGGGTCGCCCAGCGTCAGAAGAAGGGCTGCCCCCAGGGCACGGTGGTCACGGTGGAGAACCTCTTCTACAACGTCCCTGCCCGCCTGAAGTTCCTGCGCAGCGAAGCCACGGAGCGAAAGCACATTGATGGCCTGATCTACCGCTACGGCATGGCCTACCCCCACCTGCGCTTCAGCCTCTTGAACGACGGACGGCCGACCTTTCAGTCTCTGGGCAGCGGCGAGCTGTACGATGTGCTTATCAAGGTTTACGGGTTGGAACTTGCCCAGCAGATGCACGAAGTCGGAAGTATTGAGGCAGACAACCTGAAACCCGGAACATCGAACCGGGAACTAGTGGACGTATACGGCTACATCAGCCCTCCCTCTTTGCATCGAGCCAATCGCGATTACCTGACCTTCTTCGTCAACGGTCGCTGGGTGCAGGATCGCATGCTCAGCTATGCGGTGAGCGAAGCCTACCATACCCTGCTGCCCACGGGCCGCTACCCCATCGTCGTGCTGTGCCTGGAGTTGGACCCTTCTCAAATTGACATCAATGTCCACCCCACCAAGAGCGAGATCAGATTCCTGGACAGCAACGCCGTCTTCGCCGCCGTCCAGAAGGCCGTGCGCCGTACCCTGGTTGATCGGGCGGCGATTCCCAGGATGACGGGCCTCCCCTCGCAGTGGTCCGCACAGGAGATGGAGAGGCGGCGCAGGTTAGTGGAGGTGGGCACTCAAGCGAAAGCAGTTGGAATCGAGACGCCGTCGGTTTTTGAGTTCCCTGAGCCCGTCAAACTGCCGCCCTTGCGGGTACTGGGCCAGGTGGCTCAGACGTACATCATAGCTGAGGGGCCCGAGGGGCTGTATCTCATTGACCAGCACGCAGCCCACGAGCGGGTGCTCTACGAGCGGGTCATGGCCGAGCGGGCGAAGATGGCCGTCACCTCACAAACACTGCTAGAGCCGTTGACCATTGAGTTGCCCAGGGTGGCTGGCGAGGAAAGCGTGGGGTTCTTGAATCAATTGGGCTTCGACGTGGAGCCTTTTGGCGGGGAGACGTATCTGGTGCGGGCTGTGCCGGCCATGTTGGCCAAGGGCGACATCGGCCAGGCCATCGTCGAGATCGTTGACGAGCTGAGCGAGGCAGGGACGGCAGGGGCGGGGGAGGAGAGGGCGTTGATCAGTCTGGTCTGCCACAGCGCCGTTCGGGCTGGGCAGACCCTCTCCGTGGAAGAGATGCGGGACCTGATCCGCCAGTTGGAGGGGACGACCATGCCGCGCACCTGTCCCCACGGCCGCCCGACGATGATTCATTTGAGTGCCGCGCAACTGGCGCGGGAATTTGGGCGGGGGTGACGACAACAAAACCCCAAGGGTCTGAACCACAAAGCTCCCCCGACTTGCAAAATTGCTTCGTTGACATTATAATAAAAGGCCGTGGGGAAGTGTCGGAACTGGCAGACGAGCGTGACTTAGGATCACGTGGGCCTGGCCCGTGAGAGTTCGAGTCTCTCCTTCCCCACCAATACATCAATTAGCAGGTCGAGTGGAAGAGGAGGAGTTTACAATCATTTTGTGGGCATCTCCCCGCCGGTTCGAGCAAGCCCCAGCGGGGAGTTTTTGGTTTTGAGAACATGGTGATGATGGGTGATAACCGGGTCGTAGTCGCCATGAGCGGCGGCGTGGATAGCTCCACGACGGCGGCTCTGCTGGTGGAGCGGGGCTACGAGGTGACCGGGGTGATGATGCGCCTGTGGGCCGAGGAGGGCGAAGGCGGCGCCACCAACCGCTGTTGCTCCCTCGAAGCTAGGGAAGACGCTCGCCGCGTCTGCTATGCCCTGGACATCCCTTTCTACCTGATCAGCTATGAGCAGGAGTTCAAGAGGGAGGTCGTTGACCTCTTCATCGCCGAATACGCCCGCGGGCGCACCCCAAATCCCTGTCTGGCCTGCAACCGCTACATCAAGTTCGATCTCCTGCTCCGCCGAACCCTGGCCCTGGATGCCCAATATCTGGCCACGGGGCACTACGCCAGAATACGGCAGGTGAATGGCCGTTATCAACTGCTCAAGGGCCACGACGAGGAGAAGGACCAGTCCTATGTGCTCTACATGCTGGGGCAGAAAGAGCTCCAGCATCTCCTCTTGCCTTTGGGTGACTACACCAAGGAGCAGGTGCGGGTTATGGCTCGCCAGCGGGGGCTGCCTGTAGCTGAAAAGGCAGAAAGCCAGGACCTTTGTTTCCTCGTGGATAATGACTATCGCCGATTTTTGCAGGTACACGCGCCGGAGGCCATTCAGCCCGGCCCCATCCTGGACACGGCGGGGCGTGCCATCGGTCAGCACAAGGGGCTGCCTTTATACACCATTGGCCAGCGGGAGGGCCTGGGTATCGCGGCCGCAGAGGCCCTCTACGTCATGCAGATTGACGTGGCTGGCAACGCGCTGGTGGTGGGCACCAGGGCGGAGTTGGGGCGGCGGGAACTGGTGGCTACAGAGGTCAATTATGTATCTGGGCAGATTCCTCAAGAACCTCTGGAGATCACGGCCAAGATCCGTTACCAGGCCATCGAAGCCGAAGCCATCCTCACTCCGCTCGAGGATGGTCGGGCGCGAGTGACCTTCGCCCAACTGCAGCGGGACATCACGCCGGGACAAGGTGTCGTCTTCTATCAAGGCGAGGTCGTACTCGGTGGAGGGATAATCAGCTAAAATGCAGATACTCCTCTCTCCTGCTCTGATCTTATCCCTAATCATGGCCAGTGCCTACGCTGCCATTTTCAACCTATGGCAGGGAGGTAGCGTGAAGGACCTGCTGATCTATCTGCTGGCCTGCTGGCTGGGATTCGCTATCGGAGAGCTTGTAGGGGATTTCCTGGGTTTGGACATCCTGATGATCGGCGAAATCCATGTCCTGGAAGGAACCATCGGGTCTTTGGTGCTTTCGTTCCTGGCTAAGTGGTTAAAGCCGTGAGAGCTTTAACCTGTTTTGACTATCTGGTGGGCGTGTGATATAATGATGTACAGTCCAGTGCTAAGGAGAGAACAACGTGAACGAATCCGAGAAGAAGAACTTCCAGATAGCTCTTATCGGTATCTTGGTGGTCGTAGTCGTGTTGTTGATCGTGATGTGCTATTTGCTTTTCAAGCACGACAGAGAAGCGGCTATCATCCGAGACATCTCCGTTATCATCCTCGCCCTTGAGTCCATCGTGATGCTATTGCTTTTGATCGTGGTCATCGGCATGTTATGGTGGTTGATCCAGACCTTGGAGAAGAAGATCACGCCGATCCTCGATACCACCAAAGAGACGGTCAACAACGTGAGCGAGACGGTCAATACCATGCGAGGGACGGCCACTTTTATGAGCGACACCGTCGTCTCGCCGATAATCAAGGTGGTCAGTTATGCATCTGGGGTGAAGAAAGCGGTACGGACGTTGACCAGGTGGCGAAGTATGCGCAGTGATTAGAGCGCACAGTTGAATTCTTTGAGACAGGAGGGATTAACAATGGCTAACAACAATGGGAGTGCCTGGTTTGTGGCGGGATTCATCGTCGGTGGGTTGGTGGGGTTTGCGGCGGGCTTGCTGTTGGCCCCTCAGGCCGGCGAGGAGACTCAGGCGCAACTCAGGGAGAAGGGCATCGAGCTCAAAGGCCGGGCCGAGGAAGCAGCCTTGGAGGCCCGCAAGAGAGCCGAAGAGCTTCGGGAGAAGGGCCAGGTTATCGTAGAGGAGAAGAAAGGCCGAATCGAGGAGGCCATCGCCGAAGGCAAGGAGGCCGCGGCCAAGAAAAAAGAGGAGCTGGTGGCCAAGCTGGAGGAGGCCAAGGGCAAGGTCACGGCCGAGGCTGAGGCCTAATGCCCTAGCCCCCTCAGCTACTCGCTGTCTCCTCAAAACGGTCTCCCTCTTGGAGGTTGCTGAACTATTGCCGGGTTGCCTGGGGCTAAACTGAAAGGGTAAAGGACACTGAAAGCGCCTTAAAACCGAGTGCCTTTCAGGGCACTTTGCCCTTTCAGTTATTTAGCCAAGGGCTTCGACTGAGCAGCGCGAGTTGCTCGCCGAAGTCTCAGTCGAAGTCCTCAACCCAGGCCCGATGGCGCTTGGCCGCCACACTGCAAGAGCACGAGCCATATCCTTCAGGCTAAAAAGAGAAAAATGGGTAGACGAGAGAAAGACAAGCTACCACATTGGCAATGTCGTTGGCCTAGTCCACACATTGGTCGCTATTGGAAACGGCAACTGTCGAAAGCGCGACGCAGATTTGCCAGGCAAATACTGTTGGGGGGACGCGGCAAAGAGCCATTGCACTATGAACGCGAATGTAACTGGAAGACATGGTGAAGCGCTGTTTAGCAAGTTTGTCATTTGTGTTAGCAACAACACCAATCTTGGAGTCAAGGAAATGCTGGCGAAGCAACTCGGTCTATTTGAAGAGTTTGGGAAAACAGGGACTTGTCCAGAGCCACAGACCTTGTCAGTGGGAGCAGGACAAGCTCCTTATCTACACGTAGCGGGCGACATTCCACTAGACTTGCCATCAGGTGCCTTGTTATCAATTGCCAGGAAGCAACCTCTAAGCATTTACCTGTTAGGTTTTCAACCTGCAAAGACGATACCGGAGATACCGCGATGGTTTCTGCAAGCGTACGCGTCTTTACCTTCTACTGTACTGGATCCATTTTCTGGATCTGGCACGACGATAATCGAAGCTCTGAGGTTCGGCGCGTCTGTGTACTGGTTGGACTATCACCCTCTTAGCCGTCTAATATGTCGCGTCAAAACGACAACCTTCGCGGCGTTAGAAGTCCTGGAGGAGTCATTTGATATTCTCAGGAAATCGAGTAGACAGAAACACGCGCCAGAAACCGTCCATTTTGCCAACAAGGATTTCTGGTTCCAGGAGCCAGTCCAGGAAGGTCTCGAAATCCTGCGAGAACACATCTTGAGGTCGAGAGCAGCAAATCAACCGGTGCTTTGGCTGGCGCTCGCGTCAACTGTGAGGAAAACTTCAAACATGAATGATGGCATGTTGCTTGCGGCTCGCCGTCCCCATATTGAGAAGATACCAAAGCGTTCCCGAGACGACGTATTCAGATACTTTAAGATGTACCTTGACAAAGCAATTGCTGCCATCGCGGAATGGCAATCCTGCGTAGGCGACGCTCCAGTTAGAGCCACAGAGTTGCCTTTACAAGATGCACGGGCGCTCGGAGGTGACTGGACTTGTGACGCCGTAGTAACCTCACCGCCGTACATAAATGCCATAGACTATGTTTGGGCTTCCAAATTTGAGCTTCATTGGTTAGGTTTGGTCAATAATGACGAAGACAGACTGAATCTGTATCTCAGAGAGATAGGGACGGAGAGAATACCTCGTTCGGAATATAGGGAACTGGGGCAAACTGGCCACGAGGAGCTTGACCCATTGATAGAAGATATTTACAGGGCAAGATGGTATAGAGCAAGTGGGGAGCAGAATCAGTTAAGGGCACGAGTAGTCTACAAATACTTCACAGACATGAGGAAACACTTCGTTAGCGCGTATTCAAAATTGAGACCAGGCGGGTTTTACTGCTTTTCGGTAGGAGATGTTAGCAGGATTTGTGGTGTGGAAGTACCGGTAGCCTCCATTCTATCCGAGTTAGCATGTGAAGTCGGATTTCTTGAGAAATTCCGCTTCAATCTTCTTCTGAAGAACCGAAAGCTAAACGTTCCCAGAAACGTCAATTGGGCTGGGACTATAAAGCACGATACCACCGTAGTTCTGGAGAAGCCGGCAAAATGAATTTCGAC
>VGOG01000123.1 GCA_016875995.1 Chloroflexota bacterium
ATAGCTTGTTTCGTGCACTTGATGGTCCTTTGGGAAGCGACTGTCGGGCAATGAGATTATAGCATAGAAAACCAGAAAAGGCAACCAAGCGTTCCCCTCGCTTCCGTTTGTTTGAAATCAAGGAGAGTCACGAAGATGACCGCAACGTACGTGTACGCTATCATCCCCACAAGCAGTCGGGTGATCTTTGATGAGGTAGCTGGAATGGACGACGAGCACGACGAGGTTTACACCGTCCCGCATCGCGATTTCGCCGCTGTGGTCAGCGCCAGCCCCCTGGGGGATTACCGAGGTCTGAAACGAGACCAGGCGGCCCACTATCTGGTGGCCCACCAACGCGTCGTCGAGGCGGTGATGCAGGATTTCCCTCTCCTACCGGTGAAGTTCGGTACCGTCCTGCCCGCCGAATCCTGGGTGCATCGCCTCCTGGCGCAGGGAGAGACTCTTTTCCGCACCACCCTGGAGCAGTTCGCCGACCGGGTGCAGATGGAAGTAGTGGTCCTGTGGAACCTCCAACAGGTTTTCCAGGAGATCGGCCAGGAGGAGCACATCGCCCAACTCAAAGCCCAGGTAGAAGGCCACCCCCCCGAAGAGACGATGACCGAGCGGGTGGCCATCGGCCAGATGGTGCAGGCATCGCTGGAGAAACGCAGAGCCTCCCTGCGGGACTACCTGACCCATTGGTTGAAGCAGGTGTCCCTGGATCTGGTGATCAATCCTCCCATGGGCGACAGCATGGTAGCCAACGTGGCCCTGCTGGTGGATGAGGCTGGGCAGGAGGCGCTGAACCAGCAGTTAGAGCTGTTGGACGAGGAGTTCGAGGGCCAGCTCACCTTCCGCTGCGTAGGGCCCCTGCCGCCCTACAGCTTCGCCACCGTGGAGGTGGAAGTGCCCTCCTTCGAGATGGTTGACGAGGCCCGGCGCCGCCTGGGCCTGGGAGAGATGGCTACCCCTGGCGAGATCAGGCGGGCCTACCACCGGTTGGCTGGCCAGGTACATCCCGACCACAACCCCGACGACCCCCAGGCCGAAGCCCGCATGGCCGAGCTGACCCAGGCCTACGAGCTCCTCACCGCCTACGCCGAGCAAGGGAGCAAGGGAGCAGAGGAGCAGAGGAGCAAGGGAGCGAAATCGAAAGTCCGCTTCAGCAGGGAAACAGTGGAACAGACGCTGCTGATTGCGATCCGACGGCAGGAGGTGCCGGCATAGGGTAGCCTGCTCGTAGTGACGACTTCAGTCGTCTGAGATGGTGCCCAAGCGACTGAAGTCGCCACTACAATATGGAGACAGCAATGGATGAGATGACCAGTCGCTTGAGGTGCAAACTCGAAGACAGCCTGGCTGAGCTCTCTGATGAGCAGATAGCCGCCTTGATCGAAGAGGCCAGGAACGAGGCTCTGGCCGAGGCGAAGGCGATCATCAAAGGGACGATGGTTCAGGCTATCCTAGAGCGCGCCCTGGAGGGGTTGGAAAGCGTCGGCAGCAGTGCCATGCCTGTGCCCTTGAGCGGTGGGGGGTGGGAGCCGAAGAGCCAGGGGGCCGAAGAATTCAGGAAAAGCTCCCCTGCACCTCCGCACCTCAGCTCCTCGGCACAGACTGAGGAGCAGATTCAGCAAGAGATCCAGGCCATCAGAAAAAAGATCGCGGAGAACGAGAGGCTTTTGAGTCAGGTCAAGGTGTCTCCCGTTGAGACCGAGGAGGTGCAGGAGCCCCCAGCCGAGCAGGAACCAAGTGTCCCGAGTAGAGAGGAAGAGGGTCATGGCTACTACGTCTACGGCATCGTGGGCAGTGTTGGGGAAAGAAACCAGGTTTTTTCCGAAAAACCCGGTTTCTCCAAAGGCATTGACCCGGCCCATCCCGTCTACGCTCTGCCTTATCAAGCTATCCAGGCTGTCGTGAGCCAAGTGTCGCTGCAAGAGTTCGGCCAGGAGGCATTGGAGGCCAATCTGAATGACATCAAGTGGGTGGAGGCCAAGGTGCTGGCCCACCAGCGCGTCCTCGAGGCGGTGCTGGGCAGCCACACCCTCGTCCCCATGAGGTTCTGCACCATCTATCGCAGCGAGAGCGGCGTGCAGGAGATGCTGGCCCGGCACTACGACGATTTTGTGGAGGCCCTGGGGCGGCTGGCGGGCAAGCAGGAGTGGGGGGTCAAGGTTTTCTGTGATGGGGAGACCCTGGCCCAGAGGGTTGGAGAGGCCAGCGATAGGGTCAAGGAGCTCAGGGCGGAGATGGAGCGGAAGTCAAGGGGGGCGGCGTACTTCTTGAAGAAGAAGATGGACGAGGCCATCGCCGAGGAGGTGGAGCGGGCCAGTGACGAATATGCTCAGCGCAGTCACGACCGTCTATCCAATCACGCCGAAGAGTCCGTCATCAACCCCTTGCAGAGCAGGGAGCTCACCGGCCGCAAAGAGGCGATGGTTCTGAACGGAGCCTACCTGGTGGCCGAGGATCAACTGGCGGCCTTTCGGGCTGAATTGGAAAGGCTGGCAGAGGAGCACGGCGACCTGGGATTCGTCTACGAGATGACGGGCCCCTGGCCGCCCTATAACTTCGTATCCATTGGCCTCGAGGAGAGAGTTGCCCATGAGTGAGTTGGTGGCCAAGGAGAAAGAGGTCACTCTGCTGGACCTGCTGGACCGTATCCTCGACAAGGGGGTCATCCTGTTTGGCGACGTGACCATCTCCGTGGCCGACGTGGACCTCATTTACCTGGGCCTGAAGGTGCTCCTGACCTCGATAGAAAAGGCCGAGCAGATGCGGAGCATGGCAGCCGTTCGGCAATCAGCGTGGGACGTGAAACGTGAAACGTGAAACGTCAAGCGCGCGACTTGTGACCTGCGACATGATATACCTCTACGCCATCACCGACCGACCTGAGCTACCCGTGCCCGCCGAGCCTGGACTGGAGGGCACTTCTCTTTTCAGTGTGACCCACCAGGACATCGCCGCCGTAGTCAGCCCTCTGGCCACAGCCAAGGTGCCACCGACGGAGGACAACCTGTGGCGGCACGAGGCGGTGGAGGAGGCTCTGATGGCCGACCGCGCCGTCCTGCCCGTGCGCTTCGGTACCATGCTGGCCGACGACAACGCAGTTCAGGCCGTCCTGGCGGAGCACTACGCCGACTTCGTGGCCACCCTGGAACGGGTGCGTGGTCGGGTGGAGCTGAGCCTGCGGGTGCTATGGGAGGCTGACCAATCCCCGACTCCTCCGAGTTCCCATGAGTTCCCCAGAGTTCCCCAGCGACACTCAGGGGAACTGAGAGGAACTCAGGAGAACAGTGGACGAGCGTATTTGCTGGCTCGCCTGGAGGAGGAGCGTCAGCGGCAGGCCTGGCGACAGCGGGCGGAGGCGTTGGCCGGGGAGATCCACACCCCCCTGGCCCGGCTGGCGGCGGAGAGCACGCGGCAAGTGCTGATCACCCCTCGCCTGCTGTTGACGGCCGCCTACCTGGTGGAGCGGGACCAGGTGGCGGCCTTTCGGCGGGAAGTGGAAGCCCTCGGCGCCACCTACCCTGCGCTGCGCTTCCTCTGCACCGGCCCCTGGCCCGCCTACAACTTTGTGACAGTGAATGAAACCTGAAACGCCAAACGTGAATTCACGCATCACGCTTCACGTTTTACGTTTCACGCTTAGGAAAGATGCCAGTGACTGACTTGGATAGCCAAGTGGGAGAGAAGTTACTACATGACCCAGGCGATCTGGAGACCTTCGCCACCGAGCTGGAGCAGGCCACCAGCCCTTTGCCCCGCCGGGTCAACGCCGACCCTGAGGGGGTAGAACGCGGGCTGGCCAAGCTGGTCCTGACCCTGATCGAGCTCCTGCGCCAGCTCATGGAGCGCCAGGCCCTGCGACGCATCGAAGCCGGCTCCCTGGACGACGAGGAAATCGAGCGGCTGGGCCAGACCTTCATGAAACTGGACGCGCGCATGGAGGAACTAAAACTAATCTTCGGCCTGGAGGATGAAGTGCTGAACCTCAGCCTGGGCCCGCTGGGGGATCTGATGTAAGCAATTCTCATTTGGGCAAGACGAGAGCGCAGGACACCGTCGAGGTACCGTGCGCTTTTTGTTATGGCTGGGACAGACTTCGAGGCGTGGAATACAGCTATTGACATGCTTGCTGTATTGTGATAAAATGTGAATCGAAGAGAAGCCGTGAGATGGCAAGCGGGCTGGGTAGGAGGACGGCGTCCACCATCCACTTGCCACTCCGCCATAAGTAGGAGGGTGGATATGGCGGAAGAGGAAATGTTAGACCAGGAAATGACCATCCTTACCGCGAAGGAGGCCGCCGAGTATCTGCGGGTGAGCCTGTACACCCTGAAAAGGATGGAGAACGAGGGAGGTTTGATTCCCTTCCGCACTCCTGGCGGCCATCGCAGATATAGCCTCAGGATGCTGGATGAATACCTCGAAAAGAGCCGTAAATCTTCCCGTCGTCGAAAGTCAGCGAGCGAGGCTGAAGGTCCATAGCGAAAGGCAGCCAGAGTACACCCTGAGTAAGCTGAGCCGAGGGCACGCAACCTTGACGGGCAAGGCACAATGGTTATAATTAGAGGCGCGAACACTCGAAACCGAGGAGGCCAGAAAACCAAAATGAGCAAAGAAGATGCCAAGGTAGTTATAGATTCATGCCCGACAGCCTGGGGCTGGGTGGGGATAGCCAGTTCCCCCAGCGGACTGCTGGTCCTTACCTTGCCTGAGCCCACCCAGGAGAGGGCCTTGAAGCCGCTCCTCGAACGGTGGGGGGAAGCACAACTCTACCAGGATCCGGGGCTCGAAGGCCTGAAAAGGAGGTTGCAACAGTATTTCGATGGCCAGCGAGTCGTGTTCGACGAGCCTCTGGACCTGACAGGGGCAACAGCCTTTCAGCGCCGGGTTTGGTCGGCGGTGCGAGACATTCCCTACGGAGAGACCCGCTCCTATGGCCAGATAGCCCGCCAGGTTGGCTCGCCAGGGGCAGCCCGAGCTGTGGGGCAGGCCATGGCTGCCAACCCCCTGCCCATCGTGGTGCCCTGTCACCGCGTGATGGGCAGCAACGGGGACTTGCGCGGCTTCGGGGGTGGTCTGGACCTCAAGCGTCGTCTGTTAGAAATGGAGAAAGCCTTAGGTGGGAGAGAAGACAATGCGTAGGTTTGTGTTACCAATTGTCATTGAGAAAGACAAAGATGGCTATTTCGTGTTCTGCCCTGCTTTGCAGGGCTGTTACACACAAGGCGATTCCTTTGAGGAAGCCCTGACCAACATCGAAGATGCCATTCGCTTGCACATCACAGATCGCTTAGCCAACGGCGAATCTATTCCAACCGCTGAGATGGTGAGTCTGGCAACTCTGGAGGTCCAGGCGTGAATCCTCGGTTGCCGCGTGTCACCGCCCTGCAGGTTATTCGTGTTTTGGAGAAGATTGGCTTCGGGTTAGCCCATCAAAGCGGCAGCCACAGAATCTACAAGAATGCAATGGGCAAGCGGGTGACAGTGCCGTTTCATGCAGGCAAGGTCCTGCACCCAAAGGTGCTGAAGAGTATTCTCGCCGATGCCGAGTTGACGGTGGAGGAATTCGCACAACTGCTTAAAGACCCGTAGGACAAAAGAATTGGAGCAAAAGCCAGGAGAAACATAGCCAATGCGCATCGGCATTGACGCGCGGTTGGTCTACTACAGTCAGGCGGGGATCACCCAGTACACCCTGCGCTTGATTCAGGGACTTGCCGAGAGCGACCGAGAAAATGAGTTCATCATCCTACAGAGCCGTAAGGATAAACACCTCATTGTTGATCAGCCCAATTTCAAGCGGGTGTCCCTTTGGACGCCAAGCCATCATCGCCTGGAACAGATTGCCCTGCGTCTGGAGATCTCACGCCTGGGCCTGGACGTCCTGCACAGCCCCGATTTTATCCCTCCTTTCCGCCGCAATTGCCAATCCATCATCACCATCCACGATCTGGCCTTTCTCCTCTACCCCCACTTTCTCACCAGGGATAGCGCCCACTACTACGGCCAGATTGACCAGGCGGTGAAGCGTACCGATCACATTATCGCCGTCTCGGAGAGCACCAGGCAAGATACCATCCGCCTGTTGGGCGCGCCGGAGCACAAGATCACCGTCATTTACGAATCAGCCAACCCTATCTATCGGCCGGTCAACGACCAGGAAATCCTGGACCAGACGAAGAGCAAATATCACATCACAGGCGATTTTATCCTCTTCGTGAGCACCATCGAACCCCGTAAGAACCTGCCTACGCTGCTGAGGGCTTATCGTCAGTTGTTAGATAACTACCAGAATAACGTCAGACTGGCGGTAGTGGGTCGGCGAGGCTGGCTGTCCGAGGAGGTCTTTACCCTGGTGGAGGAGCTCAAGCTAGCCAGCGACGTCCTCTTCCTCGGTCGAGTACCTATTAAGGATTTGTTACATCTTTACAATGCCGCCCATCTTCTGGTGCAACCATCCTTCTACGAGGGCTTCGGCCTGCCGCCCCTGGAAGCCATGGCCTGCGGCACGCCGGTAGTGGTCTCCAACGTCTCATCGTTGCCTGAGGTGGTGGGCGATGCCGCGCTGCTGGTTGACCCCGAAGATGTTTCACAGCTAACCGTAGCCATCTGGCGGGTCTTGACCGACCAGGCCCTGCGAGCTGAGTTGATCGCCAAGGGGCTCAAGCGGGCGCAGTGCTTCTCCTGGGAGAAAACCGCGCTCCAGACACTGGAGCTCTACCAGCGCGTCGCCCAGGGTGACTGAGTGATGCGGATCCTGTTTCTTACCCCTCAGCTCCCCTACCCTCCCCACCAGGGCACAACCATCAGGAACTACAACCTGATTGCCAACCTGGCCCCGCGCCACGACATCCACCTGCTTTCCTTCGTGCACTCCCAGGATGAAGTAGCGAGAGCAACCCCGCTGCACCAACATTGTCGCCACATCGAAACCGTCCTCGTTCCCCGCCGCTCCCCGTGGAAACGCTTTCTCTCGCTGTTCCTCTCCCCCCTGCCCGACATGGCCCTGCGCCTGCCGTCGGCGGAGTTCACAACCAAGCTGCGAGCCTGTTTAGAGCGGGAGCGATTCGATGTGGTGCAGATCGAAGGCCTCGAGATGGCGTATCCCTGGATGTTGGAAGTTGGAAGTTGGAAATTGGAAGTTAGAAGTTGGAAATTGGATGATGGAACTAGACATCCAGCTTCCAACCTCCAACGTCCAATATCCAATATCCAATATCCAATATCCATCTTCGATGATCATAACGCTGAGTACGTTTTGCAGCAGCGAGCCTTCGAGACCGACATTCGACAACCCAGGCGTTGGGTGGCGGCCCTCTACTCCCTCATCCAGTGGAAGAAGCTCAGCCGCTACGAGGCCACGATCTGCCGGCTGGCCAACCAGGTGGTGGCCGTCTCCGAGGCGGACAAGGCTGCTCTGCAACGGCTCGTGCCGGGCCTGGAGGTCACAGTCGTCCCCAACGGCGTAGACACCGAATTTTACAATGATCAAATCCCAATGACCAAATCCCAATTGGTCATTGGTCATTGGTCATTGGTCTTTACTGGTAAGATGGATTTCCGCCCCAACGTGGACGCCGCCCTCTGGTTCTGTCGGGAAGTCCTGCCTTTGATACAGAGGAAAGTGCCCGAGGTGCACTTTTACATCGTTGGCCAGAGCCCCCACCGCCGCGTCCTGCGCCTGGTCGAGGATCCGGCGGTGACCGTCACCGGCTACGTGGACGACGTGCGCCCCTACATCGCCGGGGCCTCGGTTTACGTGGTGCCGTTGCGCATAGGAGGCGGCACCCGCCTCAAGCTGCTGGAGGCGATGGCCATGGGCAAGGCCATCGTCTCCACCTCGCTGGGCTGCGAGGGATTCGAGGGCCTGGTATCCAGTCGGGAGTTGGCCATAGCTGACACCCCGCAGGAGTTCGCCCGGCGGGTGATCGAGCTCTTGGACGATGCCGCCCGGCGGGAACGGCTGGGGCAGGCAGCGCGGCGTTTCGTAGAAGAGCGGTACGAATGGCGGCACATTGTTCCCAAACTCGACCAGGTCTATGAAACACGAATGTCACGTGGGTAAAGTCGGTCGGACTCCCGAACTCGTTCGGGTATTGTCAGAGTGATCTTGGTATTCCAACAATCATAAGCGTTCAGGCAGATGGTGGGAGAAGCCGCCAAGGTGACAGGCACTTGCGAATAGCCGGCTGATTGAGCAAGCTTGCTTGGCCTAGAAGTGCTGGTGTTCCTGAGAAGTTGATGAAAGTGCCTGTCACCTGAACTCCTTACAAGAAATGGCAACAAGAACCCTACGCCAACGAATTCGCCTGCACCTGCTACGCCTCATCCCCTATCTGACCTGGCCCCTGAAGCCGCGAAGGAAGCATCCGCTTATCGGCTCCCCATCCGTTGCCCGCATCCTCCTCATCCGCCCCGACCACCTGGGCGACCTGCTGTTCACCACCCCTGCTCTCAGATTGCTGCGGGAAGCCTTCCCCCAGGCCCGCATCACCTGCCTGGTCGGCCCCTGGGCCAAAGTGGTCATCGAGAACAACCCCCACCTTGACGAAATCGCCCTCTGCCCCTTCCCCGGCTTCACCTGTCAGAAGACCTGTCCTGAGGCTAGCCGAAGGAAGCGATCCATAATCGAGCCTTATGTGATGCTTCTACAATACGCCAGGCAGTTGAGGCAACGGAACTTCGACCTGGCCGTCGTTCTCCGCTTCGACCACTGGTGGGGGGCGCTATTGGCTTACCTGGCCGGCATCCCCCGCCGCGTGGGCTACGACGTGGCCGAGGTGCGGCCCTTTCTGACCGACGTCGTGCCCTATTCGCCCCATCGCCACGAGGTGGAGCAGAATCTGGTCTTGGTGGAACAGGGATCAGGGACCAGGGACCAGGAATCAGGGATCAGGGCACGGGGCGTAGATTGGCCGTTGGAGTTTCAGTTGACGGCTGAAGACGAGACATTCGCCAACAGCTATTTGGCAGGTCACGGAGTGGAGGATGGCGATTTGCTGGTCGGGATTCATCCTGGGGCCGGGGCGGCGGTCAAGTTGTGGAGAAACGAGGCCTGGGCTCAGGTGGCTGATGTTCTGGCTCAACGGTACGGCGCCAAGGTCATCCTGACCGGCTCAGCAGAGGAATCGCCCCTGTGCAGAGCCATCGCCGAAGGAATGACCAGCAACCCCATCGTGGCCGCCGGGGAGACCAGTTTAGGAGAGCTGGCAGCCATCATGGCCCGCTGCCGATTGGTGCTGGGAGTGGACAGTGGGCCTCTGCACCTGGCTGTGGCCGTGGGCACGCCGACCGTGCACCTTTTCGGCCCTGTGGACAGCCGCGCCTTCGGCCCCTGGGGCGACCCGGCCCGCCACATCGTCGTCACCTCGGAGATGGATTGCATCCCCTGCAACCGCCTCGACTACGCCCCCGCCGAGCTGTACCAGCATCCCTGCGTGCGGAATATCACCGCAGAGCAGATACTGGAAGCAGTGGAGAGGTTGAGCATCGGCAGCGGAACCTTTGACTGCTAAAACAGATCGTAGTATAATTATCTTGCGGACAGCGGTTGCCCCGTTTACTCGTCACTCGTTGACTCGTTACTGTAGTTGGGAGGTGAGAAGCATGGCAGAAGAGAGGGAGTTCGTCTTCGAGGACTGGCTGGCCGAGGGCATCAAAGGCTTTCGGGCGAGGTGCAAGGAGCTCCGCCCGTTCCTGCCCGAGGAGTTCCGCCAACACACTAAAGCCGCCCGTCGCGAGATGCTGCTGGCCATGCGCAGCCTGCTCGATGCGGCTATTGAGTGCACCGAAGAAAAACCCAAGAAAAAGGCCACCAAGATCAAGGTGGAATAGAGGGATTTGGTCCGTCCTCTGAACAATGCACTTCCAGTACATCCCCTACGTATGGCTCTTGCTGGCCTCAGCAGCGGTGACGACGGCGCTGGGGGTTTACGCCTGGCGGCAGCGTACCGTGCCCGGCGCCACCCCTTTCGCCATCCTCATGCTGATAGCAACAGCCTGGGCGCTGGCTAACGCCCTGGAGATGGCGGGCACCGACCTGCCCACCAAGCTCTTCTGGGCCAACGTCCAGTACCTGTGCTACGTCACTCTCCCCCTGGCCTGGCTGGCCCTGTCTCTCCACTACACCCGTCGAGACGAGTGGCTGACGCGCCGCAACCTGGCCCTGTTGATGATCGAGCCGCTGATCACGGCAGTGCTGGTCTGGACCAACCCTCTTCACGGCCTGATGCGGCGGGGCGTTCACCTGGATACGGCTGGCCCCTTCCCGGTGATCGGCAAGACCTTCGGCCCGTGGTTCTGGGTCCACGCCGTGTACACTTATCTCCTGCTCTCCCTCACCATCTATCTCTTTCTAGCAGCCCTGCGGGCGTCGCCCCTCTCCCGCCGACAGACCCCGGTCTTGCTGATCGGGACGCTCTTGCCGGTGGCATGGAACGCCTTGTACAACTTTGGCCTCAGCCCCATCCCCCGCCACGATGTGGCTCCCGCCATTCTGAGCCTGTCCGGCGTCGTGGTGGCCTGGGGGCTTTTCCGTTACCGGCTGCTCGACCTGGTGCCGGTCGCCCGCACCACCGTCGTCGAGGGCATGGACGATGGGGTGATGGTGCTGGACGCGGGGAAGCGCATCGTGGACCTCAACCCGGCCGCCCAGAGGATCGTGGGGCGGCCAGCTTCCCAGGCCATCGGCCAACCGGTGGCCGAGGTGTTGCCTGATTTGATCGCTCTCTGCCAAGACGAAGCGATGACGCAAACCGAGCTGGTTTTGGGCGAAGGTGACGCCGCGCCGTGCTACGACGTGCGCTGCTCGCCGCTGAGGGATGGGCGCGGTCGCCGCATCGGCCAGTTGATCGTCTGGCACGACATCACTGAGCGCAAGCGGATCCATGCCCAACTACTCCAGCAGCAGCGGGCATTGGCGGTGCTGGAAGAGCGGGAACGGCTGGCGCGGGAGCTGCACGATAGCCTGGGCCAAGTGCTGGGCTACGTGAACGTGCAGGCCCAGGCCGCCCGCGAGCTGCTCTCCAGCGGCCGAACCAGGGACGCCGAGGCTCACCTGGCCCGCCTGGCGGTCATCGCTCAGGACGCCCACACCGACGTCCGCGAGTATATCCTGAGCGTGAAAGCGGCCCTCTCTCCTGAGGGAAGCTTCTTCACTGCCCTGGATCACTACCTGCGGCAATTCGAGCAGCGCTACGAGATCCAGACGGAACGGATCATCCCGCACGACCTGGCGGAGGGAATGTTGGAGCCTGTGGTCGAGGTCCAACTGCTGCGCATCATCCAGGAAGCGCTCACCAACGTCAGGAAACACACTGGCGCCCGTAGAGTGCAGGTGAGCTTCGCGGTGCAGGGCAACCAGGCCCTGGTGACGGTAGAGGACGACGGTCAGGGATTCGACCCGGCCTCCCTCTCCCAAAGTTGGGGGAGGGCCGGGGAGGGGGCGCACTTTGGTTTGCAGCTCATGCGCGAGCGGGCCGAGGCGGTGGGGGGCAGCCTGGAGGTGTGTTCAGCGCCAGGCCAGGGCACCAAAGTCATGGTGCAGGTTCCGCTCAGGCTGGTAGATTCGTAGATTCGTAGACTCGTAGACTCGTAGATTGGTACGCTGGGAGAATGTACGAATTTACGAATTTACCAATGTACCTGTGTTCAGGAGTGACGCGTGTGAAGATACTGTTGGTAGACGACCACCCCCTGTTCCGAGAAGGCCTCCAGAACCTGCTGAGCGCCCACGGCATCGAGGTACTCGGCACAGCGGACGACGGGCTGGAGGCGCTGGAGAAGGCCCGCGCCCTGCGCCCCGACGTGATCCTGATGGACGTGCAGATGCCCCGCTGCGACGGGCTGGCCGCCACCCGGCTGATCAAGGCCGAAATGCCCGACGTCAAGATCGTGATGCTCACCGTGTCCGAAGAGGACGAGGACCTGTTCGAGGCCATCAAGAGCGGGGCCAGTGGGTATCTCGTCAAGAGCCTGGACGCCGACAGGTTCTTCCAACTCCTGGCAGGGTTGGAGCGGGGGGAAGCGCCCCTGTCGCCCGGCCTGGCCGCCAGGATCCTGGAGGAGTTTGCCCGTTCGGCGGCCGGCGCCGGGCCAGCGGCGGAAGCCGGGAAGGTGGCGGAACTGACCCCCGGCCAGATAGAAGTTCTGACCCTGGTGGCCCAGGGGATGACGTACAGGGAGGTCGGAGAGACCCTCCATCTCAGCGAGCGCACGGTCAAATATCACATGGGGCAGATCCTGGAGCGGTTGCATCTCGAGAATCGAGCGCAGGTGATCGCTTATGCGGCACGGATGGGGTTGGTGAAACGTAAAACGTAAAACTATATTTTTGCGCAAAACTCAGGGGGTTGCATTAA